>NZ_CP034791.1:0-302500 GCF_003999255.1 Caldicellulosiruptor changbaiensis
ATGGTTGACTACGACGTTAACAAAGTATGGGAGGATATAAAGGAGGTCATTAAAAAAGAGCTAAACCCAAGCCCGACAGATATTTCATACAACACATGGGTAGAGACTCTTGTTCCAATTTGTTTTGATGAGAATGATACATTCATACTAAAGGCATTTGCAGATTTTCACAGGGAGATTGTCATAAACAGGTATTCACTTTTGATTTTAAACGCACTGAGGCAGCTTTACTCACCTCATTTGAGTTTAAAAGTAATCTTGCCGAACGAGGTCGAAAAGTACAAAAAGTACATAAAGCAAAAACAAGAAGAAAAAGTTGAAGTCACAACAACATTAAATCCCAAATACACCTTTGAAACCTTTGTAGTTGGGAACAATAATAGGCTTGCTCATGCTGCAGCCTTGGCAGTTGCAGAAACACCACCGGGAGAAAAGACATACAACCCACTTTTTATCTACGGTGGAGTTGGGCTTGGAAAAACTCATCTTATGCATGCAATTGGCCACCATGTACTAAAGCTCTATCCTGATACAAAGGTCATGTATGTGACATCAGAAATATTCACAAACGAGCTGATTGCAGCAATTCGCGATGAAAAGACTGATGAGTTTAGGATGAAATACAGAAATGTCGACGTTCTTTTGATTGACGACATCCAGTTTTTAGGTGGAAAAGAAAGGACCCAAGAAGAGTTTTTCCACACATTCAACACACTCTATGAAGCAAATAAAAAGATAATTCTGTCCTCAGACAGACCGCCAAAAGAGATAAACACATTAGAAGACAGGCTCAGATCCCGCTTTGAATGGGGACTTATAACAGACATACAACCGCCTGACTTTGAGACGCGAATTGCAATCCTGAGCAAAAAGTGCCAGCTTGAAGGAACACCAGTGCCACAGCACATTTTAGAGTTCATAGCCTCAAAGATTGAGACAAACATAAGAGAGCTCGAAGGTGCTTTAAATAAGATCTTAGCATACTCAAAGCTGATGGCACCAGACAAGGAAATCACCTTAGAGCTTGCTGAAAAGGCCCTAAAAGAGTTTATAGACACAAACACCAAAAAAGAGCTCACAATTGAAGATATTCAAGCAGAGGTTGCAGGTTATTTTAATATCAAACTGGAAGACTTTAAATCATCAAGAAGGTCTCGAAATGTAGCATTCCCACGCCAAATAGCAATGTACTTAGCAAGAGAGCTCACAAATGTATCCTTGCCTAAAATAGGGGAAGCCTTTGGCGGAAAAGACCACACAACAGTACTTCACGCTTGTGAAAAAATAAAAGAACTTATCAACAAGGATACTAACATAAGAAATACTGTGGAAAACCTAAAAAAACGACTTATCAACAGAGAATAAACAACTGTGGATAACTTATGTGTGAATTTGATTTTTCACATGTGAATTTAGTTGAAAAATACTTAAATTATCCACAATGTTGTTAAGTCTCTCAAATTCACATTTTTCAAGGACTTGCACACATTTTTAACTTATCCACAGGTATTATTAGCTACTACTACTGGTAGAGTTTTATTTAAGCCTGCGTGCAAATACCCCCAATAAAAGAGGAGGGAATAAAAATGAGATTTGTTGTGGATAAAAGCACTCTGCAAGATAATATTTCCAAGGTAATACCTGCTGCAGCATCAACAAAGGTAACATCCATTTTAGAGTGCGTATTAATTGAAGCAGAAGATGTGGTTGTATTTACCACAAACGATATGAAAATGCAAATGCAAACAGAGTTTCAGGCAGAGATTTTAGAAAGAGGAGCAGCACTTGTCAAGGCAAAGCTTCTATCTGATATTGTAAAAAAGCTTCCTTCTGGTGACGTTGAAATAATAAGAGAGGACAACGAAGTAAAAATCAGGTGTCAGAAGATAGAATTTAGGCTCCCAACTCTTGACCCACTTGACTTTCCAAAGATGGACAGAAAGCCAATTGATAGCTTTTGTGAGTTTGCAGCAAACGAGTTTGAGGACGCAATGGACAAGGTTATATTTGCAACATCTAAGGATGAGACAAGGCCTACCTTTACAGGGGTGCTTTTCGAAAGAGAAGGCGATGTTATAAACCTTGTCGGGATGGACGGGCACAGGCTCGCAATTTGCAAGTTAAAACCAATTGAAGTAGACGGCGAGTTTTCAAAGATTGTGCCAGCTGAGAACTTAGATGATATAACAAAGATAATAGACATTGAAGAAGCAGAAAAGGTAAGAGTTTCGTTCTTTGAAAATCAGGCTCTGTTTGAGATAGGCTCGACCAGCGTCATTGTAACCCTCATATCAGGTAGATTTTTTGACTATAAAAATGTCATTCCGACAGAGTATTCAACAAAGATTTCAATCTCAGCAGATGTTTTAGAGAGCACACTTGAAAGAGCATCAATTGTTTCAAAGGATGAGAAAACAAATGTCCAAGCTGTTATATTTGAGGTTTCTGGTATGATGTTCAGGGTCATGTCATATTCAACAGATGGAAGATACGAAGAAGATGTTCTTTGCGATGTTGAAGGAAAAGACATCAGAATTGGGTTTAATGTTAAATACTTTTTAGATGTTCTAAAGGTTTTAGATGGAGGAGTAGACATTTACATTACATCACTTACAAGCCCGAGCGTTGTAAAGCAGCAAGGGGATGAGGGCTACATCTATCTTGTGCTTCCTGTTAAGATGCCAGAATAAGCTTTTTTGATTTGGGGTTTTGAAAAGATGATAATAAAGAGTATTTACCTTGAAAATTTTAGAAATCATAATGAAAGGTTTTTTGAGTTCAAAGATGGAATAAATTTGATTTTAGGTAAAAACGCCTCAGGAAAGACAAACCTTCTTGAGGCTATATATTTTTGTCTTTGTGGAAAGTCTTTTAAATCAAAGGATACAAATCTCATCAGTTTCGATAGCGAATATTTTAAGCTTGAAGCAAGTGTTTTAGCAAATGACGTTGAATATGGTATATTATGCTATGTAGACAGGCTCGGTCAAAAGAGAATAATGATAAATGAGAAGAAAATAAATAGGCTATCCGAGCTTATAGAAAAATTCAAATTTGTATATTTTGAGCCAGATTCGACAGAGCTTATAAAGCAAGACCCAAAGGTGCGACGAAAGTTTTTGGACATGGAGGTTGCAAAACTATACCCTTACATGATAAAAACCTTTCAAGACTATCAAAAAGCCTTGATGAGCAGAAACGCTTTTTTGAAAAGTTATGATAAAAAGGATATAATAGATGTGTATGATATTGAGCTTTCTAAATTGGGTTGTCAGATATTAAAAAAAAGAGAAGAGATAATAAAGAGGTTGTCTGAGGCAACAAAAGAGATTTGGTACAAAGTGTTTGAAGACAAAAGCACAATTGACATCGTCTTCAGACCCTCAATTCCATCATCAAGTGAAGAAGAGTATTACAGCCAGCTTAAGAAGCAGTTTGAAAAGGATGTCCAGATGGGGTTTACAACCAAAGGTGTTCACAGAGATGATTTTGATGTTTTTATAAACGGCCAAAATGCAAAAGAATATGCCTCAGAAGGCCAAATTAAGTTTGCATGCATTGCAATCTCTCTTGCATCTGCAAAGCTTTTTGAAAAACCAGTTTTGCTTTTAGATGATATATTCTCAGAGCTTGACAGTGAAAAAAGAAAAAATGTTTTAAAGCTTTGTAAAGATTATCAAGCAATTATAACCTCTGCAGATGAGAAAGACAGTTTAGTAAAAACAGGGCTTTTGAGCCATGATATAAATCTCATTCAACTTTAAATCTTCTTTTAAAAAATCCATAGGGATGTGAAGGTATGTTCGCTCATATAGGTGAGGATTATGTTGTAAACAGTTCAGAGCTTCTTTTGATAATGAACTACGACATTTTTATGAGCTCTGAAGATAACTTGAGAATTTTGGAAAGTCTTAAAAACGAAGATAGGCTTGTTGTCATAAACGATGATTTGAAAAAGTCAATTATAATCCTTGAGATTGATGGAAGGCTGTATGCTATTGTCTCTCCTGTGTCCTCAACAACAATTGCAAAAAGGTTTTTGAATTTTAATTACTATGTAGACAACTACTTAGATGAAAGTTAAAGGTCATTTTATTTTTATTCAAAATTCTATTTTTGGAAGGTGATATGAAGTTGGCTACAACAAAAAATCCAAATCAAGAATATACTGCAAGTGAAATACAGGTTTTAGAAGGGCTTGAAGCTGTAAGAAAACGTCCTGGAATGTATATAGGTTCAACATCCCAGCGAGGTCTTCATCACTTGGTATATGAGATTGTTGACAATGCAATTGACGAGGCAATGGCAGGGTTTTGCAAAAACATTGATGTTACTATTCACAGGGACAATTCTGTAACTGTATTAGACGATGGACGAGGAATTCCTGTTGACATTCATCCAAAACTTCAAAAAAGCGGTGTTGAGGTAGTATTTACAGTACTTCACGCAGGTGGAAAGTTCAATGAAAGTGTGTATAAAGTGTCTGGCGGTCTTCATGGTGTTGGTGCATCTGTTGTTAATGCACTCTCAAGATACTTAGAGGTTGAAGTTTACAGAGACGGCAATATATATTATCAAAAGTATGAAAGAGGAAAGCCAGTTTGTGATTTAAAGGTAATTGGTCAGACACAACGGACAGGTACAAAAGTTACATTCTTGCCAGACGATGAGATATTTGAGACAATTGAGTTTGACGCAGACGTTTTGCTGCAGCGTCTTCGTGAGCTTGCGTTTTTAAACAAAGGGATAAGGATAACATTTACTGATGAGAGAGAAAAAAATCCAAAGACAATTGAGCTAAAGTACGATGGCGGTATTGCAGAGTTTGTAAAGTTTTTAAACCGAAACAAAGAGGTTTTGCACCCAGAGCCAATTTACATTGAGGGCGAGAAAAACCAAATCTTGGTTGAGGTTGCAATCCAATACACAGACCAGTTTGGTGAGAACATTTACTCATTTGCAAACAACATAGCGACAATAGACGGTGGTACACACTTAGTTGGCTTTAAAGCTGCTGTGACAAAGGCTGTGAACGAGTATGCAAAAAAATACAACTTTGTAAAAGGAGATAACCAGCTTTTGGGTGAAGACATAAGAGATGGCATGACAGCGGTTGTGTCTGTTAAGATTCACGAGCCGCAATTTGAAGGCCAGACGAAAACAAAGCTTGGAAACAGCGAGGCACGCTGGGCAGTTGAAAATTTAGTTTCTGAAAAGCTTGCAGCATTTTTAGAAGAAAATCCTGATGTGTCAAAAAAGATAATAGACAAGGCACTCTTGGCGGCAAAAGCGCGCGAAGAGGCAAAAAAGGCAAGAGAGCTTGTTATAAAAAGAAAATCTGCTTTAGACAGCTCAAACCTTCCAGGAAAACTTGCAGACTGTTCAGAAAAAGACCCTGAAAAGTGCGAGATATTCATTGTTGAGGGTGACTCTGCAGGTGGTTCTGCAAAGCAAGGACGAGATAGGCGTTATCAGGCAATCTTGCCGCTTTGGGGTAAGATGCTAAATGTCGAGAAAGCAAGCCAGGACAAGATTTATTCAAACGACAAGCTTCTTCCTTTAATTCAAGCGTTGGGGGTTGGTGTTGGAAATGACATTGACCTTAAAAAACTCAGATACCACAAGATAATTATCATGGCAGATGCTGATGTTGATGGTTCTCATATAAGGACACTGCTTTTGACATTCTTCTACAGATACATGAGACCTCTTATTGAAAATGGGCACATTTACATTGCCCAGCCACCACTTTACAAGATAACAAAAGGAAAACAGGTTCGATATGCGTATAACGACAAAGAGCTTCAGAAAATCTTGCAAGAGATGAAGGATGCCCAGGTTCAGCGATTCAAAGGTCTTGGTGAGATGAACGCAGAAGAGCTGTGGGAGACTACAATGGACCCTGCAAGGAGGATTCTTTTGAGAGTTGAGCTTGAAGATGCTGTCATGGCAGAGGAGATCTTCACAATTTTGATGGGCGAGAAGGTCGAACCGAGAAGAGAGTTTATTGAGAAAAATGCTAAGTATGTAAGGAATTTGGATATATAAAATTTGATGAGAAGGTGCAAAAATGAGATTTTTAATAGTCTTTTACTCTTTAACAGGAAACTCAAGAAAAGTGGCACAGGCATTGTCAAAGGTGTTGAGATGTGAAATTGTTGAAATTAAAGAATCTTCAAGTAGAAAGAGTATATTTGGTTTTTTGAGGTCTGGATATGAAGCAATCACAAAGAAAATAGTTCCTATTGAAGATATTGATAAAGATTTTTCAAAATATGATCATGTAATAGTGGTATCTCCTATTTGGGCTGGTAATTTGCCAAGTCCAGTAAGGAGTTTTTTAAAAAGGTATTTGGTTTTTATAAAAAATATCAGTTTTATTTTTACTCTTGCATCTGAAAAAGAAGTTGATGTTATAAATGTTTTTGAAAAAGATTTTGGCAAAAAGAGCTTATATTGTATGAGCATTTCTAAAAAGAAAATTCAATCTCAAGAATTTGAAAAAGCTGTTAACGAGTTTGCTCAGAAGATTAAAATAGAATAGTCACTTACTTTTAAAGGAGGCTTTTTAAAAGCATGGAAGAGCTGGATTTCAGGATAATTCCTGTTGAGATACAAGAAGAAATGAAACGAAGCTATATAGACTATGCAATGAGCGTAATTGTGTCCCGTGCGCTGCCAGATGTTCGCGATGGTCTAAAACCTGTTCACAGAAGAATACTTTATGCAATGAACGAGATAGGTCTTACACCTGACAAGCCTTACAGAAAGTCTGCAACAGTTGTGGGGCATGTTTTGGCTAAATACCATCCACACGGCGATGCAGCTGTGTACGAAAGCCTTGTTCGAATGGCACAGGACTTTTCCATGCGCCACCCTCTTGTTGACGGGCATGGAAATTTTGGATCGATTGACGGTGACCCACCTGCTGCTATGCGTTACACAGAAGCGCGTATGAGCAGAATTGCGGTGGAGATGCTTCGTGATATTGAAAAAGAAACAGTCGATTTTATGCCAAACTTTGATGAGTCTGCAAAAGAGCCAAAGGTTTTGCCATCGCGTTTCCCAAACCTTTTGGTAAATGGCAGCCAAGGTATTGCAGTTGGTATGGCAACAAACATTCCACCGCACAACTTGGCAGAAGTTGTAGATGCAATTGTGTACATGCTTGACCATCCAGATGCTACCTTAGATGACATTATGAAGATAATTAAAGGGCCTGATTTTCCAACAGGTGGATTTATAATCGGCAAAAAGGGGATAAAAGAGGCATATTCAACT
The DNA here is from genome assembly GCF_003999255.1 of Caldicellulosiruptor changbaiensis. GTDB lineage: Bacteria > Bacillota > Thermoanaerobacteria > Caldicellulosiruptorales > Caldicellulosiruptoraceae > Caldicellulosiruptor > Caldicellulosiruptor changbaiensis. The sequence goes on from NZ_CP034791.1 coordinate 7,282, forward strand.
GGTAAGGGCAAGATTGTGGTGCGTGCAAAGACTACGATTGAGCAGACATCTAAGGGAAGACAGAGAATAGTTGTAACAGAGCTTCCTTACATGGTAAACAAGGCACGACTTATCGAAAAGATTGCTGAGCTTGTGCGGGACAAGAAGATTGAAGGAATTTCAGATATAAGAGATGAGACTGACAAAGAGGGCTTGAGGATTGTAATTGAGATAAAGAAGGATGCCGATGCAAATGTTGTGCTAAAACAGCTTTACAAGAACACCCAACTGCAAGACACATTTGGAATAATAATGCTTGCGCTTGTTGACAATCAGCCAAAGGTCCTGACTCTTTTGGATATGCTAAACTACTACATTGAACATCAAAAGGATGTAATTGTAAGGCGAACAAAATATGACCTCAAAAAAGCTGAAGAAAGGGCTCACATCTTAGAAGGGCTCAAAAAAGCACTTGACCACATAGATGAGATTATCTCAATCATTCGTTCATCAAGGACAGTAAATGAGGCAAAGGAAAGGCTAATTGAAAGATTTGAATTTACAGAGGTCCAAGCGCAGGCAATACTTGACATGAGACTGCAACGCCTCACTGGCCTTGAGAGACAAAAGATTGAAGAAGAGCTTGCGGAGCTTCTTAAGATGATTGAGTACTACAAAAACGTGCTTGCAAACGAGGCAATGGTAAAAGAGATTATCAAAAAAGAGATTTTAGAGATAAAAGAAAAGTACAAGGATGAGAGAAGGACAAAGATAATTCAAGATGAACAAGAAGATTTTGAAGAAGAAGAACTTATCCAAGAACAAGACACAGTAATTACACTTACACACTTTGGATACATCAAAAGACTTCCACTTGACACATACAAGAGCCAGAAAAGAGGCGGCAAGGGCATAACAGGAATCTCAACAAGAGAAGAGGACTTTGTTGAAGAGGTATTTGTCACAACAACTCATCACTACATCTTGTTCTTTACAGACAAAGGAAAAGTGTATAAGCTCAGAGCATATGAAGTGCCAGAGGCATCAAGACAGGCAAAAGGCACGGCAATTGTCAATCTCATTCAGATTGGCAAAGATGAAAAAATCACAGCTTGCATGACTGTGAAGGACTTCAAAGAAGGCTTCTTGATGATGTGCACCAAAAACGGAACAATCAAAAAGGTGCTTTTGAGCGAGTTTGAAAATACAACAAAGGCAGGCAAAAAAGCAATAACTTTGTCTGAGGATGACTGCCTGATTGATGTAAAACTCACATCTGGCAATGACGAGATTGTTCTTGTTTCAAGCGGAGGGTATTGTGTTGTTTTCAATGAAAATGATGTAAGAGTTATGGGAAGGTCAGCCCAAGGCGTCAAGGGTATGACCCTTGAAGATGGCGACTTTGTTGTTGGAATGGAAAAGGTAAGCGATGGCAAGTACCTTTTGTGCGTAACAGAAAACGGTTTTGGAAAAAGAAGCGATATTGAGGAGTACAGGAAAACAAAACGCGGCGCAAAAGGAGTTTTGACATACAAGGTCACAGAAAAGACGGGCAGAATTGTTGATATTAAGATGGTAAATGACAATGATGAGATAATGCTGTGCTCAACAGATGGAGTGTTTATTAGGCTTGAAATAGATCAGGTGCCAATTCAAGGAAGGTCAACCCAAGGTGTTAAACTCATGCGAATAGACGGCGATAGCATAAAGGTGTCGTCAATTGCAAGGGTTAGAGAGGAAGAATAATAAAAAGGGTGGCTGTCAGAGTTTTAGGTAAGTTTTTTAAGATGGCAGCCAATTTTTTTTTATTGTGAGGGGTATAAATAATTATAGATGTGGAAATAAAAAAAAGGAATTATTTTTATAAACCTCTGTGAAAGGAGAAAAGTATATGATACCTTTAAAAGACACAATTCCAAGCAGGGAAAAACCTTTTGTGACCTGGACAATTATATTGGTAAATGTTTTTGTATTCTTGTACCAGGTATCACTGCCTCAAGCCAAGGCAGAGGAGTTTGTGTTCAGATATGGATTTATTCCAGAAAGGTTTACCTACTATCTTCAACATGGACTTTTGTTTGCAGTCACAGCTTCAGTCGGTTCAATTCTAACATCTATGTTTTTGCACGCAAGCTGGATGCACCTGATTTCCAACATGTGGAGCCTATGGCTTTTTGGCGACAATGTGGAGGACAGAGTAGGGCACTTTAGGTTTTTGATATTCTACATTTTGAGTGGAATTGTAGCATCACTTACTCACTGGTTTTTCAATGCAACATCTTCCATTCCAACAGTTGGGGCATCAGGTGCAATCTCTGGTGTAATGGGTGCATATTTTTTGATGTTCCCACTGTCAAGAATTGTAACTTTAATTCCAATTGGGTTTATTCCACTTTTTATTGAGATTCCAGCAATCATTTTCCTTGGATTTTGGTTTTTGTCACAGGTCTCATCTGGGATATTAGAACTATTTGGACCTGTATTTGGAAGCGGCATTGCATGGTGGGCCCATATAGGGGGATTCTTATTTGGTATGCTTACTATCAATATGTTTAAGAAAAAATATAGAAGATACAACAACTTCTTTGACGATGAGATTTTCTATTACAGATACTTTTAATAATAGACTACTAAAGGAGGAACGAGTATGAGTTTTTGGGATATATTAATACTGTATCTAATTATTACATCTATTCAGCCTGTGATGAAGCAAAGGATGATTGAATCTGCAAGGCAAAAGATGATTGCAAAGATAGAGAAAAAAAGAGGCTCAAGAGTTATTTTGCTTGTCCACAGGCAAGAAACAATGAGTTTTTTAGGCTTTCCCATCTATAAATATATTGACATAAACGACTCAGAAGAGGTAATTCGAGCAATCTCAATGACAGACCCCTCTGTGCCACTTGATATTATCCTTCACACACCAGGTGGCCTGGTTTTAGCATCCCTTCAGATTGCAAGAGCCATAAAGCGCCATAAAGGCAAGGTCACAGTCCATGTTCCTCACCATGCAATGTCAGGTGGGACGCTGATTGCTTTGGCAGCAGATGAGATAGTCATGGCTCCAGATGCGGTTTTAGGACCTGTTGATCCACAAATTGGTGAGTTTCCAGCAGTTTCGATTCTGGAAGTTGTGAAGCAAAAGCCAATGACAGAGATAGATGATAGAACATTGATTTTAGCTGATGTTGCTAAAAAGGCTATAAGACAGACAAAGGATGCAGTTTTAGAGCTTTTGAGCGGAAACTACCCAGACGATGTTGCAGAGAACATCGCAAAAGAGCTTGTTGAAGGTAAGTGGACGCACGACTATCCAATCACCTATGAAAAGGCAAAAGAGCTTGGATTAAAGGTAAGGTGTGATATAGACAAAGAAATTCAGCAGCTCATGAGCCTATATCCTCAGCCTGTTGTGAAAAGGTCATCTGTTGAGTATTTGTGGTATCCAAAGGGGAAGTAAAAGCTCATATAAGTAAGTATTTTTGGTTGCAGACCAGGTAAACATCATGGCTTACAGCAACAGAGCTGAGTATATAATCTCAATTTTCCACAATGAGGTCAACCTTGCAAAGGTATTTGGGAAGAAACTGGTTATTTCTGTTGAAACAGGACCCACTTCTGAAGGCGATTATGTAACATTTTACCAAGAAGAATATTAATACATGATGAATGAGTTGCAAGAGTTTGTAAGCTACTTTAAAACAGTGGAGCAAATTTGGGCATAGCGATACATTTATTTGGTCAATCTTTTGAGATAACAAAGCAATCAAGAGGAGAAAAAACAAAAAAGCTGGTACATCACGTACCAGCTTTTTTTACTAATTTCAATCCCCAAAGGGTAGGCTACAAACTACAGCTACTATGATAACGGGAACTTAACGACTTGGTTTCAATCCCCAAAGGGTAGGCTACAAACAATGCTGGATTCAGACCAGCACTATTGGAGAAAAGACGTTTCAATCCCCAAAGGGTAGGCTACAAACTTTCCTTGTAGTATTTCTTCCTATCTGCCATAAGGTGTTTCAATCCCCAAAGGGTAGGCTACAAACCAATATGTATCACCAATATTTACCCATAAAGTACCGTTTCAATCCCCAAAGGGTAGGCTACAAACAGAAATAAAGGAATTGTTTTTATTACAATACGAAAAGTTTCAATCCCCAAAGGGTAGGCTACAAACCATTAGTTAAAGAACTTTTAGATGAAAATGAAATATGTTTCAATCCCCAAAGGGTAGGCTACAAACTCTGTAATTGCAGTATTTATTTGTATTGCATAATTTTGTTTCAATCCCCAAAGGGTAGGCTACAAACCTAAGCTGCATACCACTCTTCAGCTGCTCGCTCAGCGGTTTCAATCCCCAAAGGGTAGGCTACAAACTGGTGAGAAGATGAAGCTGACGATGGATTTCTTTGTAGGTTTCAATCCCCAAAGGGTAGGCTACAAACGGGCGGTGGGAACCGCTCTATTTTTTTTGAAAGGGGTGTGTTTCAATCCCCAAAGGGTAGGCTACAAACTTACGAAAATGTAATACAAATTTTGTGCAAGTTGCTCAGTTTCAATCCCCAAAGGGTAGGCTACAAACACGTTAGAAAGCTTAGTTTTATTATATCAACTTTATGCAAAGGTGTCAATGTTTTTATTTTAGTACACCATATCAAAATGCCACTCAAATAAGAAGTACCAAGGTTTCGATCCCCATAAAACCCTTCCGTCTATCCAGCTGTTGCCAGCAATCCAGACGAACCCTTACCACATCTTGATGAAACCGTATACAAATCAAACCTCAAAAATTTTGCACTGGAGATCGACGGAAGTGACTTTTAGTCAAAGTAAATATATATTCATATCTTTTTGAATAAAATTGATTTGGACCAATAATGTTAAAAAGTAAAAAACCTTAAGAGATGAAATTAAAAATATTCGATTAATCGAGGATATAAAGCCTTATGTGAGCTCTTAGAGGTTCTTTTAATGAATGCTAAAATCTGCTCACTTGTATCTTTTTGTTTATTGATAGAATATAATAATTTTCTGGGTATATATAGATATGTTGAACAAAATAAAAATCAATGAAAGGAGAGAACAAAATAAAGTGAAAAGAAAAAGTCGCGTACTTATAATCATCTTAGTAGCAATAGCTTTTGTTTTGCTCTATCTTTTTTCAGTATACAACAGCCTTGTTAAAGCTGAAGAAAACGTAAAAAGTAAGTGGAGTCAGGTGGAGAATCAGCTTCAAAGAAGAGCAGATTTAATTCCTAACCTTGTAAACACAGTAAAAGGTTATGCAAAGCATGAAAAGGATATCTTCGAAAAGCTTGCAGAAGCAAGGTCAAAACTGATAAACTCTTCAACAGTTGAGGACAAAGTAAAAGCAAATGAAGAGCTTTCTAATGCACTTTCAAGGCTTTTGGCGATAGTTGAAAACTACCCTGACCTCAAAGCTGACCAAACCTTTATTACACTTATGGATGAGCTATCTGGCACAGAAAACAGAATAGCTGTTGCAAGAAAAGACTACAACGATGCGGTAAGAAGCTATAACACAAAGATAAAAGTCTTCCCGAATGTAATTATTGCGCGCATGTTTGGATTTGAAGAAAAACCATATTTCAAAGCGGAAGCAGAGGCTCAAAAAGTTCCCACAGTTGATTTTTCAAAGTAAAAAGGTGGAGAGGTAGAAATGCTAAACACACTTAAAGCCAGAAAAAATTTTTATTTAGCCTTTATATTCTTAATGCTTTTTTTGCTCATTGTATTTTTGCCGCTATATAGCTTAGCAAGTATTCCGCAAAAGCCAGCTGAAAATAGCTATGTCTTTGACTATGCAAACCTCATAGATGATTCCGACGAAGATCAGATGAGAGCTTTGGCAAAGAAAATAGAGGATAGCACATCTGCAGAGATTGTAGTTGTTACTGTTGAAACTTTGGGAAACTACACGATAGAGGAATATGCTCTAAACCTTTTTAGAAAATGGGGAATTGGGAACAAAGAAAAAGACAATGGCGTTTTGATTTTAGTGAATAAAGAAAACCTTCTTGCAAATAAAAAAGGAAAGATAAGAATAGAAGTTGGTTATGGCTTAGAAGGTGCAATCCCAGATGGCAAGGCAGGGAGAATTTTAGACACATATGCAATTCCAGCGTTTGAGAACAAAGAATACTCAAGAGGGATAAAGGATACATTCTATGCAGTTGCAAGTGAGGTCGCAAAGGAGTATAACCTGAATTTAGATGAACTTCAAGGGTACGGCGATGCACAAACAATAGATAATAACTCTACAGCTGAAGATGACAGTGAACTGAAACTTCCAGATGCAATAGCAATTATAGTCTTTGTAATAATTTTTGTTTTTATCTCTTTAAAATCCCGTAGAAAAGGCAGCTGGTGGTACAGAGGTCCATGGGATGGTTTTGGCGGTGGCTTTGGCGGCGGTTCATCTGGTGGTGGCTTTGGCGGTTTTGGTGGTGGCTCTTCTGGCGGTGGCGGTGCAAGCAGGTAAATCTTATTACTCCAGTACCGCCTTTTTGTTTACATGAGGCAAAGGAGACAAACCCAAAAAGTGCTTTAAAGGCTTTGCAAACTTCAGATACAAATGGTGTTGTTACTTCCTGAAAATTGGCGAACAATACTTTGATTTGTGCCAAGCTGATAATACCGCTTTGTGGTTTTGTTATGTTATAAAAAGTTATAAAAGTTTGTGACAGAATTAAAATATGTGGGTATAAAAACTATATAAAAATATTTTTAGGAGAAGTATAAATGAAAAACGTTGGACCTATTGACAAGGCTATAAGAATAATTCTTGGGCTTGTTTTGTTGAGCTTACTTTTCATAGTAAAAAGCAACGCAAAATACTTTGGCTTGATAGGAATAATTCCACTTATCACAGGATTTATAGGATATTGTCCGCTTTATAGCATCTTTGGCATAAATACATTAAAGAAGAAAAGATAAATTAAAAAGCAAAGCTTTACAACCAGAAAGCAGGCGAGGTTCTATTGAGAATCTTTAGCCTGCTTTTAATTTTTGGTATAATATTATCAATATAACAAGGAATTTTCTCTACCCGCAGCGGAAAACTCATAAAGAAAGAAAACTTATAAAGGGGCAGTACACTATGCCAGAGTTCAATCCTTTTATAAATGACTTTAACAAGCTTAGGAACTTTTCAAGGCTTGTGTATTTGTATGGATGTTATTCACGAGAAGACGCTGAGCTTTTTAAGATAGGTAAAAGAACATTTGATGAAGAGCTCAGGCGTATGAGAGTGTTTTTAAAAGAAGATGAATATCTATCGGTCGAAAGAGATGGCAAAAAGGTTTTGCCATGTATAGTTGAAGACTTTTTCAAAGAGGTAGAAAATCCGCTTATCAATATATATTTTTCAAAAACATCAACTCCGCTTCAAACAACATTGTTTTTCAAGATTCTTCAGATTTTGAATTCTTCAAAAAACAAAAGAGCAACTACAAATGAGATTGTTGATAAGATATACTTTGCACTTGATGAAAGAACAAAAGATAAAGCTATTGATTCAAGTATAAAAAGAACATTGAAAGAGATGCAAAGTATAGGGGTTATAAAATTTCTAAAAAAAGAAAAAGTTTATGTCTTGTCAAATACAATCGAAAGGCTTTTTTCAGGGTTTTCAAAAGATGAGGTAAAAAACATCTACCTATCGGTTTTATTTTTTATAAACACAAATGTACCAAATGTTCCGGGGTGGTTTTTAAAAGAGAGCTTGGAAAAATATCTTTTGAAAAATGGTGAAGAAGAGTTTGTAAAAGAAGCAAATCAACTATTTTGGTTTACATATGTGCCTCATCATTATGTTTTAGATGAAGAGCTTGTGTGGAGATTTTGGCAGGCAGCCTCAAGTGGCAGAAAAATAAAAATTTGGTACTATCCAAGAAGCAAAAATGAAAGAAAAGAGTATACTTGTATTCCACTCAGAATCATTTACGATGTAAAACTTGGCAGATGGTATTTTATTGTGCTTTTTGAAAAGGCAATAAATACCCTTCCTGCTTCAAGGGTAGAAAAAATAGAAATTTTAGATGAGACATTTGACAAAAACATTTTCAAAGAATACTGGAAAGTTATAGAAAAGTGTTTTTTTGTGTCTGTTCCACTCAAAAAGACAGGGTTTAAAAAAATAAAGCTAAGGTTCATCCTCGATGATAAAGAGGCCAGCTTTAACTTTGTATTAAACAGGGTAAAAAGAGAGCTGAAAGATGCAAAAATAGATATAGTAAGCCAAAATGAATTTGTTGTTGAGTATGAACTTAGTAACCTAAAAGAATTCAAACCATGGCTTAGAAGCTTTTCACACAGGGTTGTTGTTGAAGATGGCAGCGAAGACTCAAGTAAGCTCAGACAAGAGATTATAGAAGAGTGGAAGGAGATTTTGAGAAACTATGGAGATATTCAGTAGCATAAAAAGCACATTTTACAAGGCGTTAGAAGAGATTATCAACACAGCTTACGAAAATGGCGGAATTACCCGAAGAGGTGTGCAAGAGATTTTACAAAAGTACAATTGTAATTTTCCAAGCTTAGAGAGAAGAGTTTTAGACAAAAATGAGGAAGAGAATAAAAACCTATATCTTCTAAAAAAAGAAGATGACTCTCAGCAGTTAACTTTAAGAATTGATGCGCCAATTGAGCCTTATGCTACAGACATAGAACTTATGTGGTTAAAATTCATGCTATCCAGCCGCTATGTGCATCTTTTTTTGGAAGATGAAACAATTGAAAAGATAAAAAAGCTAAAAGTGAATAACAATTTTCTGTTTGACCCAGAAATTTTGCTTCCTAAAAACTACTCGAAAGTGGTAAAAAGAGAGTGGGTAAGGGAGATTGGCAAGAAACTCAGAATTTTAATTCATGCAGCTTTAGAAAAAAAAGCTATAAACTACACTTACATAACAAGAAGTGGTTATCAATTTAAAGAAACAGGGATTCCTGTAAAGATTCAATACTCTCTCAAAGATGATTTGCTCTATGCAATTATTTACTCTATAACTTCTCACAGCTTTGCAAAATGCGTTGTTCAAAATCTGCATGATATTAGCTTAACCTCTGAAAAGGTTGACATGACGGAAATTTCAAAAGAGTATGAAGAATTTTTAAAAAAATCTTCAGCACCAGAGCCAATTGTCCTTGAGGTTATGAACACAAGAAACGCTTTAGAAAGAGCATTTTGTCTTTTTTCATCGTTCAAAAAATCAGCAAGGTTTTTGAGAGAGAAGAACAAACACCAACTTACAATCTATTACTACACATTTGAAGAAGCAGAAGTTTTGTCAAGGATTTTGTATTTAGGAAAGGACGTTGTTGTAATATCACCTGAGAGGATAAGGAATGAGATAATTTCAAGAGTGAAAAAAGCTCTTGAGAGGTATGAGGAGAAGGTGTGAGAGATAAGAGCCCTTCTCCTTATTTCTTTTTTAATATAACATTCAACCATTTTTCATTCTCTCTTCCTTTTCTAACGTCATTGGTGGTTTTCATCTCAAGTAGTTCAAAGTAAGGATGGTTTTTCAAAAGAGCCATAAAAGAGCTTTCATCGTAATTATTAAAAAATCGGCCATTACGGAATTCTTCGGTATTTCCATATTTATATGATGAATAGAAAATGCCGTTTTTCTTAAGTGCCAAATATATTTTTCTGAAGATTAAATCTATTTTGCTCCTTGGTACATGCAAAAGCGAGGCACATGCCCAAACTCCATCAAATTCTTCAAAAAAGTCAAGTTGTTCAAATGTCATGTGAAAAGTTTGTTTCCCTGTGTACTGAGTAGAAAGTTTTACCATTTCAAGTGAACCATCTATTGCAACTGTGTCATACCCATTTTGTAAAAAATATTTAGTATCTCTTCCAGAACCGCAACCTAAGTCAAGAATTTTTGATCCTTTGGGAAGGTATTTTAAAAACAATTCATATAATTCTTTCATATCTGCATTTTTTGTGTTTTCAAAGAATTCAATTGCATTTTCATCATAATATCTTATTGTTGGGTCCATTTTTCATATCTCTCCCTATAATATCGTTTTATTCTAAAGTCAATTGCATCTTTAAAGTGCATAAGAAAATATTCATTATTTATAAAATCAGCAAGTTTGTCATTTATGCAAAAATAGTCTCCATCCCAATAGAAAAATTCAGGATGAGAACTTATTAAATATTTTTCAGGATTATTCCTTGATAACTTAATATATTCTTCTTTCTGCCAATCCTTATAATTGCGAGTGCTTTTGTGAACTTCTAAATCAATTGCATTTGAAGGATTAGAGAAGAATTCTTTGAAAGCCTCATAAATATCGTCAGGTCCAACTTTCAATTTTATGTTACCATTATTGTAGAACGCAAGAAGCAAGGGCATTTTATAAATCTTTGTCATCATTGTATTCTCAACTACTTTAATAAATTGATGTGCAAATGTATTAAATAAAGATTCTTCTCCTTCTTCTAATTGATTGTTAATTTTCAAAAAAGATATATAATCTTTAAACACGTTTATAAAAGGGTCAGAATATTTTTTCATACTTGCATATATAGCAGTATCAATATATTTAAAAAATTCAACACGGCTTGGGCGTTTCCCAAGCATTTCTTTTATTCTCAAAAACTCTTCATAGACAATTTCTTGAATATTCTTAAGACTTTCAGCTTGTTTTTTGAATATATCAATAATTCTGAAATCAAAATCCACAACACAACCATCAGGATACTCAAAATCATCAACAGAGTATTTACTCTTTTTAATCTTTTCAATATCATATTCACCAGTGCTCAATAGAAATGGTATTAAGTTAGCACGTTTATAGTTTCCTATAAAATTTAATACTGTTAAATAATTCTTATTTTTAGCTTTTCTCAAGCCACGGCCCAGCTGCTGTAAAAAAACTGTAGGTGACTCTGTTGGTCTTAAAAACATAACCATGTCAATTTCAGGGATATCAACACCTTCATTGAACATATCCACAGTAAAAATAACCTTTATTTGGCCATTTTTGAGCTTTCTTATTGCCTCACTTCTTTGCAGGGCATTTTTTCCTTGTTCTCCACTATACACTGCGCAGCATTTAACACCATTTTTATTAAAATAATCAGCCATAAATTCAGCGTGATTGCGAGAGCAACAAAAAGCCAAAGTCTTTTGCTTATTGAATTTTAAATAGTTTTTCAGTATCAAGTCTGCTCTTTTGTGTATCATCAGGACTTTTTCAAGTTCATCTTCTTTAAACTTTCCATTAATTTCTGGAATTTGAGAAAAATCTGTTTCATCATATATTCCATAATAATGAAAAGGCACGAGATAACCTTTGTTTATTGCATCTTTGAGCCTTAATTCATAAACAACATTGTAGTTGCAAAGTTCAAAAACATCTTTGTTATCCAACCTTTCAGGCGTTGCTGTGAGGCCCAAGAGAAATTTTGGCTTGAAATAGTTTATAATATTTTGATAACTTTTTGCAACTGCATGATGAAATTCGTCAATTATTATGTATTCAAAATAATCAGACGAAAAATATGTTGGATTTAAATATTCCTCTTTTCCAAGAGTTTGAACAGAGGCAAAAATTATATCTTTGTCAGTTTCCTTTCTATCACCGGTGAAAAAACCAATTGTTGCATTTGATCTGATAGTCTTAAAAGATAAGGCAGCTTGTCTCAAAATTTCTTCTCTGTGGGCAACAAATAGCACTGTTTTAAATCCAATTGAATCAAATGCAGCTAAAAAGGTTTTGCCAATACCTGTTGCTGCAACAACAAGTGCTCTGTCCAATCCCTCTTCACGACATTTTTTGAGCCAATACAATGCTTCTGTTTGAGCCTCTCTTGGATAAAGAGGTACAATTTTCCTTGAGTTTGGTTTTTTATGCTGAGTTTTTGATTGTTCAGTATCATCTTTTTCAGCAAATGTGGATTTATCATATTCAAGAACTTCTTCGGCTACCATGGAAATGTCTTTTGAGGATGTTGAATCTATGTCCTCAGCTGAATTGTCAGTATTTTCAACCTCAGCTTGAATTTCTTTAATTTCTATGAAAATCTTAGGTCTTTTCCAGCTGCGACTGTACTTTCTCAAAAGCTCATCATCGATTTTTTCTGTACAGCTTTTTAGAATTTTGAAGAACTCTTTTTTAAATTGTTCGAAATCCTTCGGATTTGTAGTTTTCTCAATTCTATAATTCCACTCAATCCCATATGTCAACGCTGATTCTGATAAATTTGATGAGCCGATGAATATATCTCCTTTTCCGCCTTCGTATTCGATAATGTATGCTTTGGGATGGAAAGGAATATTGTCATCTTTGAAAAATCTCAAGTCCACATAACTGCCAAGTCTGTCTTTGATAAGATAAAGAGCAGAAGGTTGAGTTATATTCAAATATCGACCAGTTACAATTCTTATGGGACAATTTCTTTTTTTTGCTTCTATTAAATCTTCAATAATTAGCCTTACACCTGATTCTAACAAAAAAGATACAATCATATTTATCTCAACAGCTTTTGAAAATGCCTTTTTCAGCTCTTCAAGGAAATTTTCATTTGCGCCGCAAAAACACTTTTGAATATCTATTCCGTGTTTTGAGAGTAATTGGTTATAAATATTTTCCAGATCTTTATATATCTCTGCGACATCTTCAATTGAAATTTTTGTTAAATGTTCTTGAATTGCTTTCAGCCTCTCTGAGTTCATCTGTATCACCTTATATTATTTATTAATTCGTCTATTTTCAATAAAATTATGCTTCGTGATTACTAAAAAACATTGGATGAGAACACAATTTTAGAAAAATATCTTAAAGGAATTTTAACATAAAATTAAGCAATCCTAAAGATCTGTTTTTAATGTTTCAGTCAAACTTATAATCTTTCCCTATTAAAATGTATGTTGACAATACATGCCAAGTAAATTAATATTTATTTAAAGTTAAACAATTTCTTGGTAGAAGGTGACAACTAAATGGCTAACAATTTACAAAACGACATAATTTACGAAGAAGAGAAGAACCAATTAAAAAAGGTAGTGAAATATATTGATGAAAAAATAGAAAATAGAAAAAAAACAATAGACAAATTAGAAGAAGATTTAATTACATATCATTCACGATCAGCAGACGAAATTGAAGATTACATTGCTAACAGAAAAAAAATTAAAAGGATAAACGAAGAGATTTTGAAATTGTTAGAGCAAAGGTATATGCCATACTTTGCAAGAGTAGATTTGGAAAAATCTCATGATAGTAAAAAAAGTATTGATGTTGTTTATATTGGCAAAAGTGCTTTGTTGGATAATAAAGGCAATCTTATAGTGAGTGATTGGAGAAGTGATATAGCAAAGACCTATTATCAAAACACAGAAATTGAGTTTAAGATAAATGATATTTGGTATTTAGTTTTGTTAAGAAGAAGTTTTGATATAAAAAACGGTGAGCTTATAAGTTACAAAAACGAGTTTGTATATGATGATTCTCTTCCTTCAAAGTATGACCAGTTGTTAGATCCATTTTTAGTTCAACTTATTAAGGAGAAAAGAACAGAGGGCAAATTCACTGATATTATAAGAACAATTCAAAGAAAACAGATTGAGATAATTTATGAAAAATATGACCAAAATATAATTGTTCAAGGATATGCAGGCTCAGGCAAGACAATGATTTTGTTACATCGGCTTTCTTACCTTTTGTACAATAACAAAAATATAAACCCTCACAGCATCTGGATAATTACACCAAATAACATTTTTAATAAACAAATCAAAGATTTAGCTCATGAATTGGAACTGGATTTGGTGAATAAAGGAACAATAGTTGACTATTATTTAGAAAAGTTAGACAATTACGGATTCAAATTTGTTGAAAATATAAGAGCAAGGAGAAAAAATGAAGACGAATATATAAAAACAGTAGAAGCATATTTGGGTGATGAAGACTCACTTCCAAAAGAAATGTTAGACTATTGTTATAGTGATGAATGCCTTGAAGAACTAAAAAATGCTTACAAACAATGGGTGAGGGGTATAAAAAACTATCTTGAAAATATAGGGTATAGAGAATTAATGCAAAAGAATAACATCAAAGTTGGAAATTACAGATTTTTTGATGAGGCTCTAAGAGAAATTTTAACCAATGTTAACTGGTTGATAGGAGAAAATGAAATTATTAATGAAAAAATAGAAGATGTAAAAGGATACATAGAAAATGTTGAAAATCTAATAGCCCAAACAAATAAAGAAATTCAGGAAATAGAAATAATAGCTAATAAACTGAAGAATAAAGAAAATATAAGTGAGGAAATAGTTAAAAAATATGGTTTAAAGGACAGGGAAAATATAAATACTCAGCTTTTGGTGTTAAAAAACAAATTAATTAAATTAAAAAAGAGACTAAAACTTTATCAACAGAAACTAGTTGAATATCAAACTGAGTTAGATAATCTAACTCAAAGAATGCTAAGTAAAGAGATTATTTATAAATTGGTTAAATTAAAACGTTTGATTCCAGAGTATGAAATTAAAGATAACAAAATTTATAAAGATAATTTTTTAACTAAGGTTTACAAACCTTTAAGAGAAAAGATCTTTTTGAGATTTGGTCAAAAACTTACGAAAAACATCTTTTACAAATTTGATTTGTACCTTATTTTAAACCTTTGCTGTGAGCATTTTGGTTTGCCTAATAAGCAGGAAAAATTAATTTTTATTGATGAGGGGCAGGATATTACTTTAAATGAATATAAGCTGTTTATAAAATTGAATGACAATAGAGCAGTGTTCAATATTTACGGTGATTTGTTACAATCGATTTTAAAGAGTGGTTTAGGTGACTGGGAAGAACTGAAGAATATTTTGAATGCAAAATATTATGAACTTATAGAAAATTATAGAAACTCCAATGAAATAGCCTGCTTTTGCAATGACAAATTCAATATTTCAATGCAGCCAATTGGAATTAATTCTTTTGCCGTCAAAGAGTTTACTTTGGAGAACATAAATATTCTAGAGTTTCAAAAGACTATAAATGAATTTGACGAAAATGGCTTGAGAGCTATTGTAGTAAAGGATTACTATCCTGAGCTTATGGAAAAAATATTTAAATTGTTTCCAAAAGGAGAAATAAACAAAGTATCAGAGTCAAAAAGGTTGTTTCTTAGAAAATTCAACTTATTTGATATAAAGCTGGCGAAAGGATTAGAGTTTAGGCAATGTATTGTCTTTACTCAAGGTATGACGAACAATGAAAAATATGTTGCATTCACACGAGCTATGGATCATTTGATAATTGTGAATTAGAATTTAAACTCATAATGAAAAAAATTGTATAATCTCTACATATAAATTTTAAAAATTTTGGAACTAAAAAATTCAAAAAATAAAGGTATAATACAATGCAAACAATATCATTTAAAAGGAGAAACAAATTACTATAAAATTGATCCTGATTATGGCACAGAAAAAGATTTTCAAAACTTCCTTGGAAAGACTCATAAAATGGGTTTTAAAGTTATACTTGACATGATGATGAATCACACACCAAGTCAGCATCCTTGGTTTATTGAGGCTTCGACTAACAAGAACAGTAAATATAGAAACTACTATATATGGGCAGATTCTAAAACAAATATAAATCAATTATCTGCGTTCGGGCCAAGACAGTGGTACAAAAAAGGTGATTCTTATTACTATGCTTTATCAAAAAATTAAGCAAGAAGACTCCATCTTCTACAAGATGGAGATGAATTGCTAAAAATATGTTATAATATTCCTCAGGTGATTAAAATGTACAAAACGCAGAAAAATCATATAAGATGTGATAAACAAACATACAGACTGCTACGTCAGCTTTGCCACCTTTCAAAAAACCTGTACAACTATGGTCTGTATCATATAAGGCAACACTACTTTAAAACTCAGGAATATCTGAGATATGAGAGTGTATATCATCTTGTGAAAGGCAGCGAAAACTACAGACTTTTGCCATCGCAGGTTGCCCAGCAAACACTTATTTCAGTGAGTGAAGCTTTTAAGTCTTTTCGGGGTCTTTTGAAATCTAAAAAAGAAGGGAAGGTAGAAGAAAAAGTTTCAATGCCCAAATACCTGCCGAAGGATGGGATGTATCAGATAGTTTTTCCGAAGGACCAGTTCAAGACAGAAGGGAAAAAAGTACGATTGAGTCTTGGCAGGGGTTTTGCAAAAGAGTTTGGTGTAAGGTACTTGTATTTTGAGCTACCGAAAACTGTTTTGGGCAAAAAGCTCAAAGAGGTCAGGATAGTGCCAAGGCTGGGTGGCAAATGGTTTGAGATTGAGTATGTGTATGAAGAAGAATATAAGCTTAATACTTTTGATTTGAGCAGGTATTTAGGGGTAGACTTAGGGCTTGACAATTTTGCAGCGGTGGTTGATACCATCGGGACTGCCTTTTTGATAGAGGGCAGGTTTTTAAAATCAGTCAACCGATGGTACAACAAACAAAGGGCAAGACTTCAGTCAATCTACAGCAGGCAGGGGATAAAATGTGGCAGAAAACTTGCTCAGATTTCTCTTAAAAGGCAACATATAATTGACAACTTTTTGAATCAAGCCGTAAGTTTGATAATCAAGCACTGTTTGAACAATCAAGTATCTGCAGTAGTTGTTGGCAAGATGAAAGGTATAAAGCAGGGGATAGAGCTCGGGGTTGTAAACAATCAAAATTTTGTGGGAATACCATATGACAAGTTCAAGAGGAAGCTAAAATCAAAGTGCATGTATTATGGTATAAGGTATGTGGAAGTGGATGAGAGCTATACATCACAAAGATGTAGCAGGTGTGGGCAGGTTAGCAAAAGTAGCAGGAAATACAGGGGATTGTATGTATGCAAAAAGTGTGGGTATGTAGTAAATGCGGATATAAATGGAGCGATAAACATACTTGCAAAAGTAGCTGGTGAGTCTGTGGTGAAGCAGATAACCAGTAGTGGGTGTGTGAACCACCCTGTGAGAATAAGGGTAGCTTAACTGCTGCCAAACTTCTTGCGAAGCCTCCACCTCTTTAGGTGGACGGTAGTTCACTAAGAGGTGATTTCAAATTAATTCAAACAAACGAATCAATTTTTGCATTTGTCATAACATATGGGAATGATAGTATACTTATAGTGCTGAATCTTTCAGATAAGCCTGTATCGGGCAATATACCAATTTATGCAAAAGGATTGAAGGGAAACTTAATAAAAGGGTTTGGAGATTTTTCTTTGAAAGGTTCAAATTTGAAATATAACATAAAATCTCCTTCTTTTGTGATTATAGATTAGGTGGTATTTAAAAGTTCACTCAAAAAATTGTTTTAATTTTCTTCAAAGTGGGTATATATTTAGTTAGAATATTAGTATATCTGCAATATTTCAAAGGTTGATTTTTATGAAAAGGACTTTAAAGGTTATTATAATATCAATCCTGTTATTTCTTTTTACAAGCCAGGTTGCATATTGCTATCACAAAACAATAAAGTTTCAAGTAGATAAACAATATCCACCTTTTTCGTATGTTATAAATGGACGAGTGTATGGATTTTCAGTTGATTTGGCAAACTTAATTTTTGAGCCAGATAAATATTTTCTAAGTGTGAGTAGCGATACATGGGAAAATGTCTATAAAAGACTTGTAAGTGGCGAGATTGACATCACTGGCCCTATTGTAATATTAGAGGAGAGAAAAAAAGGTGTCTATTTCACAGACCCAATTTTCACAAGACATGTTGGGATTTATACAAGAAAAGATTTTAACAAAGATATAACGTTGAATAATTTAGCTTCTTTTAAGATAGGTGTAATGAAAAGTGATTATACAGAAACATTGCTAAAAGAAAGATTGAAAATTAAGAACTATCTTACCTTTCAAACCATTGAGGATGAGTTTGTAGCACTTTTAGAAGGCAAAGTAGATGCAGTTATAATCTCTCAAGAAATTGCTAATTACTTTTTAGTGAAGAACAATTATGCAGACCAAGTTGAGATCAAGTTGAAGGACATTTTTATACTCGAGAGTGGCTTTGGTATAAGCAAAAAACATCCGGAGCTTGTTGACTATGTAAATACAAGACTAAAAGAGCTTATTAAAAATGGTATATTTGATCAGCTTTATTACAACTACTTTTCTACATACTCTCCGTACTATTATGAGAAAAAGAACAGAGAAGTAGTGTTTTCAATACTTTATATTCTTTTTATAATTATCTTTGCCTCCAGCATTACAATATTTGTAATGAGAGGCATAAACAAAAGGCTTCAGCAGGGAAAAGAAGCTTATGAAAAATATGCAGAGCTTTTAGCATCTAACGCAAATGTAATAGTGCTTACTCTCAATTTAAAGGGTGAGATTATCTATTTTAACAGGTTTGCGGAGGAAGTCACAGGATATAAAAGGGAAGAGGTAATAGGTAAAAGGTGGGTTGATATATTCATTCCAGAGCATAAGCGAGAGTACATTGAGAAACTGTTTTCAGAGATAGCAGAAAAGAAGGTTTTGAATAACTTTGAAAATGAAATTATCACAAAGACCGGAGATGTATGCTGGATAATTTGGAACAATGTGGTTGTTGAAAGTCCATATCTAAATGAACCGTTGATTATTTCAACTGGGCTTGACATTACGCCTATTAAAAAGAATCAGCGTCTTTTGGAAGAAAGCTATGAAGAGCTTGAGGAGACAAATCAGGAGCTGGTAAATACCTTAGAAATTCTAAATAAACAGACAGAGCTTTTAAAAGAAGAGGAAGAGAGGTATAAATTCATAGTTGAAAACATTTCAGATTGTATTTGGGAGTTTGATGTTGCTGAAAAAAGGATTGAGTTTTATGGGAATCTCAAGGACTATTTTGAGACAGATAAGATTAACCCAAAAATTGACTATTATGCATGGCTTGAGCTTTACCATCCAGATGACATAAAAGCTTTGATGGAAAAGATTCAAAGAGCTTTTGAGCTAAGAGACGAGAAAATAGAGTACGAAGCGCGGATAAAAGACAAAAATGGAAATTATAAGTGGGTCTCAGTACACATAAAGGTATTCTATGATAATAGAGGAAAGCCAGAAAAATTAATAGGGATTAATATTGATTATTCAGCTAAAAAAGAGTATGAAGACAGGATAAAGTATCTTGCGTATTATGATGATCTTACAAATCTACCCAATAGAAAACTTTTTGAAAATAAATTAAGCGAATTAATCAAAAAAGCGGCTCAAACAGGTAAAATTGGAGCTGTTATATTAATTGACATTGACAATTTCAAGGATATAAATGACTTGTATGGTCATGAAGTTGGCGATGAATACCTAAGGACAATTTCCCAGAAAATAGCTGAGTATCTGAAAGGCTTGGAAGTTCAGAACTACTTTAGCAGAGTTGGTGGTGATGAGTTTGCTATAATTCTAAATGGTCTTGAAAAGAAAGACTTTGTCATAGAGGTTTGCACAGAGATTCAAAAAATTTTTGAAAATGAGATATTTTTAGAAAAAATAGAAAGAGGTCTTTACACAACAGTCAGTATGGGGATATCCTTCTACCCTGAGGATGGAAGGGATTCAAAAGAGATTCTTCGAAATGTAGATATGGCACTCTCTCTTGCTAAGGAAAATGGAAAAAACGATTTTCAGATTTTTATGCCATTTTTGCTATTGAAAAATCTAAATAAGATAGAGATAGAAAAGAATTTAAGAAAAGCAATAGAAAATGATGAGTTTGTACTTTACTATCAGCCAGTTGTAAACCTTGAAAATATGGAGATACACAGTGTTGAGGCGCTGATAAGGTGGTTTTTGCCACAAAAAGGAATGGTATCACCACTTGAATTTATACCAGTTGCAGAGGAAAGCGGACTTATTGTAAGAATTGGAGAGGTGGTAATTGAAAAAGCCTTGAGAGACCTCAGAGATTGGGAGCGAAAAGGTATAAATGATATTCATATAGCAATAAATCTTTCTGCCCGCCAGTTTAAAACAAAATATTTTGAAAACACGGTTGCAAAACTCTTAGAAAAATACTCTGTTGACCCAGTTAAGGTATCCTTTGAAATTACCGAAACTGGTGCTGTTGAAAACTTTGATGTGTCTTTAAAGATTTTGGGCTTTTTGTGCCAGATGGGGATAAAATTTTTAATTGATGACTTTGGAACAGGGTATTCATCGCTTATATACTTAAGGAAGCTTCCAATTAGTGGTGTGAAGATTGACAAAAGTTTTATATCTGAGCTTATGTTCTCAAAGGAGAGCAGGGCAATTGTAGAGGGAATTATCCTGATGGCGCACAAGCTTGGTTTAAAAGTTGTTGCAGAGGGAATAGAGAACAAAAAAGAGCTTGAGATTTTAAAAGAGATTGGCTGTGATTTTGGACAAGGCTATCTCTTTAGCAAGCCAATTCCAAAAGAGGAAGTCGAAAAGTTGCTTTTACAAAAGAAAGTTTTAATGTAATCTCAGTATAGTAAGTTTTTAAGTTGAATAAGAAAAGGAGCTGCAGATTTTGAAAAGAAGTAAGTAAAGCAGCTCTTTATTTTTTCTCTGTAACTTCACACGAAATTTGGATTTTAAAAAATACTCTATGAGGGTATAAAAATAATTGTAAAAGAACTTTTTTATCACACAAAAGATTATGTTAGTAAAGAGGGGAAAGACAGAATATGGGATATATTAATACTAATCTCCAAGAGGTTGTTGATATTGTGCTTAAAAATATTTCTCTTTCTGAGTTAGTAAAAGAAATAGATGTTACTGGCAGCGAAATAAGAGTTAAAATAAAGCCTGTGAGTATTTTGCCGGAGATAGCTTTAAAATTTACCATTACATCAGAGGCTGAAAAGATAGTGGTTCTATTTGATCCTGCAAAGAGTGTTATCATCTACGGATTTTTACTTGGGAAATTGAAAGATGAACAAATTCCAGGAATAACCCTTTTTAAAGAGGGGTTAGAAATTGATTTGCAAAAGCTACTTTTGCAGAATATAAAAGGGATAAAGATTCAGAATGTCTTTGTTACCAGTAGCGGAGAGATAAAAATAGATTTTTCCTGTGGTTAAAATGCTTTATTATGCGAGCATGAAAAAACAAATGGGCTGCCAACCTTTTTGACGGACATTTGACAGCCCATTTGGCATGTTTCTTTTTACTTTATCTTGACTTTACGATGAATTTGATAGCTGTTTTCTTTTCACCGTCTATTAAGATATCTGCAAATGCAGGTATTACATAAAGGTCTATTCCGTTTGGAGCAACCTTACCACGAGCAATTGCGATAGCTTTAACAGCTTGATTTACAGCAGAAGCACCAACAGCCTGAAGTTCTGCTTCTCCTTGTTCTTTTACAATAGCAGCAAGCGCATTTGCAACCTTCTGAGGCATTGATGAAGCAGCAACTTTTAAAACTTCCATACAACCACCCCTTCAAATTCTTTTTTTGATAAAAACAAAGAAAAGTTTTAAGATATATACTTTTACAATATAAATTTTAATGGAAAAAAGTATAATTTTGCAAGAGTCAAAATGAAAGAATTTTGTTATCAAGGTTTGTAATTTCAGCTGAGATAAGATAAAATAGAATTCAAAATGATACTTGTTAAAGATATTTTTAAGGGAGTGGGAGAAATTTTAGCCTTTTCAAACTTTCTAAATACTGTCATACAAAAGAACAACTGGATATATACAAAAGAGTTTTTAGAAAAACTCCGTATTCCAATACCAACTGAACAGCAGCTTAAAAACTTTGATATTGCAAATGCCTTTTACAAAGAGTTTTTATATATTGTCTATTCTCCTGACATAATATCCATGCTAAATTCAATGAAGATCTGGGGGGCAAACAATAATTTTGATATATTTACAGATTTGACTCTTGATATGATTCCTATTGTCTGGCTTGGCGAAGGTTATTATGGAATTGTGGAGAAGAATAAAGAGAGAATTATAATGCCATGTGCACTTTATCAGTACTTTGATGATTTGTATAAAAACTTTCCAGTTTCGAACTTTTCTGTACTTGACATTTGTGAGGCTTATAAAAGACTTTTTGAAAGTGAAGAAAATGTTGCAATGAACATTGTATATGCAAAAACTATTGAGGATCTTAAAAGGGAATTTAGCAAGAATTTCAAAGACTTTGACATACTTTTTGAAGGACCTGGTTATTACGACCTTTATTTCAGTCCTGTTTCAAAAAGGTACATTGTTGCCCCAATTAGGGAGATTTTGAAGAAGATGTTTGAGATACAACTTGTCTATTTCCACAAACTGCTCAATGTTCACGATAGGTTCAAAGAAAAATAGGAATTAAGTTTAAAAAAAGGGAGCTGAGCAACAATTAGAAAAGTGACAATTACATTTTTTAGCGAAGCTGTTTTAGAGAATTTCAAGGACATCTTTGGTGATGTGAAGATAGGCATGTTTACAGAGATTTCGCCTACATTTGAGGTTTTTATTGACAATCTCATACAAGCATTAAAATCTATGAATTTGAATATCAAAAAAGAGATAGTTGATGATATAATAATAGAAATAAAACAAGTGCAGGTACACTATATGGGTTCTTCAAAGAATGTTACAGATGTTTTAAGAAAGCTTACTTTTCTTTACCAAAGAGATTTTTTGGAGTGCATGGTAAAATGCAATGTATTTTTAAAAAGCAGGGCTGATACAACATTTGCTGTCAAAAACCTTGAAGTAAAATATAAGCCCTTGCAAAGGTATAATGATACAGTGAGGACATTAGCAAAAGAAGTTTTAGAATACCTTCCGCTAAGAGATATGCTGGAGAAAGATTTTGAATACACAAAAAAGGCACTTGAATGGATAGAAGACAATGGTGTGGTATCATCTTGATACAGAGATTTAAGAGATTTATTTTTAAAGTGATTTGGCGAGGGTTGTTTGGTTAAAAAGTGTAGTTTGAATCAGAAAAGAGGCTGATGTTCTTATGGAAAAAAGAAAAGATAAAGATAAATTTTCTGTAAACACATCAAATAAAGAGACAATACTTGATTTTGTTGAGAGAAAGCTTTCAGAAAATGCAAGTATAAGAGAGCTTATGAAAGATGAGTTTGTAAGATTTACAAGCATAAGAGACTTTCTGTATTTTAAATTTTGCCCAGGTTATTTTGGCATGTGTCCGAATAGTAAAAACAAAAAAGACAAGATGTGCAATCCTGCAAACTGCTGGGAAAGAAGATTTGCAGCCCTTTTTCCATATGGTTTTGACAATGACTATATCTTCTATTACAATCTTGTAAAAGACACAATCACTCCAAGTATTTGCTACAGTTGTGGTAGCAGCAATGTTGAACTTGAGTGGCAGGATGAAGGGTATCTTGCCAAAATAGGGCTTATTAACTTTGCTGATATAGCTTATGTCAGATGCAATAGCTGCAAAAAGAAATACATGTCTCATGCAGATAACCTTGCAATAGAGTTTATTGTAAAGCTCTTTTTGGCAAAACCCAGCAAAAGATCGCCAATAAAGCCTGGTCAGACAGTGGTGCTTCCAAAAGATAAGGTTGGGCTTGAGATATTTATAAAGCACTTGAACGAGACAAAAGACATTAAAACAGTGTGGCAAAAACTTGATCCATTTTCTGTAGCAAACCAATTTGGTGAACTTGACTTAAGCCTTGCTACTTCTGATTTTCTGTGCGACTATTATAACATTGATTATTCAACTGAAGATGATATTTCTCTTGAGAATTTTGAGGATATTGATATAAAGGATTTGTTTGATGACTTTGAGGATAAGTAAATAGGCGGCAACTGCGCCGCCTATCGCTTTTTCCTCATTACTCCAACAACTTTACAAATCAGAGATAACAAGTTCATTTATAAGCCATTGTCTTACTTCTTCTTCCTTGCAGGAGATATCTCTGATTTTGTCTATGTATCTATATTCGTCAATTCTTAGTTTGTAAAAGCTATGAAGGCTGCAACGAGAATCAATTCTGAGGTATTTTGTATTTAACTCATTTAAGAATTTTGAAGGTTTTCTGCTGCAGCACAAATATAGCCTTTCATTTGCTCTTGTCATGCCAACATAGAAGAGTTTTTTATCGGTTGTTTCTTGAAGTTTTGCAACTTCATTGTCTTCGCAGTTTGAATATGGAATGATATTTGCATTGAGCCCAATAATGAAAACAACTTTGAATTCTAAACCTTTAATAGAATGCATAGTGATAAGTTTTATACCATCTTTTTCAAAGCTGTCACCAGAATCTGAGTTTAAGAATATTGCCTTGAGTCCTTTTGAAGTAACATAATTATAAAAAGAATCTAAGTATTTTTTACTTTTACAAATTACTGCAATGTCTTTTAACTGAAACTCAAAGGCTAAGTTGTTCATAATCTCATTATAAACAAACTCTGCCTCTTCCTCTTCACTTTGAAAGATTTTTTGCACGGGTAAAGGGACCTTGTTTATCTATCAGGGCTGGTTTTACAAAATTCTCATCCTCAATTATTTCTGGTGTTTTTTCTATGAGACTGTATGCGAGATTTGCAATCTGAACAGTCGTTCTATAGTTTTTAGAGAGTATGTAACTTTTTCCTGTCATGTCGAAACCAATGCTTGCAAAAGATCTTCCTCTTACTAACCATGAATGCGTGTAAATACTTTGTGCT
This sequence comes from Caldicellulosiruptor changbaiensis, assembly GCF_003999255.1. Classification (GTDB taxonomy): domain Bacteria; phylum Bacillota; class Thermoanaerobacteria; order Caldicellulosiruptorales; family Caldicellulosiruptoraceae; genus Caldicellulosiruptor; species Caldicellulosiruptor changbaiensis. The sequence continues at coordinate 31,902 of NZ_CP034791.1, forward strand.
GTGTCTGCAATAAACATGATACTGGAATAACTCTTTTCAGAGTTATAGAAAAGTTTTATAATTTCTAATTGAGTCCTTGTCAGGTCTTGGCTCTCATCTATTATAATATGTGTATACTTTGGAATTCTGTGTTCATTTTCTTTTAGGTAGTCTAAAGCAATCAAGGCCATGTCTTTAAAGTCAACAAGTCCATTTTCTTTTAGAAGTTGTGTATAAAGTTGCATAAGTTCAAAGATAGCCTTTTTTGTTTCTGAATTTTTTGCAATCTTTTGAGGAACATCTTTCTGACTTGTGGCTGTTCTTCCTATTCTATCAGTGCTTTGGTATTCCTCTAATTTTCTTATATTACATGCTTTTATCCATTCTATTTCGTCTAAAAGAAAATTGGCAAAAGCAAGATCTATATACTGAACCTTTGGGTATTTGTCTTTGAGTTTGATGATTGCCCGATTGATAAAGTTGTATTTTACAGTTTTATTGTTTACAAGTTCAAGATTGCAACCAGAAGACTCTTTATATTCTTGGAAATACCCATAGATTATACTATCTATTGAACATATTTTGACCTTGTCTTTGTTGTCATTTACCAGTGCATCAAATGAAAGAGAGATTTCTTCATCTAATTTATTATAAAGATATTTCAGGAAATTTACTAAAGTTTTATTAAATGTTACCATCAAGATCTTGGCATCAGGCGCAAAGCAGTATTCATTCAAAAGATAAACAAGTCGGTGTATTGCGATTGTAGTTTTACCAGAACCACCAACTCCATTTACTAAAACGTGTCAATTTGGCTTTAACTGAACTAACTTTTTCTGTTCAATGTTCAAATTCACAAATATTACCCCCACAGTCAAAAACAAATGTTTTTACCTTTAGATTATTATAAACCAATTTTGTATTCTTTTCAAACAGAAACATTTTTAAGAGAGTATCAAAAGTTTAAAGGAAAATTTTTTTAATGTGACTTTGTATTTATTACCTTGGTTTAATAAACTTTTTTCAAATTAAAGCCATTTGAGAAATAACTTTTTGTGTTTACATAAATTAAAAAGCATGATAGAATAAAAACTAACACATGAGGGGGCTGTCCCAAAACAATAATTTTTAATAACCAGAAACGAGCATTTAATACCATTAAATGCTAATATTGAACTATACAGCAAATAAAAGAAGGGTTGGGAAGTAGTTCTATCCCAACCCTCTATTATCATCTTCGCTAATTTTTCTATGTTATAGGCAATACAAACCAAACCCCACTCAAGCTTTACACCCTTCATACCCCTGAATGGAAGACCAAGGGTTTATACTGAAGGAGATACTATCAAAGTGTACACTTTCCAGATTTAGAAATAATGGTAGATGAAATATTTAAAATAAGTTATTCTTGGGACAAGTGAAGATATTCAGCTGGTAAGGTTTCAAATTTAGTGATAAAAAGACTGCGTTTTGTCGATGACAGTCTTTTGGATAGGTTTGAAGACAACAGGGGGCAAGAGTTTTTGATAAATCTTATAGGCAATAAAAACTAATGCCACAGGCATGCAAGGAGAAAAATTAGAATGCCTGTGGCTTTTTTATTATCAACCCCAAAGGGTAGGCTACAAACTTTTTATCGCTTTAAGAGTGTATTTTATTATGAATGCAAATGTTTTTCGAGTTTTTTATCAAATGTATAGACTGTATAACCTTTGCATTTGTTTTGTGCAACTAATATAGCATCAACAAAATCAATACTTTTGTCTGCATAAAATTTGAATGCCTCAGTTAACATTTCTAAGTCTTGAACAAAGATATTTGGATGATTAAATAATTTTATCAACGTGTTGCAAATGTTTTTCCTTTCTACTTTGTAGACTTTTTCTAACACGTAAACAATTTCGGCAACTACTTCATTTAAAATTAATACTTCATTGTTTTTGATAATTTCCTTGGCAATTTGATTAAGCTCAGCAATGTCATTTAGTAAAAAACGCAGAATCACATTGGCATCAATTAGTTTTAAAATTTTCTTATTGTTCTTTCTCATATATTTCCCTCACAGTATTCTTCCATGCTTCTTCTTCACTGGGGATTAAATTAGGGTTTTTATATTTGCCAAACACACCAGACAATTCGTTTAGAATTTCATCACCTTTTTTACTTTTTTTTCTTTTATTTAGGGGTATTCTGACTATCAATTCAACAGGCATATTTTTTGCTGCTTCTGGAATGTCCACTATCTTTTCAAGTTGATAGCCATTTACTATCTTCCTAATTATCATTTTGTTCACCTTTTAATAAAACTACTTCTAACAATAAATTTTAACATATCGGAAAAAAGTGTTCAATCAAACAAACTAAGAAGAGCACTTTATTTTATTGACACTTATAGATACAGGGAATTTTGCAACCTCAGCCACAGCGGTTCAATCCCCAAAGGGCAGGCTACAAACCCCGCTGAAGATACCAATTTTGAAGTCAATATAAAAGTGTTTCAATCCCCAAAGGGTAGGCTACAAACTGAAGATGATGATGAAGATGAAGACGAAGACGACGGTTTCAATCCCCAAAGGGTAGGCTACAAACACAGAAACTCATTGCTGAAAGAGTAGGACAGGACTGGTTTCAATCCCCAAAGGGTAGGCTACAAACTTGAAGGTGATTACTACGTACTTGTTAAACCAGAAGGGTTTCAATCCCCAAAGGGTAGGCTACAAACAGGCGGTGCTATTAGTGAAGTCTAAGAAGATGATAGGTTTCAATCCCCAAAGGGTAGGCTACAAACGGATGGTACTGGTAGTGTGATTTATAGTTTTCCGACGTTTCAATCCCCAAAGGGTAGGCTACAAACAGATTTTATTTATCACTCCATATATGAACTCTTCCAGTTTCAATCCCCAAAGGGTAGGCTACAAACACGTTGAAAAGTTTGATTTTATTATATCAACATTATACATCCATGTCAATGTTTTTATATCAAAACATCTGTGGATAAGTCATCTCAGCAAAGAAAAATCAAGCCATAAAACCCTTTTAACCCCTTCCGTCTATCCAGTCGCTGCCAGCAATTTGATCTAATCTACACACTACAAGCCTGAAATCGCATACAAAACAAGCCTCAAAATTTTGCTACCGGAGGTCGACAGACATGACTTTTAGTCAAAATGAAATCTCTTTCAATGTTGAGTGTATAAATATAAAAAATAAAATCTTTTTGAACGTTGATAAACAGCCCACCAATAAAGATGAGAACCAAAATGTTTTTAGCAAATAAAACATCAAGATATTTTGACACTTAAAACAAACTACATACTGATGCACAAAATATACTTTAAAGTATAATAAAATAGAGTATAATAAATATGAGGTGATTTTTATGAAAAAGTTTATAAACCGCAAGCAGGAGCTTGATTTTTTAGAAAAGCAGTATCAAGAGCAAAAATCATCGCTTGTTGTTATTTATGGAAGAAGAAGAATTGGCAAAACTGCACTTATTAAAAAATTTATCGAAGACAAGCCTGCCATTTATTTTTTAGGTTCTGAGGAAGTAGAAAGTCAGAACATAGAATATTTTAAAAGAGCGGTGAGCAGTTTTTTGAAAAATCCTTTGATAGAAAAATTATCTGGTATAAGTTGGGATGATATTTTCGATATTTTAGTAAAGACAAAAAGCGACAAAAAAATGGTGATAGTATTTGATGAATTTCAAAACTTATGCAAGACAAATCCAGCTTTTGCTTCGATTCTTCAAAGGATCTGGGATGAAAAACTAAAAAGTGGTAATTTCATGCTGATTTTGTGCGGTTCTTTGATTAGTATGATGCAAGAATATGCTCTGTCTTATTCCAGTCCTTTATATGGTAGAAGAACAGGGCAAATAAAGTTAAAGCAGTTTTCCTTCAAAGAAGCAAAAGAATTTTTTCCAGATGCATCAGACGACGAATTTATCTGGATATATTCGGTTGTTGGTGGTGTTCCGAAATATTTAGAAATGTTCAAATATGAAGGTGATATTTACAAGGCAATTGAAGAGAATATTCTAAGCAGACAAAGTTTTTTATATGAAGAGCCTTTGTTTTTGCTTGAAAAGGAAGTTCATGAGATAGGAAGTTATTTTTCGATAATCAAGAGCATTGCACTTGGGAATCATAAGCTCAGCCAGATTGCCCAAAGCCTTTCTGTGCCACAAACAAAACTTACAAAGTATCTAAATACCTTGATAGAGCTTGATATCATAAGAAGAGAGGTTCCGATTACAGAGGAGTATCCTGAGAAGAGCAAAAGAGGGTTGTATTTTATAAACGACAATTTTATAAATTTCTGGTTTAAATTTGTATATCCTTATAGAGAACAATTAGAACTTGACAACATTGAATATGTAATTGAAAATATAAGGTCAAAAATAGTAGCAAGTCATATAAGCTATGTTTATGAAGAAGTTTGTAAACAAATCTTGAGTGATTTAATAAGAAGCAAAAAAATGGATGTTCATGTAGATAAAATAGGCAAGTGGTGGGATGGAAAATCAGAGATTGATATAGTAGGCATTGGGAGAAGCATGAGGCATGTTGTTTTTGGGGAGTGCAAATATTCGCAAAACATGGCTGATATTGATGTCTTTTTTGACTTAAAGAAAAAAGCAGAAAATGTAAAAGTATTTCCAGACCAAAAAGAGTTTTATGTCCTCTTTAGCAGAGCAGGTTTTTCAGAAAGACTTTTGGAATATGCAGAAGAGGCAAAGAACTTGTTTTTAATTAAGTTTCCTTAAAATCGGCATTGTGGCGTAGAATTTTTATCCTCAATTCAAAAGCTCTTTCCTCAATTTTTCTTTATCTCCTCAATATCAAGTTCAGTCAGTTCAGCTATTCTTCCCATCTCTTTTGCACCTTTTTGTATCATCTTCTTAGCTATTTTATTTTAATTTGACTTTCACGAATTCCTTGCTGCAGTCCTTGCTGAAGCCTAAGGTTAAATTCTTTTGTTTGGCATTTTAAAGATTGTTTCAATTCTTAAAGAGCAGTCTACAAGCTCCCTTCCTTTCTCAATTCCCAACGGGCAGGCTACAAACGGAACTATTGTGGATATTCACACTTGTCCAGTCTGCGTTTCAATCCCCAAAGGGCAGGCTACAAACGACCTTTTTCTGCTGTTCCAAGAAGATAAATAGTAGGTTTCAATTCCCAAAGGGTAGGCTACAAACTAAATGTATGGTGCATTGGCAAGTAATGTTTCCAAGCGTTTCAATCCCCAAAGGGTAGGCTACAAACTATGGAGAAGCGAAGACAAAAATGGCAGGAGAAAGTAAAGTTTCAATCCCCAAAGGGTAGGCTACAAACTAAATAGAAGGTGATAATAGCAAGCAAAAAGAACGTGTTTCAATCCCCAAAGGGTAGGCTACAAACAACGTTGTGCGTGGGTCTATTTTGATATTACTTAGTAAATTCAATCCCCAAAGGGTAGGCTACAAACAACTTGTTGGAATGCTTGATTTAATTATATCAACTTTATGCACCAGTGTCAATGTTTTTATTTTAGAACATACCTTAAAAACAAACTCAAAGCCAACAATATCAAGTCTTAAAACCAAATCAAAGTCTTTCGTCTATCCAGCTGCTGCCAGTAGTCAAGATAAACCCACAACCAACAAGGATGAAACCGTGTTCAAATCAATCTCTAAAAATTTTACACCTGGGGTCGACGGATATGACTTTTGGTCAAAATGTATTAGTATTCATGATTTTTTAAAATATTGTGAATAATATTGCAACAGAGGATGGAAATAGAGAATACAAATTAGAAGAATTTTGTGATTATCGTAAAGTTAAGCTTTTGAGATTATATGTGAGTATGGATTTAAACAAGAGTTGCCTTTGAAAAAATTAAAACTTGTAAAGCTCATAACAAAACAAGTATGTAAAAATTACTTTTACTAAAAAATTTTGTAGATTAAAATTTCAAATTGAAAAATCTACGAAAGAGGAAAGAGTTATAGATGCTTATAAAACTCAAACATTTTGGAGGTTTAAATGTTGAAATTTGTCATATTATATTGTATTATGTTGGTATAAAAGTAACTAGTCATTAAAAACGCCAATTCTTTTTGAAATGGTGGTGATTGTGCTTGGGGAAAGAAACTTATAGAAACTTAATTGCTGTGACGGCTCTTTTACATGATATTGGCAAATTTATCCGAAGAAGTGGGCTTGGATCTCTTTCCCACCAGGAAGAATCAAAAAAATTTTTAGAAAAGTATATGGAAAAGTTTAGGAACAAAAATCTATTTACCAATCAAGAACTAGAACTTATAAAAAGACTCATAGAAAATCACCACAATATTGAAAAAATAAACAAAAGCTCAGCTTGTAGCGATGCAGAAAACAACTTACTGAAGATTTTAATTTATTCAGATTGGGACTCTGCATCCGAAAGAAGGCAAGAGAAAGAGACCAGTGGTTCTCAAGAATATGTACCAATTCACAGTATACTGTCTTTTATAAATGAAGCGTTTGATATTGATGAGGCGCTTCGTCAGGGAGAAGAAGATAAAATTTTTGAACATATTTCGTATGTAAGAGCATTTTCACCTCAGGATGCCTTTGTCTATGAAAGGCCCGAACTTAACCCTGCGCACCCTGTTGTGGAGGATAACCGAAAAAGGTTTGAAATTTTTGAAAGTGAGTTTAAGACTCTTATTGAGGAAAGTAAAAACCAATATGAATTTGTATTAAGGTTGAATTACATTCTCAAAAAGCATACAACATACATTACTTCGAGCGGAAAGGAAAAGATAAGAGACATTTCGCTGTACCACCACAGTGCAACAACTGCCATGTTTGCAATCAACAGACTAATAGATTTTGAGCATGGTGAACAAATAGAACAACGCAAGCAATATGGTGCAGTTTATGGGAGATTGTTTAAAATTCAGGATTACATCTTTTCTGGTATAAATAGTAAAATTGAGAAACCTTTGAAAAGAATTATAACAAGGTCGCAGTTAGTGTCTATCCTCAACATGTTAATTCCATACGATATAGTTAAAACATTAGATTTGTATCCTTTCAACATCATCTTTTATGGCGGAGGAGCATTTTTGATATTAATCCCTCTTTCATACATTTCAAAAGCTCAAGAGAGAATAAAGGAGATTAAAAAAACAGTAGATGAGATTTTCGAATCAAAGATTTATTTTGAAGCTGTTTATGAGAGAATTTCAGTATATGAAAATGGCTATGTTTTAGGTAATGAATTAAAAAGCTTGGGAGAGAAGCTCTCTGAAAAGAAATTTGCACGATCATTTGATACCATAGCTCCTTTTATTCACGAAAAATATTTTGAAAAAGCATATTTCAAATGTGAAAATTGCAAAATAAACTCTTCCAAGACGATATTATCTGGTGAGAATTTCGTATGTAAGTGCTGTCAAGTTGAAGAGAAATGGATGAACGAAGATATTACAAAGTTAAAATTTTTATTTGACCGCCTGTACGTTGAAAACATACAGGACCCAGAGTTGTTATCTGCTGGTGCTGACAGTAATAGTGCCTTGGTTTTGACCTTTACCAAAAGTGAGGCAGAAAATAGAAAGTGCATTGATACATTTTTACAGGGAAGAAAGTTTATTTACACGGCTGATTTTTGTCAAAGGTGTCCTGAATACGATGATTGTGCTGAGCCTTACAAACATATTCTTTCAGAAGAAGATGAAAGGCTTACAATGAAATTGGCAAGTTTGGATTGCTTAGAAAAGATGAGTGACTCAGACAATATAATTGCAACAGCAAAGATGGACATTGACGATTTGGGTTTTATTCTGTACAGTATTTATCCTATAAAGGTTTTACAGAATGAAAGCTATCCGTTTTCTATCACCAGACTTTCTTATGCGTCGTGGCTTTTAAATTTGTTTTTCACAGAAGGAGTTAAAAAAGTAATAAATGAAAAGTTCAAGGATGATGTCATGATTTTATATAGCGGTGGCGATGATCTTTTGCTCACCGGTGTGTGGTACAAGGTTATAGAAGCAATTGACGAGATTGAAAAAGAATTTTCCCAGTTTGTAACAGGTAAAGTGATAGACAGAAAAAATGTTACGGTGACAGCTTCGATATATTTCCACAGGGCACATGAAAATTTTGACAGTGTCTTGATAAAATTAAATGAAGGACTTGAAGAGGCTAAGAAAATAAAAAATAGAGTATTTCTGTTTGATAATGTGATAAGCTATCCAGAGCTGCGAAGAAGCTTAGATATATCTAAGAAAATTGTAGATTATGTAAATGAAAAAGTTTTAGGCAAACTAATTATAAGAAAATTGTTGAGAATACTTGAATGGAGAAAACTTAGAAATTGTTACCAAGAGATTAAGGCAACTTCCCACTATGTATATCTAAAAACAAGGCTTATAGAAAATAATAAAAACTTATCTGAAGATAAGAAAAAAGAGGTGATTGAATTTTTGGATTCTTTTATGAGCCTTCATACCGATAATTCTAATGTGTCAATGGCCATTGTTGCGATAAATATAGCGCTCAGGAAATTAATAAAAGAAAGTGAGGAGTGATTTTTGTCATGCCAAGACCCAATAACTTGCCCCATAGAGGTAATAATAGAAATGCTCAGAACAGGACTGCCACTTCACAAAATCAAAGATCATCAACTTTAATAATTGACGAAGATAAGCAGAGAGAATTGGAACAAAATAAACATGATTTATTTGAGTTAATTAAAGACGACAATGGTTTTTGTGATGAACATGGTATCAGATATGAGGTGGCAGAAAAAATAGAAAAGTTTGCAGAGTATCTGAATGCAGCTTATGTTCAAAATGATAGTGACGTTGGGGTGACATCTTCAAGCATCCGAAATATATATGACAACTATATTTCTATAAAACGCAAGTTCCAGACTGTTCAGTTAGAGCAAAGAGAGATAGAAGATGCAGAAACAAGAAAAGAAAATGCGTTTATGAAGATCAAACCCGAGCTTATATTTGTAAAATCTAAAGTGAATTACACTGTTGAAAGAAAACTAAAAGAGGAGAGAAATGAAGCAAAAAAGCAGATTAAGGAACTTTCTTACAATGCTTTGAAGGAATTCATAAACATTTCAACCACTAAGATAACTACAAGCTACAATCAATTTGAAGCTTTTATAAAAATTTTTGAAACATTGGTTGGGTTTATGAAGTGAGATAATAAAAACTAAGAAATTGGAGGGTTTTTGATGGAGAACAATGAGATGCTTTTAAAACAAATAATAGTGCTCAAAACAATAATGAAGATAAAAACAGGTTTGAGGATTGGTGGAAGCAGAGAAGAGTTGAAGATTGGAGATATAGACAATCCGGTGATAAGAGACCCTCTAACAAATGAGCCGTATATACCTGGTTCGTCGTTGAAAGGTAAAATGAGGTCGTCGTTAGAAATAACATTAAAAGGAACTAAAGATCCATGCAATTGTGGAAATTGTCCTATATGTGTACTCTTTGGAGCTGCTAAAAACAAACCTCAGTCAGGAGAAAAAGAAGTAACAAGGCTTATTGTAAGAGACAGCTTCATGACTGAAAAATCAAAAAAGCTTCTTTTGGATTTTGTTGGTGACTATGTCGAAATTAAAAAAGAGAATGTCATAAACAGAGTAACAGGAGTTGCGAAAGATCCGCGCACGCTTGACAGGATTCCCGCTGGCACAGAATTTGAATGCGAATTTGTACTCAGAATTTATCAAAAAGACCAGGAAAAAGTAGAAGAATATATTAAATACATTGAGACTGCATTAACGCTGATAGAACTTACTTACTTAGGTGGTTCTGGGACAAGAGGTTATGGTAAGGTTGAGTTTGGAGAGAATGGAAATAAGATTATTGAGAAAAAGGTTTATGAAATAGTCAAATCAGAAGATGGTTTTGTAAAAGTTGAAGAAAAATCAGAAGATTCTTAACTGTCAGTAAAAAGGGGAAGAAAAAAGATGATATACAGAGCAGATTTTTTGATAAGTTCGTCATCTTCAAAACTCATATCTCCTGTTATTTTTGGAGCGATTGCAGATAAGGTTTTTGAGCTAACAGAAGAAAAACAGGCAAAAGAACTTGTTTTTGACATGGCACAAAATGTTCTTATTTCAGATGCACTACCTTCAGAAGAGGAAGAAGATGATTTTATAAGATATTTCTACGTTCCAAGAATTATACCGCCCTATGAAGATGATCAAAATTCCCTTAGTTTGCGTGAAAGAAGAGAGCTTGCGAGAAAGAACAAAAAACTTGCGAAGAGTGTAAGTCTGGTTGAAATAGACAATAGCGGAATTTTAAAAGAGGCAGATCCTTCAAAAGTAAAAGATCCAGTTGATTTTTACCGCATAGGAATTCAGGTAAACAGAAAAAGCGCTGCATCAGAAGTGGGTATTTTTTTCTACCATCAAGAATTCAGATTTTCTAAAAAGCAATGTTATTCAATTTATATCCAATGTAAAAAGCCGAGTCTTGTTAACAAAATAGAAGAGTGTTTTAAAGTCATTGAACTTACTGGATTTGGGCCAGATGTGTCAATCGGTAAGGGGAAAATCTCATTTTTAAGGCACAATCAAAGAATACTTTGCCGAGATGAAGTGACTGAGCAGTTCTTTGACAGTGAGCCGGATGTTGAAAAAGAATATGTAAACATAGCTTCAACAATCCTTTTTGACAAAGCAGTTTCAGCATGTCAATTCAAAAGTTATCAAACATTTAGATATGACAGCAAGGGCTATGGTGTATTCAAACCCCCATACTTTTGTGCAGAAAGAAGTTCAGTTGTAGTTCCAAAAGGTAAAGATTTGAGTTTTTTGATAGAGTACAAAGGAAGATTTATATATACTTGCATTTTTCCGTTGAGGCTCATTCAAATAGGTGGTGAAAAGATTTGAAAGAAAAGTATTCTGTAAAAACATACGAGTTACGTTTGAGGGCTTTGACAGACTTTTGTGTGAGCGCAAATCAAGACGCTGTTGTGGAAAGCTCAGACTACATCATACATGACAAGTATGCTTACATCATAGATAGCAAGGCTGTATTTAATATGCTAAAAGATGGGATAATTTCTGAAAGAGATCTTGAGGATGTAAAAGAGTTTTTGAAAAATAACCCTGAATATTTGGAAAAGTATTTTAAAACCCGCAGATTAGAACTTGCCAGAAACTATGAGAATATGCTAAGTATAAGTAGATTTTGGAGATATTTGGATATAAAAGAGAATGAGGTAACAGAAAATTATGCAGTTCCTGCAAGTACAATTAAAGGTATCCTGAATACAGGGTTTTTAAGTTTCTTTTTAGAAGATATCGAGTACGTGTATGCAAGAGGACAAAAAGCAAGATTGAATTTAAAATCATTAAAAGTTAACAATGCCCAGGCAAGAATTGATAACACACAAAGCCTTTTTAAAACTTTTGAAAGTAAAGAGGACTTTCAAAAAGGTTTAAAAGTTTTCTACGCTGCTCAAAGTAGTTGGGAAGAAAAGGGATATTTAGATGAAATAAGAGAAGCTGAAGATATATTTGATTCTATCGAAAAAAGTCTTTTTAGAACTGTAGAGTGTTTAGATGCTGTATTTAAAGAAGGAAGTTTCATAGTTAAAAAGGTGAAGAGATTAAGCAGGGCGAACAACAGGTCAGCCCTACCTCAATACTTTGAGCTTGCTCAAAAAGGAAGTCTTTTTGCAGGAAAGGTGCAAGTTTCAGTACCTCATGACGGAGAACCATTGAGTTCTTTAAGCTTTCTTTACGAAGATTCAAACTACATTGAAGACCTAAACGTAATGGATATTTGCATTGAAGGTTTGAAAATATACAGCAAAAAATTGGTAAAAGCCGAGGAAAAATTCTTTGCTCAGAAGATTGGTAGTTTAAATAGTCAGAGTCAAAACTTTTACAATGATCTTTGGTCTGAGTGCGAAAGAGGCAATATTGTAATAAAGATAGGAAAAAGCGGCATTCATGCAAAAAGCTTTATGTCATTTGACTCTAATAATTTAGAAAAAAATGACTTTTTTCCTTATACCATTAACATTGACGACGAAAATAAGCTTCCTATAGGATGGGTAAAATTAGAAATCGAGGAAGAATGAAATATGCGATATAAAATAAGATTTTACACAGAAAATGATATGAATATAAGCATACATTACAATATTGAACTGGCAAAGGCAGTTAGAAATTTGCTCAACCCCAAATACCGTGAATTTGTTGACAAAGGTGGGTTTAGCTTAGGGAAAACTATTTACAAACCATATACATTTTCACGTTTATTTCCTCAGGAATACAGGGTTATAAATTCAAAGTTAGAAATTAAAAAAGGATATGTTGACCTTATTGTGTCTAGCATCGATGAAAATTTTTGGTTTTCATTTCTTGAGGGACTACTCAAGGAGAAGAAAATAACCCTTTATGGTAATACAATGTGCTTGGATTCGTTTGCTATAAAGAAGTTTAAAAGGAAAAACAAAATGATAGTAAAAACTTTATCTCCAATTATGTGTAGGATAAATCTTTCAGAACAAACGAAAAATGAGTTTGAACTGTTTTTGAAAGGAAATGTGGTAAATAAAGCATGCGTTTTTAAAAAAAGAATCTTTTCTTTAGATGATATTAATCTCAAATTTTTTGAAAATACGGTAAAAGAAACTGTGGTTATATTGAATGGCACTCCAAACAAAGCATACTCAGGTCTAATTTTGCTTGATGGTGACGAAGATATTGTTGAGGTTGCGTATTTTACAGGGATAGGGCCGAAAAATGCTCTTGGGTTTGGCTGTGTTGAAGATATAAAGCTCAAAAATGAAAGGGTCATATATAAGCTTTCTTTGTAAATTGGTGAAAAGTTACCATACGAAAAATTAAAGTTTTGGAGGAAATGATGTGAGATGGGAAAGAAGTTTTTGAGTTTTTTAGGGGCAAACAACTACACACCTAGCACATACACGTTAAATATTTTGGATAAAAATGATTCAAAGTATGCAAAGTACACGCAGGTAGTCTTACTAGAGAAGATTTGCAATCAGTGGGATGAAGATGCAAAAGGGTTCATATTTGTTACACAAGAAGCAAAGAGGGTAAACTGGGATGGTGGAGATGAAAATAATCAAAGTTTGAAAAGAGAAATTGAAAAACTAAAAGAGGCAGGAACTATTAAATTTGAAGTTGAAGCCGTTGAAATACCCAATGGTTTTTCGGAACAAGATATTTGGAAGATTTTTGAAATAGTAGTTAATCATATTGAGGAAGAGGACGAGATAGTCTTTGACATAACTCATGGCTATAGGTATTTACCAATGCTTATTGTTGTTATGTTAAGCTATCTAAAAACAGTAAAAAATATTAATATTTTGGGTATATATTATGGACTTTTTGAAGTAAAGGATAGCAACAAGCCAATTCTAAATTTTACTCCATTCATAGACCTTTTGGATTTGAGCTTTGGAGTGAGTGCATTCCTGCATTTTGGAGATGGTTCGTATCTTGAAAATACATTGCTTTGTAAAAAGGATGTTTGTGTTAAAAACGAAAAGCAAAAACTTATCCAAAGTGGTTTGGATATAGAGATAGCTGAAAAGAAGATTGAAAAGATGTTTGCTTCAAACGAGTGGTTCAAAGGAATAAACGATTTAATCAGCTTTGCAAAGTCTTTGAGAAATTTTACTGATTCTATCTTTACTCTAAGAGGCAGATGTACACAGAATCGCGATGAGTCAATTTTTGCTGCTCACAAAGATTTAAGAGAAAAAATTGAAAAGGTTCAAAACTTGGATGCAGATATTTCAAGCCTCTCAAATTAATGGTGGAAAAGATAAAACAGAAAACTCAGAAGTTTGAAAATGCCGATAACCTTATAGTTGGGGAAGAAGTTATCAAGTGGTGCAAAGAGTATTCCCTTATAGCTGAAGGATATGTTGCGTTAGAGGAAACTATGATAACCTATCTTTGCAGGGTTTTAGGAGTTGATGAGAATGATTCAGATGTTAGAAAACTTGTTTCTGCTGCAGCAACCAAAAAGAGTAAGCAGAAAAATGAACAAATAGAGACAAAGAATATATATGAAGCTGAGACAAAAGAGAATGAAAAAATACATGAGATGGCTAAAAGTATTCCGATAGAAATTGCAGGTTTTATTGAGAGGATAAAGGCAAAAAGAAACTCAGTGATGCATTTTGGCTTTACTAAAGACAGGATAGGGAGTGGGAAAATAATCAAAGAGTTTGAGGAGCTTGTTGAAGAGGCACTCAAATTACTATCTCAAACAAAAAATCAAGTTTAAAAAATTTGGAAAAATTAAAAATCAGCCACAGAGAGCCTTTTGCTCTTTGTGGCTTTTTTGCTTTAAAGTCCTCACTTTTTCTGTTTAAATCCTTAAATTTGAAGACTACAAGCCCCAACTCTTCCTTAAATCCCCAAAGGGCAGGCTACAAACATGAAGATTTAAACGACTATTCGATTGTGCTGAAAGTGTTTCAATCCCCAAAGGGCAGGCTGCAAACCGAATTAGAGTACAGGGTTGGAACATTGGTGCAACCGTTTCAATCCCCAAAGGGCAGGCTACAAACAAATCAATATTTGTCTTCTTCTTTTTATGTTTGTAGGTTTCAATCCCCAAAGGGCAGGCTACAAACTTGTTGAATGGTAAGTATTGGTTATGTACTAAATAGTTTCAATCCCCAAAGGGAAGGCTACAAACCGTGGGCGGGGCGGCTGAGGGCAAGAAAAGAAGAAGTTTCAATCCCCAAAGGGAAGGCTACAAACACAAGAGGCAGACCTCTTACCCTGGCACGTCTTGAGTTTCAATCCCCAAAGGGAAGGCTACAAACCCAGAGAGTGATTTTGGACAGGCAGCAGCAAAGAAAGTTTCAATCCCCAAAGGGAAGGCTACAAACAAAGATTGAGAATCACATTATTGACATTAAAAGAATGTTTCAATCCCCAAAGGGAAGGCTACAAACCTTTGATGGGTGGCGTTGCAACGTCACTAATCATGTGTTTCAATCCCCAAAGGGAAGGCTACAAACCCGCTAACATGAAAAAGGAGGCAGTTTTAAATGGTTTCAATCCCCAAAGGGAAGGCTACAAACACAACTACACCATACAACTTGGGTTGGTTAAAGACGTTTCAATCCCCAAAGGGAAGGCTACAAACAAAAACATGCGAAGGAGGAGATACTCAATGACTAAACAGTTTCAATCCCCAAAGGGAAGGCTACAAACATAGCTTTTAAAAGTCCTAAGTAGCCTTCTTGAATCGTTTCAATCCCCAAAGGGAAGGCTACAAACCAGATTTATCACAATGGGGGAAAATTCCTTATTTAAAGTTTCAATCCCCAAAGGGAAGGCTACAAACACGTTAAAAGACTTAATTTTATTATATCAAGATTATACACCCATGTCAATGTTTTTATATCAAAACATCTGTGAAAAACTCACATCAAGCCAGAAAAATCAGACTATATAACCACCTCAAAGCCTTCCGTCTATCCAGCTACTGCCAGAAGTTTTGCAAAAACCATGCCAAATCTTTTTGAAACCGCATACAAATCAACCTTTAGAATTTTACTACCTGAGGTCGACAGATGTGACTTTTGGTCAAAATGAAATAATATAAATTGTCTTTCGAATAATAACTCAAAAGTTGAAATCTCTATTCTGCTGCTTGCTAAAACAATAAAAGCCACAAGCAGCATCAAAAACGCTTGTGGCAAAAGGATATTTTTCAAAATTTCAATCAATTTCTATGCTTTACACGAAGTTCTTTTATTCTCTCAAGCGAAAGCCCTGTAATCTCTGCTATCTCCTCATCTTTGTAACCTTTTAAAATCATCCTCTCAGCTGTCTCTATTCTGCTCTGCTCAAAACCTTGCTGAAGTCCTTGCTGAAGTCCTTCAAAAATCAACTCTTCTTTTATCTTTCTCAAATTCTGAAATAGTGGCATAACTTTTTCACCCCCTCTTACACTCTCATCAATCGCTCTTTTGGCAGCCTCAACTTCTATCTCATCAAGCTCCCTCAAAGCAGCTGGCAAACATACCTTCAATACCTCTATCTCCTTCTCCTCTGCACCCAATAAATATTCTCCAAGCTCTAAAATTAGCCTCTCTAACTCCTCATACCTTTTTATCCTGTTGAGCTTCAATATTAAGCTCAGTATGTCTTTTACCTGCAAAATGCTTTCTGCTTGGTTTAAGTCAATCAATATATACTCAAAATCAATTACGCAATTTCCAAACTCCTCAAATCCTAAAATCTTTTCCTTAAGTCTTCTTGCGGCTGTCCACCTGTCTTCCCCGTCGTAAAATACTATCGGCACAACTGCCGGTAATGTAAATCCCTTTTTCTTTATTTCCCCTCTGTCAAAATCCTTGATATAGTCTCTGTATATATCTGTGATGTAAAACAAAAGCCTCAAGGGCATTGAATGGTCAACTGAAGACTGGTGTTCAAACAAAATGTAAAAGATAATTTCTTTTTCTTTTAAGCTTACTTTATAAAGCAAATCACTTTCTTCTTGAGAAAAATCAGGTAGCACATAGCTTTTGTCAATTCTTTCAAGCTGGTCTTCTGTAAGATTTTTGAATATTCCAATCTCATCAAGCCTTTTCAGAAGCCTGAGGAAAATGCTTTTGTTAGAGAATATGTATTTGTACTCAAGGTCGTTTATGTTATGAGGGAGCTGGTTATTATTCATTGTTTTCACCTGAGGAGTTCTTCTGAAAACATTATAGCAGATGGGAAGGAAAATATCAAACATATTTTCTTATCCTCTTCTTCTGCATCAATCCCCAAAGGGAAGGCTACAAACATATGCTGCGACTTGGACAGCTGGTACAAATCTTGTGTTTCAATCCCCAAAGGGAAGGCTACAAACTGAAACTGCTTTTGTTTTTGAAGATGCAAAAGTTATGTTTCAATCCCCAAAGGGCAGGCTACAAACAATGATAGAAGAATACATTATGAAATTAAAAAATCCGTTTCAATCCCCAAAGGGCAGGCTACAAACCAAAATAGTAGGGATTTAATTCCGAGTAATTTTGTAGTTTCAATCCCCAAAGGGCAGGCTACAAACATTAGGTGGAACGGTAACAGTTCAATTAAGGAAAGACGTTTCAATCCCCAAAGGGCAGGCTACAAACCTTTGCTGGCAAGATATATACGCAAGAAAGAAGAATGTTTCAATCCCCAAAGGGCAGGCTACAAACTAGGATTCGAAGAGGGCTTGACTTTGGTTATGCAGTGTTTCAATCCCCAAAGGGCAGGCTACAAACCACTCTGGGCTGACCTACTGCTTGGTGAAAGGCCAGTTTCAATCCCCAAAGGGCAGGCTACAAACCAGCAAACTTGACATGTATAATGAGGCTACAAAAAATGCGTTTCAATCCCCAAAGGGCAGGCTACAAACAGTAAGGAGGGGATTTTATGACAGTATGGGAAATGGTGTTTCAATCCCCAAAGGGCAGGCTACAAACGAATGACATTGTCAGAAATTGCGAGATATGCATTGCAAGTTTCAATCCCCAAAGGGCAGGCTACAAACATATTAGCTTAAATACCAAAGACCAAGTGAGAGTAGTTTCAATCCCCAAAGGGCAGGCTACAAACACGTAAAAAAGCTTGATTTTATTATATCAAGATTATACACCCATGTCAATGTTTTTATATCAAAACATCTGTGGAAAACTTAAATCAGCCCAGAAAAATCAGACTATATAACCACCTCAAAGCCTTCCGTCTATCCAGCTACTGCCAAAAGCTTTTAAAAAGCCACATCAAATCTGAATGAAAACGCATACAAATTAACCCTTAAAATTTTACTACCTAAGGTCGACGGATATGACTTTTGGTCAAAATGTTGGTTTTATGCACATTTGCCGCATATATTCTCATCTATTGCTTGTAACTTCCATATAAGCTCCTTTCTTACCAAATTTATTGTTCCTCACAACGAGCAAAATAATTTTAATTCTATCTTTTCTACAAACTTCGTAAATTTTTTGACCTCAAAATTTTTAAAGACAGTTATTAAAATTATTCTTGTCTGTCAAGCCATGCCTTTCAAAAGGGAATGAAATAAAAATGTGCCTGCTTGTATATGACGTTATGAGGATAGCAAAAGAAAATCACTCTTCGGTATGTGTTCGTTATTCCAATTCATTCTATCAGAGAAAAAGCACTTGTGAAAAGTGTCTTCCAAAGGTTCACTTCGGAAGGAAGAACAATAGCAATGTTCGTGATTATGACTGCAAGAATATGATATACTATTATTGCGGAAGATACTCTCTTAAGCATGCTGGCGAGATCTTCATGCTTCTTGAACAGATTAACTCCAGGCTTCCAGACAATCCCAGGATTCTTTCAGTTGGTTGTGGACCGTGCACAGATCTTTTTGGATTTGAAGCGTACTATAGAAAGTACAAGCCTAAAAGTATGATTGAATACCATGGATTTGAAAAGAGCATGCTTTGGAATGAGGTTCACAGATTTATCATACAACACGGCAAGAAGCATAAGTTGGCAAGAGTTGAAGTGACGTACATGGATGCGATTAATGAATTTCATAAGATTGAGGATATTATGAGGTGCGAAAAGCCCAATATCATCTCATTTCAGTACGTTCTTTCAGACATGGCAAAATACTATGATGTAGCTTTTGTTAAGAGGTTTGCTGAGAAATTTGTTGTAAAAGCTTTCGATATATTGCCAAAATCTACTATGATAATTTTCAACGATACAAACGTCACACAACAGTATGCTTTGAGGAATCCTGAAGAAGTAAAAGGAAGAGAAATCCTTGATTATTTGGCTCGAAAGTTTTGGACCAATTACAATATCGCAGTGTTAAAATATTACTTTCCATACAACAGTGACCTAAGCCTTTGTTTTGGTTGTGCTCATTCAAAGTGTGATATTGACATGGAAAGTGTTCCAGAGGAATTAAAGAACTATTTTGAGATGTGGAATCAGTACAGAAGTGCACAGCTTGTGTTTGTTAAAAATGCTGATGTTAGTTTAGCAAAAAGGGGCTGAGATGGTGATAATAAGTGCAAGTAGAAGGACAGATATTCCAGCCTTCTATGGCGATTGGTTTATAAACAGAATAAAAGAAGGTTTTGCAATGTACCGAAATCCTATGAGACTGACTCAGGTTTTTGCAGTATCGCTCCATCCAAAAGATGTTGATGCCATAGTTTTCTGGACAAAGAATCCTAAGAATTTTTTGGACAAGCTCAAATACCTGGAGGAATACACTTATTATTTTCAGTTCACAATTACCCCTTATGGAAAAGACATAGAGCCTGGCATTCCTTCGAAGGATGAGGTTATCGAAACCTTTATAGAGCTTTCAAACATGATAGGCAAAAAGAGAGTTATCTGGCGGTATGACCCTATAATTATCACAGATAAGATGGATTTGGAATACCACAAAGAAAAGTTCGAAGAGCTTTGCGAAAAGCTTTCACCCTATACGCAAAAGTGCATAATAAGCTATGTTGACTTTTACAGCAAGGCAGTGGATGAGTTAAATAGAATAAATGCCAAAGATCTTGCGGCAGAAGAGCTTTACAATCTCTTTGGTGCGATGGGCAGCATTGGGAAAAAGTATAACCTCAGTGTTGAGACCTGTGCAGAAGATCTACCGGTCGAACAACTGGGGCTAAAAAAAGCGCATTGTGTAGATGGCGAGCTTATTTTGCAGCTAAAAAGAGAAAAGGACCCATACTGGACAGCAAGCTTTAAAAAAGACAAAAACCAGCGTCAGGTGTGCGGATGTGTCCAGAGTATAGACCTTGGGATATTCAACACATGCAAACACTTTTGCACTTACTGCTATGCAAATTTTAGCAGAAATTCAATCCTCAAAAATGCGGAAAAATATGATGTCAACTCACCACTTCTGTGTAGTAGACTTGATCTTGAAAAGGATGAAATAAGAATAAGGGAAAAAGATGGCTCTATAAAACTTGACAGGGAAGCTATTTTGAAAGCTGAGGCAAACCAAAAAGAATTAATGACACAGCTTGATTTTTACGAATATGAAAAAATTTCTCTTGAAGATAATTCTAATAATTGGCTTGTGGAAAAAATTTTGGGTTATCTCAAAAAAACAAAACAGGGAACTTTGTTGTAAAGAGGGCTATTTATACTTCTCTTTGCAGCTTTTTCTTTTTTTAGAGGAGAAAATAGGGTATAATTAAATTATACTGAAGAAAGATTTAGCAATAAATGCAAAATGTTTTTCTGAGGAAAGACAAACGGTATAATGTCAAGGGGGTTTTTTAAAAAATTTTTTTAGATAATTAGGGCAAAAAAGACAATAAAATACCGAGCCGCTCAGCATGGAAAAATTTAACTGGCAGCTTGTTTGGGAAAGATTATTAAATTAAAAAATTGGGACTAACTAAGTATTGTAAACATCACCTCTTTCTTGATATATTTGACCTTTGCTGAGCATGGCAAAGATCAAAGGAATTAAGCGTCTTGCGGTTAGGACGAGGGCACGTTTATGCTGATGCTTGGTAACCTCTGAGAACTTCTTGTTGTAGAAGGCTTTGTAGCGTACTGTGTGCACCCTTACACAGTTAGCAGCTTCAACAAGATAGTATCTCAGGTATTGGTTACCACACTTAGCTAATGAGACATCTTGGGCATTGAAGTTGCCTGATTGGTACTGAGTCCAAACAAGGCCAGAATACTTTGCCAAAGCAGCTTCATTTTTGAAGCGCTTGATATCACCGATTTCAGCGATGATGCCGGCTGCAAGAACATCTCCTATGCCAGGGACGGTTGTTAATGTTTGAGAGAAAGCTTTAAGAAGTTTTGAGATTTCTTTGTCGAGTTTTTTAAGTTGTTCTTGCATAAATCTAATGTTTTCAAGGGTCATAGACAAAGCTAAGTCATTTGCCTCAGCCAACAGAGGATGTAATCTGTATGAACGCTTGAGCCTCGGTTTTAAGTATTTCAGCGATTTTATTGACATCTGAGAGTCTATTGTTGCCGTTATCGGATACGAATTTAATTAAGTCTTCTAAAGGCATAGAAGCGATATCATCAGGTGTAAAGTTTTCGATGATAGCACAAGAAGCTTTACCGAAGATATCTGAAAATGGACAGTCTTGAGAATAAGTAGAGAATTTAAGGTATATGAGATTGAGAGCTCTGTTTTTTTCGCGAGTTAGATTGTGAACAAGATGATAGCGCATTCTGGTAAGGCGTTGTAGTGCAGCATATTTAAAATCAGGCAAAGGTGTTGGGTTGAGTTTGCTGAACCTGACACATTCAGCGATGATAATTGCATCGATGCTATCTGTTTTAGGCAAGAAAGTGTAGATTTTTTTGAAGCCTTTGACTATGCTTGGGTTGAGAACATAAAAAGTTGGTTTATATGGCAGCAGTTCAGATGAAGAAGCAAGATACAAGTGCAGATGCCAAGCGTAATGTGAAGTTGCTTCCATGCCAAACTTAATACAGGATAGATTATACTGGCTGAGGCAGTCAATAACTCTTTTGATTAATTCGTTAGCGCCTTCTTGATCATTAGGCAAGGAAAAAGGTTTTTTAATCAAGTGATTACCGGCATCATCGATGAAGAAGATAGAATTTGACTGACTACTGATATCAATGCCCACGATTAAAGTATTTGGCAATTTGAAGACCTCCTTTTTGCAAGTAGTGGTAAGAAAAAGTGTTAAGCCCTTTATCCTTGGGGATTACATGTAATGCAGCCTCGCCGATATTAGAGCTACGGAGCAGTTTACAGGGTGCACACATCTGATATGCTCAAATCAGATGTGGTAACCTGACCGTGCACAGCAAACGAGTAAACATTACTCATGTAATCCTTTGGGGTTCAGTCTTTCGCAAGCTGTGGCGTGCAGATGTCAAAGCACGTCCAGCAGGAGGTGTTCAAAATATATCCAAATAAACTAAATCAGGCTTAAACTTTTTCTGATTTTAGTTTACCAAAGATAAAGGGCAAATTTAAACTGTAGCAGTCAATTTTAATATTCAATTTTTGAGAAATGAGTGTTTTAAGAAAGGTGCATTATCAAAATGAATTTCCAGTAATCAATTGGTACTGATAATTAAATGTACCAATTGAGATATGAAGTTTTAAGTGATTTGATAATCATATTATACGAGCATTCCTGTAATGAACGAAAATGAGTGAAAATGAAGAGAAAAGAGATTTGAAAAGATAAGGTACCTCCTGATAAAATTAATAAAGTAAGTTGTACAACTTACGAAAAAACACAACAAAGGAGGTACCCTCTTTGAAGTATACACAAAATGAAAAGATATTACAAGTCACAGAAAGAACTTTAGTTGTAGGAGTAGATATAGCAAAGGAAAGGCATGTTGGTAGAGCATTTGACTTCAGAGGAGTGGAGCTTGGTAAGAGAATAGAATTTGAGAATAGGAAAGAAGGTATGGAAAAATTTCTGGATTGGGCAAATAAGATAATGAAAGCAAATGGCAAGGAGAGTATGATAGTTGGGATAGAACCTACAGGGCATTACTGGCTGTGCTTTGAGCAGTACTTAAGAGAGAATGGCATAAAAGTGGTATTAGTGAATCCTTTTCACGTGAAGAGGAGCAAGGAGCTTGATGATAACACGCAAACTAAGAGTGATATAAAGGATCCGAAGACGATAGCAATGCTTGTGAAGGATGGAAGATACACAGAACCAAATATACCCGAGGGTATATATGCTGAGATGAGAGTAGCGATGAACATATATGAAAGGCTTCAAAAACAGCTGAATGTTTTAAAAAATCAAATAATCAATTGGCTTGATATATATTTTCCAGAGTTTTTAGGAGTATTTTCTGATTGGGAAGGCAAGACAGCAATAGCGACGCTGAGAGAAATGCCATTGCCTTGTGATGTAGTAGGGAAGGAAGTAGAAGGGATTATAGAGTACTGGCGTGACAAAGTAGATAAGCGAGCGATTAGTCGCAGGAGGGCGATGGATTTAACAGAAGCTGCCAAAAGAAGTATAGGTAAAAAAGAAGGTAGAAAGCTGGCAAGACAAGAGATAAAATATTTGCTTGAAGAATATGAGCTTTTAAACAAGCAAGTAGAAGAGATAGAAGCCGAGATGGCAGAGCTTTTGAAAGAGGTGCCGAATGGCGATAAGCTTCTTGAAATAAAAGGTGTTGGAGTGAAGACAGCAGTTGGATTTATTTCAGAGGTTGGAGATATAAAGAGGTATGAGGATTCGAAGCAGATACAGAAATTAGCGGGACTCAATATAGTTGAGAATAGTTCTGGCAAGTACAAGGGTCAGACGTGTATAAGTAAAAGAGGGCGAGGAAGGCTCAGAAGTAGCTTGTTCAAGGCCATGATTACAATAGTAGCAAAGAATGAAGAATTTAAGCAGCTGCACAGGTATTACACCACGCGAGAGAACAATCCCTTGAAGAAGAAGCAATCATTAATAGCACTGTGTTGTAAATTGATAAGGGTGTTTTATGCGATTTTGAAAAAAGGCGTAAAGTATGATGGGAACAAGATGTTGAGCGATATAAAGAGAGAGGCTTTAGCAAGGACAGCGTGAAGTGAAGCGAAGTGAGAAAAATTGCTTGAACATTCTTAGTTTAAAGCAGGAGAAATAGTTTGAGTGATTCACATCTTGAGGGGGTAAAGAAATTCTTAGCTTTGCGAGGAGATTAAGTCATGTCGAGTAGCAAAGCGCCCCTTTTAATAATAGTTCACATCTTAGAAAATGTATTGATGGTTAAGAAATGAAGGAGAAAGGATTAAATGATTTTTTATAGAAAGTAGATTGAAAAATGTGAGCGGGTGGTCAGAGTACATCCTCCATACGGGCGAAGACCCTGCATACGAGCATAACTGACGTCCACGCCATGGTAGATGGGACGAGGGAATTGAGGGCAAGTGAGAAAAGACCCTGAGAGACATGAGAGGGTAAACACCATGGTTGTTGTGGATAGATACCCGCCGTAATATGGTAGAGCAACAAGATAAATACAAGAGAGAGGCTGAGTCTAAGCTAGGTATGGTAGAATAAAGCAATAATAACAATATCAAGAACAAAATTATTTGTTTCGATAGCGAATTTTAAAGAAATCGCGAGATATTTTGAGAAAATCAAAGGTATATTGAGAGAGGAGATAATCAAATGAAAATAGTATACCAAGTTGGGAGGCTGGATAATCCTGCAATAGCTATTAAAAAGTTTTATATTAAAAATTTCAATGGTGAGATAGTTGAGGAGAGCGGAGAGTCTGAACTTTCTTCAACTGTGTTGCGAGATTTTCTTCGCAAAAGAGGCTGTAAGGCAAAAACCGTTGTCATATATCCCGTTAGCATTGTTCTGAACAGTAGACTTCCTGAATACATTCAGCCAGCCAATTTGAAAGAAGAACTTGCAGCCATCTTTAAAGATCCATCGGACTACCTGAAAAATCCAGATGAGTTTATAGATAGAATAGATCTTGAAAGGTGCAGGGACGAAAAGCTTATTGTTCACTCTCTTGGTGAGTATATGGAAACATTTCTTGATGCAAGCTATGATGATATTGTGCTTGAGATTCTTTTTGACATGATAGAAAGATACTTGAAAGGTGAACTTGAAGATCTTTACCTTGACATTTCAAGCGGACACAACATTTATATTTCTGCAATTTTAGAGGCTGCAAGACACTTTGCTGTCTTTTCAAATCTTATGAATTGGCTTGATGAAAGCAAAGTGCCAAAGATATGCATTACTTTTTCTGACCCGATCATAGGAAGTTCAGCAAAAAGTTTTGAGATACACATTCAGCAGCAAAGATTTACGGCATTTTTCTCATCTCCAATTAAACGAAAAGAGGCAGCAGAGTACAACTTTTCATTTTTAAGAAATATATATCCAGATCCAGATAACGGTGCAAAGGGGTCAGAGGCTGCAAAGCTCAAACAGCAGGTGAGAGAAAAAAGAAAGAAATTAAGAGAGAAGATAGAAATGTTCTGCCTTTTGTTTTCTGCTATAAAAAACAACGTTCCTTTGTATCTTTACTATCAGCACTACCACTCTGTAGATGAGATAAAGGAAGAGATTTTCAAGCTAATTGAGCATGCCAAGGGTCAGCTTTGCAGCGATTATCAAAAGTCTCCCAACCTCAACAAAAGAGCTTACATAGATGCAATTTTGAGTTTGGGATTTTACATTGGGATTGTAAATGTGCTGGAAAAGCACAATATAACTATGTTCTGTCAGGATACAGGAATTGATCTGGATCTTCTCAAGAGAAGCTTTTTTGAGATTTATTCAACATTCAGAGTACCTACAAACTATGTTATGCTCAGCAATGAAATATCAAATACGCAAAAAATATTAGAACAAATGGATGATATCGGTAGCTGGACAGGACTTTACAAGATAATTGATTCTGGAAAGCCGGTAGGCGAGCCAATTGACAGAAATTATTTTGCGCACAGCGGATTTGAAAGAAATATAACAGAGATAAGGACAGAAGGCAGCACAATTTTCGTAAAATATGCATTTAATACCAATTTTAATGTAATCAACTGCTGGCTGAAAGATAGAATAGAATAGAATAGTTTGATGTTTGTAAATTTATGTAAGAATTAAGCCACGGCAGAGACGAAAAATCTTCTTTGTTCTCTGCGTGGCTTTTTATCTTGGTTTGCTCTTGAGGAGAGTTTATTGTCCGTTTACATCATTTACAAAATCATCCCAAATTTCCCTTCATTTCTTTCAAATCTTCATCCTTTATTTTGTTTATATACTTTTGAATTTCTCTATCTCTTAATTTCGGGTATCTCCTCTTCCAATTGTTTTCAAATTTTTCGACTACTGATTTTATTCTGTTCACATCAACTTCACCGATGACAACAAGCGAACCAAATTCTTCAACGAACCACTTCGCACCTTCATATTCAATTATTTCTGTTGGCTGGTTTATATCTACTGGAAGTTCAGGATTTGAGGCAGTGGATAAAATGGAGAATCTGTAGACCAGGCACAAACCTCTTTTAGCAGGGATTATTCTAAAGTATCTCTTTGTAGCCATCAGCGCTCTGAAAACAAGTCTGGCACGTTTTAGCATATGTTTCAATCCCCAAAGGGGAGGCTACAAACACAATAATAATAACATAACATTACAAGAAAATATTAGAAATAAATTTGCAAATTTTTAAGGGGCTTGCAAGTAAAAAACAACTCTAACAAGCCCCTTCTCTTCTTAGGTAGCGTTTTTCCATTTTCCATTCCAAGCGTTTGAGTGTTTTTAATTTTTATACTTTGCTCTCAACTCTTTTATTTTTTCTCTGCTCAGTCCTGTCAGTTCCTCTATCTCGTCATCTGAATATCCCTTTGCTATCATCTTCTCCGCTGTCTCTATCCTTTGCTTCTCTATCCCCTTTAAAAATCCTTCTGCCATCCCCTTCTGTAACCCTTGTTCAATTCCCTGCTGAATGCCCTGCTGAATTCCCTCATGAATCAAATCTTCCCTTATCTTTCGCAGATTCTGGAAGAGCGGCATAATATTTTCACCTCCATATGCTATCATATCAAACTTGCTTTTTGCCTCTTCAATCTCCTCTTTGTCAAGCTCGAGACTTGTCAAGAATTTTGTGTTTCCATTTCATAGCGTATATTGTAGAGCTGTAATATATTGTAACTACATTTTTTAAGAATAGGTACTCCGTTTTTCCACTTGCCCCGACGCAAGTTTTCTCTTTGTAAATATATGTTTATCTCTAAAACTTCTACAGATTGAAAATAACCACCGGAGTTTATTCTTATCTTTTCAATCATACTGTTTACGCTTTCTACAGCATTAGTAGTATAAATGTACTTTCTTAAATCTTCAGGATACCTCATATGTGCAAGATAGAACTCTGCTTTTTCGCAAATACCTTTTATGAATCGAGGATATTTTGAGGAGTATTGCTCACAAAGAAGTTTGAACTTTGAAATAGCTTCGTCAAAATCAGCAGAGGAAGTTCTTAGTTTATCAAGCTCTTTGTTGAAAACGGAAGCATCATCTTTTGCCATATGTTTTCTGACATTGCGTTGAAGGTGAACAAAACATAGTTGATGGTCGGCAAGGGGATAAGCGAGTCTAACAGCATCGATAATGCCTGGAAAATCATCGCTTACAACTATTAAGACTTTTTTAAGACCTCTTGTAATTAAGTCGTCAAAGACTCTCATCCAATCGGCTTTGTTTTCTTTGCCGAAGAAAGTGTAGATACCGAAGATATCTTTTTTGCCTTCTAAATCAATGCCAAGCACGACATAGCAAGTAGCTTGTTTAACTTTTGAGTTATCTTTAATTTCGCAATGGTAACCGTCAATGATAAGAGCAAAAGCACTTTCAGGAAGTTCTCTTTGTTTGAAAAGTTGAAGCTCGTTTTTAAGATCGTTTTTGATTTTTTCGATTTCGTCTTCAGAATAAGGCAGATTCATGCTTTTAAGAGTTTGGACAAGAGAACTTTCTGAGTAACCATTGGCGACTAAAGACATGAGCAGGTCAGTGTATGAGCTGTCAACCCTTTTGTAGCGGTCAGGGAGAATGGAAGGTCGAAAGTTACCAGAGCGTGTGCGAGGAACAGAAATTTCAAGGCTGCCAACAGGTGTTGCAAGTTTTCTGCCGTAAAAACCATTGCCTTTATCGTTTTCGTTTTTAGCAAGGTAAACAGTTCTTTCTGATAACATAAAGCAATCGAGCAAGTTTTCCAAAAGCTGTTTTAAAGCTGGGCGAGTAGGATCATCTTTGGAGCAATACATATTTAATACTTGCTCGATAGCCATATTTTTAGCGGTTTCAAAAATTTCATTTTTCTCCATAATCGTGAGCCCCCCTTTGGTGATTATTTCAACACTAATTATACAGTGGACACAATTTTATTTTAACTCCCTCAAGCTCTCTCAGCGCTGCTGGCAAACACACCTTCACAATATCTACTTCATTCTCTTTTGCATCCTCCAAATACTCCCATAGACTTGAAAATATCTTCTCTAACTCTTCATAACTTCTTACCCTGTTTAGCTTCAATATAAGACTCAGTACATCCTTGTACTTGAGTAAACTCTCCTCAGCTTTTCCAAGGTCAATCAAGATGTATTCAAAATCAATTATATACTTCCCAAACTCTTCAAATCCTAAAATCTTTTCTTTAAAACTTGTAGGTACTGTCCATGTATCTTCTCCATCATAAAACACTATTGGTACCACCGCTGGAAGCAAAAAGGTTTTTCTCTTGAGAGTGCTCTTGTCAAACTGTTTAACATAATCCCTGTAAAGGTCGGTTATGTAGAACAAAAGTCTTATTGGTATCGAATGGTCGACTGTTGACTGGTGTTCAAACAGGATGTAAAAAAGAAGCTCAGAGTCTTTCAAATTGACTTTGTAAACAAGATCACTTTCCTGTTCAGAGAAATCTGGCAGAACATAGCTTTTGTCAATTCTTTCAAGGCTGTCTTCTGTGATGTTTTGGAATATTTGCAAAAAGTCAAGCCTTTTTAAAAGACGCAAAAACAGACTTTTATTGGAAAATATGTACTTGTATTCAAGGTCGTAGATAGAGTGAGGGAGTTGATTTTCCATCACAAGTACTCCTTATGTGTTTCTGATAAGAATTATAACACAGAAAAAAGGAAAATATCAAACATATTTTCTTATTGATTATCTATCTTACATAAAAAACCCAGCGGAGAACCTCGAACAGAGCTTTTAAGAACTTTGTAAACGAAAAATGTGTTAAAATTGTGATACTATTAATAACGAATAACACAACCTGATTCTTTGAAATAGTATTGTAATGTTAATCTTAAGCTGAAAGGGGCTTGTGGTTGTGGAAATGCAAAAAGAAAACTGGGTTTTGATATCAATCATAGGTAAAGGACAAGAAAGAAGAGATGGAGCAAGGGGATATGAAAAGACGCGCTATGTTTTCAATGCAAAATCAGAGAACGAATACATAACAAAAGAGACGGCCTTCTTTGATATAGGGCTTCTTGAATATTTAAAAGATGTTGAAAAGCTCAATATTGACAAATTCATAGTTGTTGGAACTGCCAAGTCAGCATGGTCAGAGCTTTTGATGGTAATACCACCTGAAGAGCAGCAAAGCGAGAGCATATCTGATTTGTATCTGAAAGTATATGATCAAGAGAGCGCAAAAGACGAAGAACAAGGCGTCTCTGAGGAGGTATCAAATGAATGGGAGATGACTTTGTGAAATTTCTTGCCAATTTTGAGGTTATACAGAGTCAAACCTTTGGATTTTAAGGTGTATCTTGGTATCATCCTGAAAAAACTTGAACCACAAAAGAAATATAACGTAGTTTTTGATTGCACACACGGGTTTAGATACATTCCAATTGTTTTTTCTTATGCTTTAATGTTTTCTAAATATTTGAGAAATATAGACAACATTAGGATTTTTTATGGAGCATTTGAGATGAAGAATTATTTTCTACTGAGAGAGAATTACTCACCGGCTATTGAGGTTGGGTTTGTAAACGAAGCTGTAAAGCTCATAGAGTCTATGTCGACATTTGAAAATTCGGGATATTTCTCTCCTCTGCTTGATTGTATAGGTATTGAAAATATTGAGGAAACGTATTTCAAGATTGAGATGAACAGACAGCCACGGAGTGAAGTAGAAAAAAATTAATAGAGGAATTGAAAAGCAAAAAGCAGCTGTCAGAGAATTTTTATATTGAGGAAATATCAGATTATCTGCTCAAAGAATTCTCAGATCTGAACAAGCAGGATAGACTGTATCTGAGGATGTTCAAGAGAGCCCAGTTTTTCTTTAGGCGAAATCAATATCTCAAAGCGTTAATTCTCTTATATGAATCAATAATTTTATTGTTCGCTGACGTGCATGGGATAAAAGATGTGATGAATTATGATTCGCGAGAAGAAAGTAGAAAAAAGATTAAGGCAGAGATTTACAATTCCGAAATTGATCCTGAGAAGAATTGACTTATAAAAGATAAGGATGAAGCAGGAATTTACCGAACTTTAGAGTATGTTCGAAATGCAGCAGCACATGGTTCAGAGCCACGAACTAACCAAAATTACCTGCTAAATTCAAAAGCATTCAATGATTTGTTTAATTCAGCATCTGAACTCTTTGAGAAGATGTTGAAGCGAAAAGATGAGCTGAAAAGATAGATACAAAAATGAATTGATTTATCCGAAAAAAGCTTGAGGTAAAGTAAAAGCCACAAACAACTTTTAAAACAAAGTTGTCTGTGGCTTTTTTAATTTCCAAAGAGCAGACTGCTAATGCCCGTTCACTCAATCTCAAAGGAGAGGCTACAACCACCCTTTCATATCGCAATTCCCAGAGGGAAGGCTACAAACGATGGGCTGGTTTAGTAAAGAGGGTAGCTGCCATAGTTTCAATCCCCAAAGGGGAGGCTACAAACAAAGCTGTTGCAGAACCTACTGCCACATATAACGTATTTCAATCCCCAAAGGGGAGGCTACAAACACGTAGATGGCTTGGGGAATCTTACAAGGAACAAATGGTTAAGTTTTCAAGCTGCAGTAGGTTATTTCTATTATACCCCACAAACTCTTGAAAGTCAACACATACCAGAATTTACCTTTTGCTGTCGACCCCCGGGGGTTTTTGGGGGGATTGCAGGTCGACAGCAATTGGTAAATACAAAAGCCAAATTATGCCTTATATATCAAAGTACATACAACTATATGGAATAAAATGAAAATACAAAAATACAATATACAGGAATAGATGCAATAATATTTCATTTCGCTCCTTTTTAATTTGAAACACATGCATCCTACAGATTTGGATAAGGATAAAAAAGAGAAAATTGCTGAAGAATAATGAATCCAAGCTCCAAAGAGGAATTAAATTTAGCATAAGATGGCGTAAACTTCAGAAAAATCAAAAACACAATAGAAATCTAACTGTAACCGTGTTATAATATTTATTGACTTCAAAGTTATTAACTTTAAAGTTAGTAACTCTGAAGTTAGTAATTTTAAAGTAGGTGATTTTATGTTTGTTGGA
Organism: Caldicellulosiruptor changbaiensis; assembly: GCF_003999255.1. Taxonomy (GTDB): domain Bacteria; phylum Bacillota; class Thermoanaerobacteria; order Caldicellulosiruptorales; family Caldicellulosiruptoraceae; genus Caldicellulosiruptor; species Caldicellulosiruptor changbaiensis. Next base: position 62,926 of record NZ_CP034791.1, read on the forward strand.
AGAAAGTATGAACTTGAAACATTAAATAGACTTTATAACGAAGACAAATTTCACTTTGTTGTTGTGTATGGAAGAAGACGTGTTGGAAAAACTACTCTGCTTACTAAGTTTTGTAAAAATAAGCCCTCAATATTCTTTGTTGCTGAGGAATACAATGATAAAATTAACCTTGAATCTTTTTCAGATAAGGTACTCTCTTATTTTAACCTTAGTGGGTTGATAAGCCAATTTGAATCATGGGAGAAGGCATTCATATTTTTGGCACAGCAAGCAAAGGATAAAAGATTAGTTGTCGTAATAGATGAATTCCCCTATATAGTTAATTCAAACAAAAGCATCCCGTCACTTCTGCAAAATTTGATAGACCATCACTTAAAAAAAACCAAACTCTTTTTGATCATCTGTGGATCTTCTGTAAGTTTCATTGAAAAGGAAGTTTTAAGCTATAAAAGTCCTTTGTATGGACGAAGAACAGCTCAGCTAATAGTAGAACCATTTGATTTTTTTGAAAGTAGAGAGTTTTTTCCCAATTATAGTTTTGAAGATCAGGTCATTGCTTATGGGGTTTTGGGAGGAATTCCTCAATACTTGAGTATCTTTGACAGCACAAAAGATATATACGAAAATATCAAGACAAAGATATTGGACAAGTCATCCTACCTTTACGAAGAACCAAAACTGCTTTTAAGACAGGAAGTAAGAGAGCCTGCTTTGTATAATTCGATAATAGAAGCAATAGCAACAGGCAACAGCAAATTAAGTGAGATAGCTGCAAAAGTGGGAACTGACATTGATAAATGTGCAAAATATATTTCTGTACTCATAGATTTAAAAATTCTTGAGAAGGTAACTCCTCTAAAGTTAGAAGCAAAAAGCAGAAAAAGTATCTACAAAATCAAGGATAATTTCTTTAGATTCTGGTATCGATTTGTTTTTACCAACAAGACTTTAATTGAACAGGGATTGATTGATGAAGTTATCCAGAATAAAATCAAACCTTTCATGAATGAGTTTATTGGAGAGGTTTATGAACAGATATGTATGGATTACCTTAAGATTTTAAACAGGGAAAAAAGATTGCCTTTCATTTTTGAAAATATAGGTAAATGGTGGGGGAATAATCCCTACAAAAAGCGTGAAGAAGAAATTGATATAGTAGCATTCAATCAAGATAATATACTATTTGGTGAATGCAAGTGGAGAAACCAAAAGGTTGACATGTCTGTTTTAAATAACCTGATAGAAAAGAGTATGATTTTCAACTACTGTAAGAAATTTTATGTTTTATTTTCAAAAAGTGGTTTTACAGATGAGGTAATAAGTTTTGCCAAACAAAATCCTCATGTATTGTTAATTAGTGAATTTGAGGTTTAAAACAAAAAGACTTGTAATTTTGTTTTTCGCATATTTTTTGAACTTTTCAACTACCAAAAAAGGTTATAAAATAAACGCTGGAATGATTTAACTTACAAAGAGACAGAAAAATTTGCCTACTCTAAAAAAATTGTAGAGAAAAAAGGGGGAGTGCAAAATGGGAACAGTTACCTGTTCTGTGCTTGTAGGCACATCTCACCAGAACCACAGTGGAATTATTCCTGAGTATATCTTGAATCTTTGGGAAAATGATAAACCTGCATGGGTGCTAAGAAAAATTTCACAGCGGAACGACTTTGAAGACGACAAAAAGAATACCACAGACAGCACAATTGTCTGGATTCCCACTCTTGAGAACATGTTTGAGGATGCACTTTTGATGATAGGGATATACGTTATTAGAGATAAAAAGTTGGTTGAGCTTGCAGAAAAGTATTTTAAGAAAGACTTGAGCAAGAAGCTTATGCTTTATGGTGATATAGACCAAGAAAACTTAAAAAAACTTTATGAAACTTGTAGAAAAATAACGGCAAATTATAAGATTGTTGTAAGTATCCTGGATTATTCTTCAATTACAAAAGAGAAGCTAAGATGCTTGCAAGATTATTCGATGGATGTTGAGATTTTAAAAACCATTTATAAAAGAGAGTTCAGTGTCTGGGCTAATAGACAAGAAATAAGAGGAAGTCTTGAAGAACTGTAACGAGCAATTTCTAAAGAAAGGAGAATAAAACATGATATGGGACCCTCATTTAGAAAACTATCTTTCACAAGCCTCAGAAGTAGAAAAAGTAGAAATTACTGAGCAAATAGAAGGGATTTTCCTGCAAGCAAAAGAAGAGAACCTGCCGTTTATAAACTATCCTTTCAGGCTTATTGGCAGAGATAAAGCAACAGGTGAGATATTGTTTTCTGTGAACTTCGAAAAATCCTTTATGGGCTTCGCGTTTATTGGTGCACATGTAAAAAATGCCCATATCAATTTTGGCACAGCAAATGGAATATCCGATTATAATGATTTCAAGAAAAAAGCTCTTGATTGTGCAAGGATAATTATTAAAGATAATTTGTTTGAACTTAAGTAAAGTTTTTGCCTGTAAATCTTTTCTTCAAAGATATTTTGTTGTATAATGGTATAAAGTGTATTGTTATTACTGAATCTGTCGAATACACAACAAAAAAGAAGGTGGGCAAGAAAGATGATTTTTTACAATGCTCATCAAAGAGAAGAAGATAAATACTTTGACTATACTCTTTTTCTTGGCGCAATCTTGCATGATATAGGCAAATTTTATATGAGAACAGAAGAGAGTGAGGCTAAAAAGAACATCTCAAAAGAATATGAAGTGTTTTACAGGGAAGAAGGAAAGCGTGCTCCACGTCATCAGGAATGGAGTGCGTTTTTTGTCGAACATTTTTTGCCAGAAAGTTTAAAAACGGTCACATCTCTTGTTTTGTATCATCACAGGCCATCTTCATACCAGCAGCTTTTGATAAGCGTTGCTGACAAGATTTCGGCAAAAGTTGACAGAAAAGACTTAAGCGACGAAGAAGCAGCAGATGACAAGTCAAAGTACTTGATCTCTGTTTTGTCCCAAATAAGCCTTGATGAAAAAAAGGGAAATACGAAAACTCCTTATTATAAGCTTCTGAAAAAAAGGTATGAAGTTGAACCACCTTCTAGTAGTTTCAATACAAATGCAAAAGAGGACTATCAAAGCCTATGGGCAGAGTTTTCAAAAAAAATAAATACTTTGAAAAATGGCTTTGGAAGCTCATTTGACTTAGAAGATTTTGCAACTGCCATTTACAACTTGCTTAGAATTTACACATACAACATTCCATCTGCTTTTTACTATTCGCAGCCTGACATATCCCTTTGGGCGCACAGCAAATCAACTGCTGCAATTGCATTTTGTCTGGACAGGCAGCTGAAAAAAGAGTTTTCCCAGGAAAATGAAAGAGTAAGAGTTTTGGAGGCAATCAACACAAAGCTTTTGCCTGGGAATGAATCTGCGATAAAAAAGGGTGACTATCCGTACTTTTGCCTTGTGAAAGGCGATGTTTCCGGAATTCAGGAATTTGTTTTTGACACAAAGATGGACGGAGCTTTGAAGGCTCTCAAGGCAAAGTCATTTTACATCTCATTTTTGCTTGACACCATTGCAAGATACATCCTCAAAGAAGAAAAAATGCCAATCTGCAACCTCATATACAACGGTGGAGGGCACTTTTACCTTCTGATGCCGGGGTATTTTATGAGGAAACTTTCGCAATATCAGCAAAAAATCGACAAAATTCTCTTTTCTGCACACAGAGGGGCTCTGAGTGTGCTTTTAGAGGCTGCAGAGGTTGATTTGTACGATTTTGCACACAACTTTGGCGACTGTTTTGATAGAGTTTCAAGAAATATTCAGAAAAAGAAGGCTTGCAAGTTCAAGAATGTGCTGGAAGAAACGAAAATGGAATTTTTCGAGCCATGGGAAGATTATGAACAAAAGTGTCCTCACTGTGGAAGAAAGATAGAACCAAAGGAAGATAATCCAGATTTTTGTAGTTTTTGCGAAAGCTTTGTTCAGCTTGGCGATGAGCTTATGAAAAGTTTGTTCATTATTGATTCATGGGGAAAAGAAAAAGAGTTTTCAGAATTTTCTGATATTCACAATGTACTTAAAGCTTTTGGTAGATACGTTCAATTTTCCAATCACTATGAAAGCGTTGCAAACACGCTGATTTTGGACAGAAGCAGGATAGAAGATTTGCAGAGAAAGCAAATGAAAATTGAAAAAGGGCAAAAAGGGCCAAAGTCAGAGTTTGAGAGCGAGTTTTATGAAGACCTTGACATCTCAACCCATGTACCGTTCAAAAATGAAGATGAAAACGTGCTAATGCTCATAGATGACATAGCAGAGTCAGCAAAAGGAATTAAAACATGGGGCATTGTTAGAGGAGATGTTGACAATCTTGGAAGTATTTTTAGAAGTGGTCTTGGGGAAGACAATTCAATTTCAAGAGTGATGACGCTGTCAGAAGAGTTTTCGCTATTCTTTGGTTACTACTTCAACAAGCTAATAAAAAAGCAGAATGGGAATATCATAGTCATCTATGCAGGTGGGGATGACTTTTGCATACTTGGCCAGTGGGATGTTCTTCCACAGACAGCGCATAAGATTTACACAGAATTCAGAAGCTTTTCTTGTTGGAACTCTGATGTCACTCTTTCGATGGGCTTTGAAATAGCGCCAGATAAAAAGTATCCAATTTACAGGGTTGCAATGGTATGTGGCGATCACTTAGAGCAGGCAAAAGAGTATGAAAGGAAAGATGGTAAGAAAAAGGACTGTTTTGCATTTGGTGCAAATTTTGTTGGCTGGGAAGAGTTTGAAGATTTGAAAAAGCTCAAAGAATCGATTGCTGACCTTGTTGGGAACAAGAACGTCTCAAAAGCGCTTATAAACGGCATCTATGCCGTTTGCAGTCTTAAAAAGATGGCAGATGACCAAAGAGAACTTTTCAAGGCATGGCGATTTGTGTATTTCATGGCAAGGCTGAAGGAGAGGTATTCTAAATGTTCAACCGAACTTGAAAGTGTTTTAAACAAAATCATTGATGAAAAGACAAATACTCTTTACAAACACTCTTACTTGGCAGCGCGCTGGGCTGAACTTGAGCTGAGAAGATAAAAATTAATTTTGGGGAGAGGGTGAAGTGGTTATGCCAGCACAGGGTGGTAACAATGCATTGGCTTTGAAAGATGATATTTTGAGCAAGATTGAAACTGCTATTGACCCCGAAAAAGACAAAGATGGCAAGGCTTTTTCAGATGTTGCTGAAAAGACAGGTCAACTTTTAAAGGAGTCAGGCGTCACCATTACTCAGATCAGAAAGTTGTTTACTGAGGTAAAAAGACTTTCTCCAGAAGATGACAATTACAAATACAAATTGAAGCTTTTGAAAGCAAAGCTTGCGTACACCGCAGGTAGATTTAAAAAAATGAAACATTTTCAGGAAATAATCGACAAGGCTCTTCCTGTTGCAGAAAAGAGCCCAGAGGCTCTAAACAGGTTCAAAGACTTTTTTGAAGCAGCTGTTGCATATCACAAATACTTTGGTGGCGACCAATAACAAATCTCAAAAGGGGGATAGTTTGCCATGGATGTAATCTTAAAAGGAAAATACATTATAAAGTGCAAGATCAAAGCTGTAACAGGTCTTCACATTGGTGAGGGCAACAACAGCATTGAGATAGGCGGAATTGACAATGCAGTTGTGAAAGATGCAGAAGGCAAGCCTTACATTCCAGGTTCTTCTCTCAAGGGTAAGATGAGATCTCTTATGGAGTTTGCAGAGGGCAAAGTAAAAGATGATCTGATGGTTGTAGCAGTTAAGAAAGGTGACAAACCAGAGATATGCATTCACATGTGCGATGACAAAGAATGTCCAGTTTGTGGACTTTTTGGTCGAAACCATGGTAAGCATGTTACCAAAAAAGAATTTTTGAAAGATCCTAAGGCAGAAGGAAGAGATTTTTCTGACGCAGTCATCCCCACGAGGCTCATTGTTCGCGATGCAAAGCTGATAGAAAGCTCTATCACAGATGAGATGAAAGAGAACCTTGACCTTGAGTGGACAGAAGTAAAGTTTGAGAACAACATAGACAGAATAACCTCAAAGGCAAATCCAAGACAGAGCGAAAGAGTCCCTGCAGGCGCTGAATTTTCAGCAGAGTTTGTTGTCAACAGGTACGAGGTTGACGGAAGCGATGATGGTGAGAAGTACTTAAGTAAGTTCATCAAAGCAATGAAGCTTTTAGAAGATGATTACTTGGGAGGTCAAGGTTCAAGAGGAAACGGTAAAGTTAAGTTTGTGGATATAGAAATATTTTACAAAGATTCAAGCGACTATGAAAAAGACAGTAACGACCTAAAACCAATTGCAACTGCACCGAGCCTGGACCAGCTTTAAACTTGCAACAAAGTAGAATTTGTTATTTAAAAAGGTGATAAAGATGGGCAAAGGCAAATTGTACAGGGTATTAATGCACTTTACCACACCTCTTCACATCGGCGAAAAGGAAAAGATATACAATATAACCCAGACGTTTGCGCATTCAGACATGCTGATGTCGGGGATAATAAACGCATATTCACTATTGTACGGCAACAGTAGTACAAACCAGCTGGTGGAGAGTTTTTTGCAGAAAAGTCTGCCTTTTGAGATTTCTTCTACGATGCCATATGTCGGCAATGAATTTTTTGTACCAAAACCGATTGGGTTGCACCTTCATCTTTACAAGGATAGAGGCATAATTGAGGTTGAAAAGGACAAGGAAATCAAAAAGGTGAAATTCATAAGAGAAAAAGATTTGCTCAGCAATTTCCCAGGAAAATACAGAGTAGCAGGGAGCTTCTTGCAGCCCAAAGATATGCTTCACAAATTTGGTGATAGCGAAAAAGCACCATCCTTGGGAAAAATTAAAGAAAGGGCAAGGGTTTCAATAGACAGGCTAAGTTCTTCCTCAAACATATACTATTTTTCTCACTTTGAGTTCAAAGACAATGCGGGACTGTGGTTTTATCTCAGAATAAACGACCAGAGCTTGGAAGACAAGGTCAAAGCAGCAATAAGACTTTTGGGCGATGAAGGACTTGGCGGCGATAGAACCTGCGGGCTTGGCAGCTTTAAAGTTAACTTTGAAGAATGTAGCATGCCAGAAGAAAATGACAGGACAAAATATTACATGAGTCTGTCACTTGTAAATCCTCAAAGTGAAGATGAGATAAAAAGTGCGCTGTATTATGAAATTTTGACGCGAAGCGGCTACATCTACTCAAAGGCAGGGCTTGGCATAAAGAGAAAAGCTGTACGAGCATTTGCAGAAGGGACTGTATTTTCAGGAAAAGTTTGCGGCAGGGTGGTTGATGTAACACCTCAGAACTTTTCTCAGCACAGGGTATATTGTTTTGGGCTTGCGTTTTTGGTTCCCCTGCCGGAAGGGGTGATGATGATTGGCAACTGAATGTTTTGAAAGCAGGGTATATGAGATAGAAGTTTTGACCCCAACTATAATTGGCGGGCAGGACAAGATCCAGAGCTTTGAGTTTGTAAAAGATGGCGACTGCTTGTATTTTATAAACTTTGACAGGCTATTTGAAGAAAATCTTTTCAAAGAAAGCTTTATTGATGAGCTTTCGCGCGGACTTTCAGGAAACCTCAAAGATTTCAACATCCGCAATGTCATGACAAAATACAACATAGATTTTAGGCGATTCTCAAAGTACAAGCTAAAGCTTGAGGGGGTTCAAAAGCTTTCAAGAGAAATTGTGCCTTTTGTCAAGAGCGCAGGCAGGTTTTATATTCCAGGGTCGTCATTCAAAGGTGCGATAAGGTCTTTTGTGACAAAGGCGCTCAAGAAGGATTTAATAAAACACTATGAAGATTGCCTGAACCAAAAAGGTAAGGTTGACCCGCAGCATCTTAGCAGCAACGCAGATAAGAAAGTATTTTCATCACCGAACGAATCACCCTTTAAGTACCTTCAGATAAGCGATAGCAGTTTTGTAAATCCAGATGATGTAGCAGTTTTTGAGATAAAAGTTATGAACATCTGTGACGGTCAGGTTAAGTGGTTTGCAGGGGTGAAAGAGGGAAAAACAAACAACGTAGATAAGCCAGAACAATCTTCTTCGATCGTTGCAGAGGGGATAAAGCCTGGGGTTAAGATTTTTGGCAGCATGAAGGTTGAGAAGGACTTTGTTGATGGGAACGAGGTTGTAAGTGGACTTAAAGAGAAAATTGGTATAAATGTGTTGGCAGCTTCTCCTGCAGAGTTTTTAGCAGAGGTTATGAGGGCTGTTGTCAAAGATTACATTCAAAGAGAGATAAATTTCTACAGCAAATACAATCAAGCTCAGATTGTCTCAGAGTACCATAAGCTTTTGAATATTTTGAACTCTCTTGAACAAAACCAGTTTTTAATTCAGATAGGATTTTCAACAGGGTATTTGTCAAAGACTGTGGGGATATTTTTTACAAAGACTCACTTTGAGAAGTTAAAGATGATTGACCAAAAATCTAGGATATATCCTGATCTTTTCCCAAAGACAAGAAGGATAATCTTCAAAAACGGGCAAGTTTACACAGTCCCCGGCTGGATAAAGATAACCATTAGATGATGGGCTGTGATGAAAAAATGGCAAAATACTTTACATTTCATTTCTGGGCAAGGGAGGATGGCGTATTTTTGCCATCCTCTTATTACTCTAAGGTATATGAAGCTTTGAAAAGTCTTCTTGCTACAGAGCAGTTTACAATCTCACCCATTAAAACAAAAAACAAGAAAGAAGTTGAAGATGGTATATGGGTGTTCGAAGATTTTAGAATATACCTTGCCACACCTTTTTTAGAGCTTGTCACACAGAACATATTAAAGATTTATGAAAATTTAAATGCTTTGTTTGATGGTATTTACTTGAAGAGAATTTCATGCAGGACCCAGCAACCAAAGACAATTGGAAATTTGTTAAGTGGAGTGTTTGCTCAAAAAGACGGTGCTTGCTTAGAATATGACAGGCAGCCAGAGATTTTTTCAGAGATGCTAAGAAGACAGCTTTTGAGCATCTACTACCAAAGGTTTGGAGCATATCCAGAAGACCAGAGATTTTTCTTTGTAATAAAAGATGGTCTGAAGAAACAGCATTTGATTGAATCGAGAATTGAGTATTTTGGCAAGTATGAAATTTTTGCCTCAAGAGAACTTCTTGAGATGTTCTGCCAGATGTTTTGCATTAAATAGGTTCAGATTAATTTTTTTCGCATAAAAATTGACTTTTTTAAGTTTTTTATAGGGGGTAAATTATAAGTAGAAGAAAAGTTGTTGTGAGGTGAGAAGCGATGTCAGTAAGTTCTCTTCTTGGCGCTTCAATAATGATGAATGGAATTGTGGAGGGCTTGAAAGTCTTTGCAGCTGTTGTTATTCTGGGTTTTGTTATAAAAGGGCTTTGGCAGGGCTTTAAAAAGGCACTTGCTTGAAAATTAAATGTTTTGTTATGTTACACAAAGATTGTAAAAAGAGGCAGTTCCATTATTTTGGGACTGTCTCTTTTTTATCCTCAATTCAAAAGCTCTTTTCTCAATTTCTTTATCTCCTCAATATCAAGTTCAGTTAGCTCTGCTATTTCCTCATCTTTTGCACCTTTTTGTATCATCTTCTTAGCTATTTTAACTTGGCTTTCACGAATACCTTGCTGCAATCCTTGCTGTAGTCCTTGCTGCAATCCAAGGTTGAAGTCTTTTGTTTTTGCCTCATCAAGAAGTCTTGCTACATTGGAGGCAAAATCCCCCATCTTTTCGGCACTCCCTTGTTTGACTTTCTCTATTACTCTCTCATACTCTTTTCTCTGTTTTTCCAATCTTAAAAATTCAATCTCCAAATGACAGTCAGTAAACTTCCTCTTTCCTCAATCCCCAAAGGGTAGGCTACAAACTAATGCTACTTTTAAGCTTATAAAAGCCTTTAGAAGCGGTTTCAATCCCCAAAGGGGAGGCTACAAACCTAATGGTTTGCCAAACGGAGCAACATTACCAGTTGCATTTGAAGAGGCTTATAATGCAGGGTGTAGAGACATAAGAGTTTTAAGAATGTCTGGTTCTCCTGCAAAGGCTGTTATTGAGGGAGAAGAGAAAGTAACAACTGTTAGTAAGATTTATGAGGAAGTTTTGGGATTTGTAAAAGGTAATGCTGAAACAGTATTGAGACTTGTCAAGAATTTTGTGTTTCCATTTCATAGCGCATATTGTAGAGCTGTAATATATTGTAACTACATTTTTTAAGAATAGGTATTCCGTTTTTCCACTTGCCTCGACGCAAGTTTTCTCTTTGTAAGTAAATGTTTATTTCTAAAATTTCTACAGATTGGAAATAACCGCCTGAGTTTATTCTTATTTTTTCAATTATACTGTTAACACTTTCTACTGCATTGGTAGTATAGATATGCTTTCTTAAATCTTCAGGATACTTCATATGTGCAAGATAGAACTCTGCTTTTTCGCAAATACCCTTTATGAATCTGGGGTATTTTGAGGAATAATGATTACAAAGTTCTTTAAACTTTAAAACTGCTTCATCGAAGTCAGAAGAGGAAGTTCTTAATTTATCAAGTTCTTTGTTGAAAACGGAAGCGTCATCTTTTGCTATATGTTTTCTAACGTTGCGTTGAAGGTGAACAAAACATAGTTGATGGTGGGCAAGGGGATAAGCGAGTCTAACAGCATCGATTATACCTGGGAAATCATCGCTTACGACTATTAAGACTTTTTTAAGACCTCTTGTAATTAAGTCGTCAAAGACTCTCATCCAATCGGCTTTGTTTTCTTTGCCGAAGAAAGTGTAGATACCGAAGATATCTTTTTTGCCTTCTAAATCAATGCCAAGCACGACATAGCAAGTAGCTTGTTTAACTTTTGAGTTATCTTTAATTTCGCAATGGTAACCGTCAATGATGAGAGCAAAAGTATTTTCAGGAAGTTCTCTTTGTTTGAAAAGTTGAAGCTCGTTTTTAAGATCGCTTTTGATTTTTTCGATTTCGTCTTCAGAATAAGGCAGATTCGTACTTTTAAGAGTTTGGACAAGAGAACTTTCTGAGTAACCGTTGGCAACTAAAGACATAAGCAGGTCAGTGTATGAGCTGTCAACCCTTTTGTAGCGGTCAGGGAGAATAGAAGGTCGAAAGTTACCAGAACGTGTACGAGGAACAGAAATTTCAAGACTTCCAACAGGTGTTGCAAGTTTTCTGTCATAAAAGCCATTGCCCTTATCGTTTTCGTTTTTAGCAAGGTAAACAGTTCTTTCTGATAACATAAAGCAATCGAGCAAGTTTTCTAAAAGCTGTTTTAGAGCTGGGCGAGTAGGATCATCCTTGGAGCAATACATATTTAGCACTTGTTCGATAGCCATATTTTTAGCGGTCTCAAAAATTTCATTTTTCTCCATAATCGTGAACCCTCTTTGATGATTATTTCAATACTAATTATACAGTGGACACAATTTTATTTTAACTCCCACAGTATTTAAGTTGAGCAACTCTAACATTATAGTTGATAGTGTTGAAGTATATGCTGATGGTACAAAGCTTGATACAACAGCGTATACAGTTGATACAACAAACAACACTGTAACACTTTTGGAGAATAAGACAAAGGGTGGAGCTTTGATTACAATTAAGTATAAATATACAACAACAGATAGCTCAGGAGCTACTGTGACACTTTCTGTCACAGAGAATGGGTATGTTGATTCAACTACAGGACAGTTTGTTGATTTTGTAGCAACACCACAGGATACAGAGTTTACATTAACATATGTACCTGATGCAACAGCATTTACACTTTACATTGATGGTGCAACGGCACCAACAGGAACATATACAGTTGATGCTCAGAATAAGAAAGTAGTTGTAAAAGGCGGATATTTTAATCTTAATGCAAAAGCAGAGGCAAGGTATTACTATCATGTGCAAGAAGTAACAAGACCAACAATTGAGCTTACTACAAAGTATGGTGGATATATCTATAACAGGTGCAAAGTAAAAGTAGATGTTGTTAAAAATCAAGCTGGTGAGGTTATTGGTAAGGTAGTTATTATTGACAAACCTCTTTCAAAGAAAGCATCTGCTAGTGAATTACCACTTACATATTCAACAGTAGATTATCCAACATTTAGTCTTTTAGTAAGAGCTATTAATAATGACCCAAGGAATGATTTTGTAGAGGCTGTAACAGAATATGAGAATGAACCATCTACAAGCATTGCATTAATGCCAGAGACAAACTTTGAAGGTGGAGACGATGGACTTAACCTTTCAAAGGAAGAAATATTCAAAATACTCTCTGGTGAAAGAGACGAAAATGGTTACCTTGTAAAAGAAGGTATTTATCATCAACTTGAAAACTATCAGGTTGATTATGTAGTTCCGCTTGGAGTATATGCTGATGATGAGCTTTTGGACAAGAATGCTAACTTTGCATACGAACTTGCGATGTGTTGTGCTAATATGTCAATAAGAGGTAAATATACAGTAGGTGTTATTGCAACAAGATCACCGCTCAAAGCAGGGCTTGCAGATATCAACGAATATGCTAATAAACTTGCTAACCTTGATACAGCTTGTTATGTAAAAGACAAAGAAGGTAATATTATCAAAGATGCAGATGGTAACCCTGTTGACATTGGTAAATTCCTAATCATTGTTGGTGGACCAGATTTAATACTCAAGAATACAAGGTTTGGAGTGTATACAGCTAACTCACCAGCAGTGCTTGCTGGTATGATGTCTGCATTACCAGCTGGAGCATCACCAACAAACAAGAAGGTTGAAGGAGTACTTGGACTCAGATTCCAGTTCTCTAATGCTCAAAGAGACAAGATACTTGGTAATAGAATAGTTGTTTACAAGCAGAAACCAAACGGAGATATTGTAGTAGAAGATGGTGTAACGGCTGCAAGACCTACATCTGACTATACAAGAATTTCAACTATCAAGTCTGTAAAAGAAGCAGTAGACGCAATTTATGAGGTAACAGAACCATTCATAGGTCAACCTAATACTGTTGCTAACAGAAATGCAATGTCAGTTGCTATTTCAAAGAGACTTGGTCAAATGAAAGAAGCTGGTATTATTAATGATTACAAGTTCAATATCATATCAACACTTTATGACCAATTACTTGGTAATGTTAAGATAGAACTTACAATAGTACCTGCATTCGAAATCAGGTCTATTACAACAATAGTATCCTTGAAACCAACTCTGTAATGAGTCCAATTTTAATAGGGTACTGGGCATAAAAGCCTAGTACCCAACTTTAAAACTTTAAGGAGGAGAAAGATAATGGCAACAACAAAACAGGATTATTTAAGGACATATACATCATTCAGTGGTGCTGATATACTGGTTTCGTTTGGGCCAAAAGTAATAGGTGAGCTTCAATCAATTTCATGGGGTATTGAAAGAGAGAAAGCTCCTGTGTATACATTGGGTTCTCCAAATCCAAGATCTTTTTCAAGAGGTAAAAGAGGAATAGCAGGTAAAATGACATTTGCTGTATTTGACTATGATGCATTAAGGAAAGCTTTAGTAGAAGATACAAATGTATGGAATCAGATAGCTCCATATGCAATGTTTACAGCTGCGCCAAATGCTACTCAATCAGTAAATACTGAATATGAAAAAGTTGCGCTTGAAATGTCGTTGTGGAATGCGAAGGCATCTGATGTTAACAACTCTTCAGCTGGATCTGCGTTTGGGCCAACAGGAACAAATTCCAAGACTGGTACGATAGATTTACCGGAAGGTGCATCGATAAATGTTCCACCTGGATTTGAAATTTTAAAGGCAGAGAATATAATCTATGCTGATATGATACCGCCGTTTGATGTAACAATCACGTTTGCAAATGAATATGGTCAAGCAGCGTTTATGAAGATTTATGACTGTGAAATTTTGAATGAAGCATCTGGCGTATCAGTTGACACAATTGTTATGGAAAGAGACTTGACGTATGTTGCAAGAAGAATTTCTCCAATCATGAAAGGTGTTTACACACGAGAAGCTAAAGATGATTATACTTTAATTACTCCTAAACCTGTTGTTGAAGGGATATGACTAAAGCGGGTGTTAAAGCCCGCTTTTACTTTTTTCGGAATCTGGGTATAATTAAAGATAGGAGGTGTTGCTAGTGAAAAAGAAGATAAGTATTATTATCGTTTTAACCTTATTACTTGTAAATGTTGTTGTATTTGCAGTTGATACGAATTTCACTCCTATTATAAAACCGACACCTTTTGTAATGGAATATATTTGTGGTGGACTTGGAAAATGTGTAGATGGTCCATTATCAAAATCATCATTTATTTATCCAACAGCTATATTTAACGATGAGAATAGTAATAGTATATATGTAGGAGATGCTTTTCTGATAAGGAAAATTTCGAATGGACAAGTTGAAACCATTTTTAACTTCAAGAATTCAAGTAATTTGAAGAATGTTTTATATAATTCGATTTATAATCATGCAAGATTTGGAGTTGAATATGATAGAATAGACCCAAAATATTTCCAGAAATATCTTGATAATCCATCATTAATAGAAAAGACTGTTAAATATTCGATAAACAATATGCGTATTAACAGTTTATTTTTAACAGGTAATAAGTTATATGTGTACTTTACGATTGTTGAACCTGTATACAGTGTTTCATTTTATTATGACGTGAAACGAAGAAGTTATGCCATGGTTGATATAGTATATGAAATTAATTTGAAAACCAAAGAAGAAAAGATGGTTTTGAGTAAAGGTGATAATCACTATTTTGATTTTGCATTTTTTGAAGAAAAACCCAGACTTGACGATAATGGAAACATAGTGACAAAGTATGATGATAAACTATTTGTAATGAGAGATGATGTAAAGTATATCAATGGGGTACCTTATGGATACATGTACAAACCTTCAACCTTGTTTTATCCAAAGTTTATGAAATATAACGATAGATTTCTATATATTGGAAAATTGCTTATTGATACTCAAACAAATGAAGTTTTTGATACAGATTTAAACAAAGTTGTCATGGCTAAAGATATACTTTCAAAGGCGGACTTTTATACTATAGGATATAATGACAAAGCCGGAGATTATCTAGTTAACAATTCTATTATCACATATTCAATAGGAGCAATTAAGAAGGTAATACCGAAATCGAAGTATATAAACAATAGTACGTTAAGTAACAATCTTAGTACTTTTGATATTCATGGTTGGATTTTTTCACCCAATAGATATGCAACTGGCAATATTCTTCCTGTAATAGATCAGAAGTATGGAAGGGTATATAATTTTCTTTACGACAGTGATTATGGTGGTATAGGAATATTTAGACTTGACAAGGATAGTATGGATACATTTTTTGATTTAACAAGAGACGATAATCCTGTACTGGCAGTTGATGGTCATTTGTTTCCAGTATTTCATGAAGTAGTTTACTGGCTTAATGCACCAGAAGGAGAGATAAGGGAGGTAAAAGGTAAGAAACCTGTTGGTGGATTAAGGGATGTGTTTGTGAACAAGGATGAAAGTATGTACATTATAGATTTTGCAGGTCAGATATTCAAGATATATCCTAAGGTTAAGTTTGGATCTCAGAACAAGAAATTGGTAGTTAGAAGTTCGAATGTTGATTTTATTTTCAGGAAGATGGGAACGCTTGGTGAGATATCGGACTACATTCTACAGAACAACCAACCTTGTATTGAGGTAAAGGAACTTGAAAGGATGTTTGGTTTGACAATTACAACTTCAAAAGATGGGACAGTAACAATAGAAAATCCCTACGTAATGGAAAGTTATTCTGTCAAGGCCGATATAGTGAAAGGTAGTAAGCATTATGTAAACTACAAAAAAGTTGAGAAGGCTATAAATGAAACTGTTACAAACAAGCAATACTGGATGTTTAGTTATGATGAGTACAACAATGTTTTGTCTATTGCTACAGTATATGTTGAGTAAATCCAGTAAAATAGCAACGTGACCACTGCGGTTTTATGACCGTAGTGGTCTTTATTTTTTGTCATAAATCTCATGTATATACATAGTTGAGGTGGGAAGTAAACAATGTTTGTGAAGGATGCATATGTAGGAACGCAGAGTAAAACAACATCATCCACCAAAAAAACAAGCTACAAGTCTAACATATATGAGGTTGAGCGAAAGTATATATCATTTTCTGGTACGGATGCTGTTGCATTTATACAGTTTCCAAATACAGAGCCATTTGTGATAGGACAAGTACAGGGTATAGAATATGCTATTTACAGAGAGAAGATACCTGTAAGAACACTGGGTAGGATATCACCAAAGGGTGTAGCACGTGGTGGAGTTACGATTGCAGGAAGTATCTACTGGGCACTGTTGAAGGAAAACCTGGTAGAGGATATACGAAAAAGGGTTGAATATCTTGTTGATATTCCTAACTTAAGAGCTGATGAATTACCACCGTTTGACCTGTTTATTTTCTTTGCCAATGAATATGGAGCAACAGCTTATATGGTTATTTATGGTATTGATATAGTCGATGCTCATCAGACGTTAATGATAACCAATGTACTCACTGAGAATGTATGGACATTTATGACAAGGGAGATAGAAGAAGTTAAAGCTGGAACAAAAGCAAGTGGATTTGGTAGTCCAAGTTTCAATCTCCAAAGGGGAGGCTACAAACCATCCATGACATCTTTAAAATCAAAATTGATATCCTCAACAAACTTCACTATCACATAACCTCCCTGAAACTATTTTCTTTTGATCCAATCTATCAATTCTTTAATACCAGATATTAACCCACCTATCATACCAGCTATAAAAGCACCAGCAAAAATGATTAATACAGCTAATAATGGATTCAAATTAATCACCTACTTCCCTCATTATTGTATATATTCTGATTAATATTTAAATCTACCATGTTAAGATTTAGTCTGTTACGGTTTCGATCCCCAAAGGGGAGGCTACAAACTCAGGGTTTGAGTTATCAGGGTTTGAGTTGCTTCTGTTTCGATCCCCAAAGGGGAGGCTACAAACTCTTTTATCACTTCGCTTTTTTGATGAAAGCCATCAAGTTTCGATCCCCAAAGGGGAGGCTACAAACAGTTTGAAAAGCTTGATTTTATTATATCGACTTTGTGCACCTCTGTCAATGTTTTTATTTTAATACATTCCCTCAAAATCAACACAAACTAAGGTGCATCAAAGAAAAGAAGCCTTTTAACCCTTTCCGTCTATCCAGCTGCTGCCAGCAAACCATTAAAACCTATGTCCCACATACATGAAACCGAATACAAATCAGCTTTTAAAAATTTTGCACCGGAGGTCGACGGAAGTGACTTTTGGTCAAAATTAATATATAGTCGTAAAATTAACGTATTATGTGCATAATCATAAAATAAGCACACGTTGTTTTTCAGCAGGAAGAAATATATTTAAATTACACCTGTTGAAGATATTTAGATGTTATATTGTTAACAATAATAACTAATTATAACTATATTTAAGTTGTTGAATAAATAATTATACCATTAATGTTATTATATAGGATTACAAATTATTCCACGTGTATTTAAAAGAAAATTTACAGTTTTCAATTTTTTGAATATAGACCTCTATCAAATAAGTAATCATTATCCAGTCTACATGCTTCTTATATGTTCTAAAACCTCTTAACCTTACTTGTTCTAAATTGTATTCTCCTTTTAATTTCCCAAATAATCTTTCTATTTTTGTCCTTTGCTTATATAACCTTTGTCCTTCTTCACTTCTTAAAAATTCTATATTTTTTATCCTCAAAATATTTTTTACATTACTGAAATCCTTACTATTTCTCTTATTTACCGCCGCTACAAACTTTATCTCAAGTCTATCTGCCACCTCAAACCACTTCGCACAATCATAACCTGCATCTGCTAATATCACTTCAGGTCCAAATATCTTAGCTTCATACAAAAGTCCTACTACTTTACTGTCATGGACATTTGCACGTGTCAACCGCCATATTATTGGTATAACCTCATCTCCAATTGTTGCTATTACATGTAATTTATATCCATTGTAAAAACCTAAACTAATACATACTCCTATTCCTGCTTCTTTGTCACCCCTCGAGCTTCTCAAAGGTGTTGAATCTATAGCACAAATTTTTGTCTGCGGATCTATTTCTCTCACTAAAATTCTTGCTATTCCTTCTATATATTCTTCTTCAATTATCTTTGCCCATTTCGAAAAATATGAATGATCGGGGGCTCTTCTCTATCCCTATAGCTTTTTTAAATTCTTCATCTTCGTTTATCTTGTATTCTAATTTTCTGAAGCTGTTTATCTTGTTTTTGACTTTGTAAACAAAACAAGCTACTATATGGCTTAACTTAAACTTCTTTGGTCTTCCTCTTCTACTGCTTTTTATCTTTAATCCCGAGGCTTTTATTACTTTCTCAATTGTCATAAGTATCTTTAAAAATTTTTGATTTTGTGTTTTAATAAAATTAGTCATTGCCATCCTCCTTAGTTAGGTGTTTTTAGTCTTCTCTTACAATAATTTTACCTCAAGGAGGATGGCTTTTTATATATATCTATTTATTGTCTTTTCTGTTAATCAGTTTTATTCAACAAGCTAATAATATACGATAAAAAATTTGGATTTAATGAAATTTTTAAATTAGTTATAGTCTGTCATCGCACAATTAAAAAGTTATAGAACGACAAAACCTGGTCATAAGGCTATTGTATGGGAGTTGGGAAAATATGAAAAAAAGTTCCCCATATGAAAGTCTGATGGAGAGAATTGAAAATATAATTTTACAATCTGAGGAGAATAAAAAAATATGGATTATTTTTTCAGAACAAAGTGAGGAACAATCTTTTTTGGAATTTGCAAAACTAAGCGGAATTGATGATATATCTGCTGGTTCTCTGATAGTATTTTATCTTGATGTTTTGTATAAATATGGAATTAATATAGATCAATTATTTGAAGAACCGCTGGATGATTATTTTGGCAGATGTAAATATACCGTTGATGATAAAGAAATTTCGAAGTTATTTTATGAACAGGATTTTTACAAGAAGCTAAAGCAGTGTTATGGACAGTGGATCAAAGATATTATATCTAATATTAATGAGCTGATAATCAGGAGAGGGTATAACAAAGTAGAAGATGTTTCTATTTCGAAAACAGGTAATATAAAAAGGTTAAAGAAAATAGCTGATAAGGTAAACGAAATAATTTATAATAATATTTCTCTGGAGAATAAAATAAAAGAACTTGAAGAAAGGCTTGGTATTGAAGAAATAGAAAAAGATAAGATTTTTGAAAATATAACAAATCAACAAAATGAGTTGAATGAGATTACGAGAAGGTACGACCAGATCATAAAGAAAAATCAAGTTTTGAAGCAAGAACATGAAAATAGAATTAAAATTTTAGAAGAAAAACGTCAAAGTTTACTAATTGAAAAAGAGAAATTATTTAATAAAAAAACAGAACTGATATTATTGATTACTACGAAAAGAGAAGAGAATGCTATACTCAGGAAAAAATATGAAAGCGAAAAAAGCAAACTTTATTTCAAAAAAGAGATGACAAAATTTTTCGATAATATTACAGGTAATATTGCTTTTTTGAAAAAAATAATTGATGGAGTGAAAACAGGGCAGGCAAAAGATTTTTCAAAGTTGTGTCGGGAAACACTTGACAGGATTTCTGATAATGAAAATCATATAAAAGTGTGGAGTGAAGAGATAAAAAGAATAAAAGAGAGGATTAAAAAAATAGATACTGAATTAGATTTAATTAAAAAAGAATTTGCCAGTGAAAGACTTAGATTTGAAGAAAGTACAAAGGAATATAATTCTATAGCTAATATAATTGAAGAAAAAAAGAAGACAATTGAAGATAAAATCAAAAAAGCAAGAGAAAAGGAGAATTCAATTAACAATATAATAAAAGAAATTAATGAAATTAGAAAAAGACTTTTTACAAGTCAGGAAGTTGAACGCTTGATTGAACTGAGTAATTTACTATTATGTAGCAGTGAAATTTTGGTAAAAGAAGTGTATGATAAAATCAAGATATACATTGAAGAAAATTTTAGAGACCAAATAGATGCTATAAACGTTCTAAAGTTAAAAATTATTAGTCTTTTGTATCTGGTTCTACTTCATTCTGGTAAAATTGAAAATGAGTATATATATTTTTTGGTTGAGGAAGGAATTGAAATTTCAAAATTAGATTATGATTTGTTGAAGGGTCTTCTGGGTAAATATTTTGAAATAGATTACTTTACGTTAAAGCAAAATTATGAGGAATATGAAGATTTTAATTACGACTTATTACAACAGGAAAAAGAGGAAAATAGAAATTTTGAAAATAATGAGCCATCTGATTATATAAATGAATTAAACGATATTGGGGATTTAACAAAAGCTAATAGGTATGAAGGAGAAGAAGAGGAAAAAACTTCATATTTGGAGTTTAGGGATATAAGTGTTGAAGAAAGGAGAATAAGATTAAAAGAATCTGTCGAAGAAAGGAAAATAGAATATCTTGTCCATTTTACTAATTTGAAAAATTTAAAAAGCATAATGACAAATGGAATTATTCCTGTAGGATATCATGATAAATACAAAATTTCTGCTTGCATTAATGATAGCAGCAGATATGATAAATGTTTAGATGCTTCAAGTTTATCAATTAGTTTCCCGAATTATAGAATGTTTTATAAAGTAAGGATAAATAATCCTTCTGAGCGATGGGTAATTATTTTGTTAGATCCAAGTATTATATGGAAAAAAGATTGTGCGTTTAACAGAACCAATGCTGCGAATAATCAAATGAGTTCAACATCTTTGCAGTATAGAAAAACTATACAGGCTTTTAATGATATGTTTGGAGATGAAAAGCTAAGAAAAGAAATTGGGCTGCCTTCTTATTTCACAACAGATCCTCAGGCAGAGGTTTTAGTTTTTGATATTATAGAACCTGAGTATATAAGGAAAATAGTTGTGGAAAAAGAAGAAGACAGGGAATATATATTGAATACATTATCTTTGAATGATGAAATGGTAATTGTTGATGTCAAGTATTTTAGACCAAGGTTTGACTTTAATTATTGGAGAGGAGAGGATTTAATATGGCTGTAAGACCTGTATTTTTGTCAACTGACCCTGAGGAAGAAGAGTTGGTGAAAGTTGTAGATGTTGAATTTGAGTGGTATGCAGGTTTTTCCTTATCACAGAAGCAAAAATGTATTGAATCCCTTCATAAAAATTTTATAAAAGAGTTTGGGTCTAAGAATATTCTGGAGATCTCAACAAAATCAAATAATAAACTTGGTGTTGAACTAAGCGCATTTAATCTTAAAATTTACTATGAGCCACTTAAGAAATTAGTTCCTGTTGAAAATGTGTTTCAGGCAAGTAAAGTTTTTGAAGGAAATGTTCAATATTTAGACCTGTTAGAAAAAACACCAATCGAAGCAAAAAAGGACAGCAGATTAAGAAATAGCGGCAAATTAATTTACTTTAAATATAATGAAACCAAATGGGAATTAGAACCGAAAACATTATTTTATGATTGGCTTTATATAAATGCTTTGTATAATAATAAGGAATTGGCTGAAAAGATTATTAGCTATGAAGCATTTACTGATATAGAGTTCAATCCTGAAAAGTCATACAACTGTCAGGCAAGATCAGCAGCTCTGTACGTTTCGTTTTATAAAAGAAAATTATTTCCTGATATACTGGATGTAGAATTTTATAAAAGTTATGTTAATAAAAATTCTAAAAGGTCTTCTAATCTACAACAGATTTCTTTTGAGTAGTTTGCGGTGAAAATTTAGCAGAGGATGATTTTCAGATGCTCCTTGTAAGAGACCAGATGATGAAAAAGATGAAGAAAGAGAAGAATAAGAAGAAAATACTCAAGATTCTATCTTTTGCCAGGGAAATTCAGCAGATAGGGAAAGAAGAGTTGAGAAATAGTTTGTACATAAGGAAAATAAAAGGATGTAGAGAACCTATCTTTAAGTTTCGTTTGAATACCAATGAAAGAGTTTTGTTTATGTTTGGATCGGATATTGAGGATTTAAGAGAAGAATTCAAAAATGCTATAGTTTTGATAGATTATTGCAATCATGACAGTCAAATTATAAAAGCCAGGAGAATTGAAAGCATCAATGCTAATAAGATAGAAGAAGATTTAAAAATTGAGATGTGGACTTCGGAAGATGAGTTTGATAATGAAATTAATGCTTTATACAAAAACTATAAATTCTGTGTCAATCAAGAGATGAATATAGTAATTTCAGACCAGTTTATGAAGTATCTTATAGAAGATGATAGTGAGGAATATCTTTATTATCTAAATGATGA
Organism: Caldicellulosiruptor changbaiensis; assembly: GCF_003999255.1. GTDB lineage: Bacteria > Bacillota > Thermoanaerobacteria > Caldicellulosiruptorales > Caldicellulosiruptoraceae > Caldicellulosiruptor > Caldicellulosiruptor changbaiensis. The sequence continues at coordinate 85,276 of NZ_CP034791.1, forward strand.
ACAGTATGAATGTCTTAAAAACTCGACATTGGCAACAATTGTAAAGGGAAGTGCTGGTTCAGGCAAGACAACAATTTTGCTACACAAATTAGGAATGCTGGCAGGAGACAAATTAAAGGTAGGGTATTTCACATACACATCCTATCTAAGAGATAGAGCTGAAAATATTTATAGTAAATACTGGAAGTATGATAAAAGCAAGATTTATTTTTACTCTTTAATTGACTTTTTACTCAGGACCACAGGTATAAGCATGGATAGGGTTGTTACTTTGAACAGGTTCAAGCAGTGGTACATGAACACTGTTGGTCGATTTTATAAGTTCCACTATATTGATGTATGGACAGAAATTAAGGGGATAATAAAAGGTTGTATGGGTATAAATTGGATTAGAGACAGGGCAATCCCAGTTGAATTTTTAGATGATCGGATAGCAGAATTTTTTGAAAAAAAGGGATACATAAAAAGGCATTCTGACAGGTGGATATTACATACACAAAAAAGTTTAAATGAGATCAAAGAAGAACTGTACAGAGAAGGGTACAAAGGTGAAAGGGAGATTTTGGTAATAGAAAACTTGAAAAAATATTTTTATCGACTTCATAATTTAATTGATACAGCAAAGTCAGGACTTGATGAAGAATATTATCTTGAATTGCCAGAAGATTATTCTATTTTTTCATATGAAGACCGAAAAGAGATATATCAGATCTACTTGAAATACAATGAATGGTTAAAGGAATCTAACCTGTTTGATGAAGATGATTTAGCTCTCATAGTTATAGAAAAAATAAAGAGAAATGAAATTGAAAAATTCGATTTTTTGCTTGTCGATGAAATTCAAGATTTGAGCGAAGTTGAAATATATGCATTAATTAATCTTGTAAAGAACAAGGAGAATATAATTGCAACAGGAGATGTACATCAAATTATAAATCCTACGTTCTTTAGTTTTGGGAGAGTTGCTAATTATTTTTCTTGCATAGATGTCAACTTCAAAGAATTTTGTCTTAAAAAGAATTACAGAAGTCAAGAGCAGATAGTTGCACTTGCCAACAAAATGTGTGAGTTTAGGAAAAAATATATTGGTGCGCTTTCTGATGACATACTTGAAGTCAGTATAAGAAGCGGGGAAAAACCGTGGATTGTTCCGCTTGATAAAAACAATTTAGAAAAGGCTGTTGAATTTGTCTCTACAACTAAAAGTTCAGTTTTGGTTGTTGAAGATGAAGATACAAAGAATAAGATAGCATCGAAATACAATATTTTAGAAAAAACCTTTACTGTGCATGAGGCAAAGGGATTGGAATTCAATTATGTTATTTGTTTAAATTTGATATCAAAACATGAAGATGTATGGATGGATATACTTTCTGGAGTAGCCAAAAGAATTTCAAAATACAGATACTTTTTTAATTTGTTTTATGTTGCTATTACAAGATGTAAAAGATGGCTAATAATTATGGAAGAAAATCCTTATATTGATATTATTGAGGCTTTAAAGGGATATATATGGTATTCTGATGTTCTTGAAATTGATGAAAAAATGTTGGAAATCAGTTCGATAGAAGAAAGGTATCAGTATGCAAGAATGTTAGAACAAAAAGAAATGCTGAAAGAAGCTATTTCAGCTTATGAAAAACTCGGGAGCGAAAAGGATGTTCTGAGATGTCGAATAAAGCTACAGGCAGAAGCAACAGGATATGAAAAAGCTGGAGATAGACTTTTGGAAATTGAAGAGTTTGAAGAGGCAGCAAAATATTATTTTAAGGCTCTATGCTATGAAAAGATGATAAAGGCAAAAATTCTGGCTGGAAATTATATCAACAGAGAAGACATTTTGAAAGAAGATATGAATGAATATAATATAACATGGCCAGGACTTTTAAGCAAATTTGACGACAGAGAGATTGTTCAATTGTATCATAAATATTTCAGTGGGAAATGCGAAAAAATTAAAAACCTTTTCAATGACATAGATTTTTACATAAACTATTCAGCAGAAATGCTAAAAATAATTGATGGGGGAAAATAAAATGGATGCAAACAGCAAGATAACTGAGATAGCAGAGAGTTTTGAAAAACTTTATGATGATGTGCATAAAATAGTGGAGTTATTGGTTAAGTTCAATGAAGTGCTTGAACTTCTATCTAAAACGTTGGAAAAAGTCAAACTTTATGCAGAAACAAGTGAAACATTAGAGAAGCTAAATGCAATTGGGATATCAATCATAGAAGTAACAAAAAGTATGGAAAAAGGAGCAATTGAGTTTAAAGAAAGAGAATTAAATGAAATAGAAAAAATACAGAAATATTTTCAAGAAGTCGTTTCAAGAACTGAAGAGTCTTTTTCACAATTTTTCGAGACTTCAAAAAATCTAATTAATGAGTTGAATAAAAATATTAATAATTTAATGCAGGAGACAAACAATTGGTTCGATGAAAATAGAATAAGGATGGAAGAGATATTTAAAATTCAGCAGGAATCATATCAAAAACTTATGCAGACAAACAATTATATGAAGAGAAAAATGGAATTACTCATCCAAAACATGGAAAGTGAATATAAACAGTTGATGGAATTAGTGGATTTTATAGTAATTCAGAAGAATAATTACAGTAAAATAAACAAAAAGATTTTGATAAATATACTGCGGCAAAACGATAAATCATACGAAATTGTTTTAAAACCAAGAAGCAATCCAAGACACCCAAAGTATTAATGAGATTTATATTTTGAAATGAAATTGATTCTTGAGGCATATCTGCTTTTCAAAATAAAAAGAGGCACTTTTTAAAGTGCCTCTTTTTATATATGTTCTTATCTGATTTAGAGAAAATAAATATTGGCATCTCTAATCCCACTCATAGTCAAAAGAATCCCAGAAATCTATATCATCTATAATATCATCCGTTTCGCTGGACATGTCATAATCATTTTCGTATTAATAATCGTCATAATGATAATCTTCAAAAAACTCTGGCTCTTCGTTGTAATCCTGCTCTTCACAGCTTGCAATACTGTTTCAATGCTCCAATTTCATCAATTCTTTTTGAAAATCTGAGTTAAAACTCTTGCACTTGAACATGTGTTTGTATTTGTGTCTATTTGTGTTATGCAGAAATGAATACCGCACAAGATTATTTAGAGGAAATTTTACAAAAAGAATTTCAATCCCCAAAGGGCAGGCTACAAACGCGTTCAAATGTTTGATTTTATTATATCAACTTTATGCAAAGATGTCAATGATTTTATATCAGTACATCATATCAAAATGACACTCAGATCAGAAAATTCAAGGTGTAAAACACCATCAAACCCTTCCGTCTATCCAGCTGTTGCTAGAAATCAAGTCAAAGCCTTACCACATCTAAATAAAACCGTATCCAAATTAAACCCCAAAATTTTTGCACCTGAGATCGACAGAAATGACTTTTAGTCAAAATAACAATTTTATTCATAAATCTTGCAAATATATATATATAGTCCGATGCAGTTTTTAAAAAGGAAATTTGGCTTATACTACGTTCGTTATTAAAATTGAACTAAATGACAAATGTTAAATGTTAACGTTTGTTTTTATCCTGCTTAGAATTTTAAAGAGCTTAAGGATAAAATCTTTTATGAATCGTTTTCTTGGACAGGTATATAAAGATATGTGCAGATTATTTTTGAAGAGATATATAAATGGTGGAACAGCAACACCTTAAAAAATGTGAGCTAAAACAATACTTTGATGAGGGAAATTAAAACTTGAATAAAATTTAAAAGGCATCTTTCAACCTAAGTAGGCTTTGTTAAAACAAGAAAGAAAGCCTAAAAACATAACTTGCAATTTCTAAGTCTAAAGTAAAAGGGCTGCTACTTCATCTTTTTGAACAGCCCCCACACATCTTAAAATTTCAATCAGTTTCTGTGCTTTGCACGAAGCTCTTTTATCTTTTCAAACGAAAGTCCTGTAATCTCTGCTATCTCCTCATCTTTGTAACCTTTTAAAATCATCCTCTCAGCTGTCTCTATCTTGCTCTGCTCAAATCCCTGCCTAATACCTTGCTCAATTCCCTGCTGAATTCCCTGCTGAATTCCTTGCTGTAATCCTTCAAAAATCAACTCTTCTCTTATCTTTCTCAAATTCTGAAATAGTGGCATAGCTTTTTCACCCCCTCTTACAGTCTCATCAATCGCTCTTTTGGCAGCCTCAACTTCTATCTCCTCAAGCTCCCTCAAAGCAACTGGCAAGCACACCTTCAACACCTCTATCTCCTTCTCCTCTGCCCCCCATAAATATTCTCTCAGCTCCAAAAATAACCTCTCTAACTCCTCATATCTCTTAATCCTATTGAGCTTCAATATTAAGCTCAGTATGTCTTTCACTTGCAAAATGCTTTCTGCTTGGTTTAAGTCAATCAATATATACTCAAAATCAATTACGCAATTTCCAAACTCCTCAAATCCTAAAATCTTCTCCCTCAGCCTTCTTGTAGCTGTCCACCTGTCTTCCCCGTCGTAAAACACTATCGGCACAACTGCCGGCAATGTAAATCCCTTTTTCCTTATTTCCCCTTTGTCAAAATCTTTGACATAGTCTCTGTATATATCTGTGATGTAAAACAAAAGCCTTATTGACATTGAATGGTCAACTGTTGATTGATGTTCAAACAAAATGTAAAAGATAATCTCTTTCTCTTTTAAATTGACTTTATAGAGGATGTCACTTTCCTGTTCAGAGAAGTCTGGCAAAACATAACTTTTGTCAATTCTTTCAAGCTGGTCTTCTGTAAGATTTTTGAATACCCCAATCTCATCAAGTCTTTTTAAAAACCTGAGGAAGATGCTTTTGTTAGAGAATATGTATTTGTACTCCAGGTCATTTATGTTGTGAGGAAGCAGGTTATTCATTATTTTCACCTGAAGAGTTTTCTAAGAAACATTATAACAAATGAAAAGGATAATATCAAACATATTTTCTTATCCAAGATGAGAAGTAAAAGATCTGCGTTTCACTCCCCAAAGGGTAGGCTACAAACATAGGCTTTTCAAACTTCTTGATATAGGTGAACAAGGTTTCAATCCCCAAAGGGTAGGCTACAAACACTGTATGTCATTCCCGATATCAGGACAACAAGAGGCGTTTCAATCCCCAAAGGGTAGGCTACAAACATGTTTATTATGTTTATGCCATAGTGTCGTATAAATGTTTCAATCCCCAAAGGGTAGGCTACAAACAAGACATGGGGTGGAATGTATTCAACAGCTGGAATACCGTTTCAATCCCCAAAGGGCAGGCTACAAACACGTCAAATAGCTTGATTTTATTATATCAACATTATACACCCCTGTCAATGTTTTTATATCAAAACATCTGTGGAAAACTCACATCAAGTCAGAAAAATCAAGCTATATAGCCACCTCAAACCCTTCCGTCTATCCAGCTGGTACCAGAACATCAAGCAATCCTACATGCCTCAGCATTGAAACCGCATACAAATCAAACCTCAAAATTTTTCTACCGGAGGTCGACAGATATGACTTTTGGTCAAAATGAAATAATATAAATTGTCTTTTGAATAATAACTCAAAAAGTGAAATCTCTATTCTACTGCTGCTTGCTAAAACAATAAAAGCCACAAGCAGCACCAAAAACGCTTGTGGCAAAAGGATATTTTTCAAAATTTCAATCAATTTCTATGCTTTGCACGAAGTTCTTTTATTCTCTCAAGCGAAAGTCCTGTAATCTCTGCTATCTCCTCATCTTTGTAACCTTTTAAAATCATCCTCTCAGCTGTTTCTATTCTGCTTTGCTCAAAACCTTGCTGAAACCCTTGCTGAAGTCCTTGCTGCAGTCCTTGCTGTAGTCCTTGTTGAAGCCCAAGGTTAAATTCTTTTGTTTTTGCTTCATCGAGAAGTCTTGCTACATTAGATACAAAATCACCCATCTTCTCAGCACCCCCTTGTTTGACTCTCTCTACTACCCTTTCATACTCTTCTCTCTGCTCTTCCAATAACCTCGGTCTTATAATGTAATACACCCACCTTAAAAATCTATCTATGTTCTCTTTGCTTAGCTTCTCTAAATTCTTCTCAACCTCTAAAAGCCTTCTTATAAGCTCATCCCTGTCTTCTCTTACCTGCTCTAAATAAAATACTATAGGTGTCAGCAAATCTTTTTCTTCTTCCAAAATCTTTTTAACATCTATCTCAAATACATCAACTACTCTGTATCTAAATACATCATCTTTAAAAGTCTCAAATGCCTCCATTAAGTCAGTCGAAATATTCCATTTTTCCTTGATTCCGTTGTATACCACTATGGGTATAACAGGAGGCAAGTTTTCTACTCCTTTGCTAAGTTCATTCCACCACAGGCTTACCATGTACTTTAGTATCTTTTGGGCCATATCTCTTCTTACTGTTGATTGGTTCTCAATTAAGATGTAAAAATACATTTCTCTGTTTTTCAGTTTTGCTTTAGCTACAATGTCGGCTCGCAGCTGCGAAAAGTGCTGTGTTACAAATTCGCTGTCATCAAATTCTATAGATTCTTCTTCTATCTCCTCTGCCCATTTGTACTTGAGTATATCTTTGACAAGAAGTAACAGCTCTTTTTTGTCTTTGAGTAGGAATTTAAAGGTAGTGTCATGTTCCATCGATGGAAGTTCACTGTTCAAAACTTCTTCACTCCGCTTTTAAAGCTTTTTGGGTGAAATTCTCCAGCCTGCACACAAAGATTTTGATTTTCTTTTGTTTTTTACCCAATTTAATTATACCACAAACATTTATGCTTTTGTTTGGCATTTTGAGATTGTTCCAATTCTTAAAGATCAGTTAACAAGTTCCATTTCTTTTTCAATCCCCAAAGGGCAGGCTACAAACCATGAATGGTATAGCTTCATTGGATGAGCTTTTCTCGTTTCAATCCCCAAAGGGCAGGCTACAAACTTGGTATGTTGATGAAGACAAAAAGCTTCATTTTGTGTTTCAATCCCCAAAGGGCAGGCTACAAACCTGGTGCAGGGAGAACACAGCAACAACGTATCGCTGGTTTCAATCCCCAAAGGGCAGGCTACAAACTGGTTGCTTTTCTATGTACTGCGTGAGAATTCAAAGCGGTTTCAATCCCCAAAGGGCAGGCTACAAACTCTTTGTAATCCTTTGCTATGTTTTTGTCAGCTGGTTTCAATCCCCAAAGGGCAGGCTACAAACCTTCATACCGGAAGAGACATTGCAATCTAAAAGAAAAACGTTTCAATCCCCAAAGGGCAGGCTACAAACACGTTCAAATGCTTGATTTCATTATATCAACTTTATGCAAAGGTGTCAATGTTTTTATATCAGTACATTATATCAAAGTGCTGCTCAAATCAGAAGATTCAAGAGCTAAACCCTCATCAATCCCTTTCGTCTATCCAGCTGTTGCCAGAAATCAAGCCAAAGCCTTGCTATATCGAAATTAAACCGTATCCAAATCAAAACTCAAAAATTTTGCACCGGAGGTCGACGGAAGTGACTTTTGGTCAAAATGAATATATAATCGTAAAATTAATGTATTATATGCATAATCATAAAATAAGCAGAAAGTTGTATTTCGGCAAAAAGAAATTCATCTCAATCACCCCTGTAGATGATATTTAGGAGTCATATTGTTTACAAGAATAACTAATTATAACTATATTGTGCAAAAGCAGAATTTAATTTTTTTGCGAATTTTGTCAAAAAGAAGAGCGAGAAGCGTTTAAAAAAAGGAAAAATTGGTTTATAATTTTGTTTAGATGAATAGCTATAATCAAGGGGGTTTTTAAAGGTGAATGTACACAAAGCCTCGAATATCCTAATTTCCGTAATAGGCAAGGGTCGACTTAAAAAGGACCAAACAGTGGGTTATGAACAAACTGAATACGTTTTTAATCCTGACAAAAAAAAGAATAAAAGATATACAGCGTCAAAGACAGCCTTTTTTGGTATTGCCCTATATGAATATCTTAGAAACGTTGAGAGCATAAACATTGACAAGTTTATTATAATTGGCACTAATAAATCAGCGTGGTCAGAACTTTACCAAATTCTTCCCCATGATGTACAAAGCTCAGAAGGCATAACTGAGATGTGCTTGAAAGTGTATGAAGAAGAAAAGAAAGGTATTTCAGAGCAAACGCTTTTAGAGTGGCAAAATACTTTAACAAAGTACGTACCAAGCCTTAAGTTTCATAAAATAGAGCCAGTTGAACTTGGTAAAGGCATTGACATACTTTTGAAAGAGCTTGATAAAGATGGTGCCCACAATGTAATTTTTGACATGACGCACGCCTTTAGGAACATTCCTATTGTTTTTTCCTATGGTATAATGCTTTTGAAGTATTTGAGAAAGATAAACAACATAAGAATATTCTATGGTGCACACGATATGAAGGAATATTTTTCAGAGCTTGGGGGTGAACAATCCCCTGTAATTGAAATTTCTTTTATAGACAAACTGGTCAAAATGATTGAGGCGATGGCTACCTTTGAAAATTCTGGCTACTTTGTGCCCATTTTGAATCAACTTGGTTTTGGCAACAAAGAGAAGACATATTTCAGGCTGGAGATGAACCGCCAGCCACGAAGAGAGATTGAAGAGATAATAAAAGGGCTTGAGGATAAACTAAATACAGCTGAGCATGCTTATGAAAGAGAAATAGTTGAGATAATGTACAGAGAATTTTGTGAAATGAACAGGCAGGAAAAACTCTTTCAGAGAATGTACAAAAGATCTCAGTTTTTCTATGAAAGAAAACAGTATCTCAAGGCTTTGATTCTTCTTTATGAAGCAACAATTGTACTTTTTGCAGATGTATATAATATAAAAGACAATATGAATTACGATGCACGTGAAGAGGCACGAGATAAACTAAGAAATGAAATAAAGAATGTTGGATCTGATGCAAATTCAAATAGACTAATCAAAGACCAAGAGGAAGCAGAAATACTAAAAGAGTTAGAATATGTTAGGAACGCTGCAGTGCATGGTTCATCATCTCGCAGCAATCAAAACTATTTAGAAGATATTGACTCATTCAAAATACTTTTTAATTCAGCGCTAAAAGTATTTGAAAAGCTACTCAGAAGAAGAGATGAGATTAAAAAAAGTTTCTGAATATCCCTTTTAAAAGACCGATGAAAAAACAACCTATTAAATATGATAGAACAAGGGCAATTGATAAAAGAGGAATAAGTATAGGCGCAAGAAGGATAAGAATAATAATTCCAAAAATAACTCCCATGCAAAACACCGCCTTTTTGTTAATATAAGTTGTTTTTTCGCTACTATTTTTACCCTCTGAAAAGTCTATAAAAACCTACAGGTAAGACAAGGGAGAAAGCAAAAAAGTATTAAAAACTCAGGTAGCTTTCTCCCTTTGTTTTAAAACCTGTCATCAGGTCATAAAAGTCGTTGAGCTGGCTGTGCGGCACATAGAGTATAAGATTTTCAAAATTAGCAGGGATATTGTCTGTCTTTGGCACAGAGATGACGTAGTCGTAAAAACTTTTGCGAATCTCCAAAAACCTCTTTTTTCTTTCAAAAAAGTCTTTAATCTCACGAATTTCTACAAATCTCTGCCAGATAATTTTTGCTTCCTCATCTGCCTCAACAAATACATCTATTTTGTAAGGTTCATCCTCGATGAGTTTAAAACTTCCGATTGCAGCTGAGTCAGAGTCGGATGAGGTGTAAAGAAGTCTGTAAATTGCCTCAAGAAATTTTTGTGATGTTCCCTTATCGTCGCTGCTTGTTTCAATCACGCCGCGTCTTGCAAGTTCTTTGTAATACTCAAAGATTAGCTCTGCAAACTTACTTTCATCAACCTTTTGAAATTGACTTAAAATCTTTTTGGTTGCATCAATCAATAGACTATCATAAACCTCTGTTGCAAAAAGTCTTCCTCTATCAGATACAAGTTCAACAACTGTTACTTTGCTCTTTCCTTTTTTGCCTTCTCTGTTTGCCCTTCCTGCTGCTTGGATGATTGAGTCAAGCGGAGCAATGTCTCTTACAACATGGTCAAAGTCAACGTCAACCCCTGCCTCAACAAGCTGGGTTGATACAACAATTTTGTATTTCTTATTTTTAATTTGCTCAATTCTTCTCAATCTTTCTTTTGGGATTATATGAGTTGTCAGAATTGTAATTTCGTCCTGCATGTCAGGAAATCTTTGATTTATAAGTTCATACAAATTTTTTGCACTGCTTACAGTATTCATGACAAAAAGGTAAGTTTTTTCTTCTTCAAACTCAAAGTTTGCCACAAACTCTTCAAGTTTTATTTTTGAGAAATTATTGTCAAAATACAACTCTGTTCGACAAAGTTTGTCAAAATAGTTCTCCGGTTTTACAATACTGATGGCTCTACTTTTGTCAACAATAAACGGCATTGTGGCAGTTGAAAGGATTATGTAGCAGTTTAGGCTATTACACATCTTCTCAAAAAGATTCTTGCACAAAAACCAATACTCTGAGTTTATAGCCTGCACCTCATCAAGAATGATAATTGAATTAGCAATTCTGTGGAATTTTCTCATATTTGAGTTTTTGTTTGTCAGAATACTCTCCAAAAACTGGACAAATGTGGTGACGATTATGTTTGAGTTCCAGCCTTCTATTAAAAGTTTTGCAATGTCTTTGTCAAAGATTTCCTCTTGGTTGTTCTGAAGACCATCTTTGGTTTTGTAGGCAATATCGCTTAAGTGATGGTGCTTCAAAATGATGTCTGAGGTTATGTCAAGGTCGCAAAAGCTCAAAATCTGTGAGATGACGTTATAATTTTGCTCAATGATAGATAAAAAAGGAAGTGAGTAAATTATTCTAAATTTGCTGTCAAATCTCTTCTGGGCAAGTTCTCTGAGTTTTAGTGCAAAAGCAAAAGAGATGATAGTTTTTCCAAGCCCTGTTGGAAGACAGAGGGTGTAGATACGTCTATTTTCGTCAATCTCGCAATTTGTTGCTTCTTCAAAAGCACTGTCTCTTAAGGTTTTTATTGAATTTTCGAAGTTTTCAGGCTTGAAAATTCTTCTCCTGAAACTGTCAACGTCGATGTGAGAAAGGTTTAGCTCTGGAATATCAACCAAAGTGCCAAAGATTGCCTCTGTTTTGTCTGCATCCAGGAGGATAGAATACAACAGATTTAGCATGAAAAAGAATTTCATCTCTGTGTCAAAAAGCTTTCTGAAGGCTTTCTTAAAAAGCTTTGTTGAGTCTTTTGCAAGGTCTACAAATTCTCTTAAGATATCTGTTGTCAAAAAACCAATTTCAATTTCAGGGTAAAGAGTGAAAATATTAGAAATAAGAGTATTAAACTTCTCTTTGTCAATATTCTCAATCTGCTCATAGCAAAGTTCTAAATCATCTTCTGAGATCAATATCATATCTGATGCTGCTTCTAAATTACCGTGATGTTTTAAAGTAGCAAAAAATGCTAAAATCGCAGTAAAGCCTTCAAAAGCTTTGTCCTCTTGGATTTTCTTTTCTTCAATGAGCCTATTTAATGTACCCCAAACACAGATAGCAGAGATGAGAGAGTGGCGCGATAATCTGGTTTTTGGTTTCTTTTTATCAAAAAGATAAGTTTGAAAAAAAGAAGTTGCCTTGCCGATGTCATGCAGCAAGGCTGTAATTTTTGCAATCTGGGAAAGAAACTTTGTTGAACAAAGTGCAATGTTCTTCTCTGAAGCAAAGGAGTTAGCTAAAATGCTGGTGTTTGCAAGATGAACCTCTAAGGGCTTTGCGCCTTCTATACCGCCGTCTTTGCCGGGGTGAGAAAAAAGGCCAGACAAATTTTTGTTATCAAAACAAAAGGATGTTCTCTCCATTTTGGACCTCCACATAACTTGATGGTCTTGCTAAAAGTTCTTTTCCAGTAGGTTCGAAAATGACGTCTTCGTATTTTATAACTTCTCTTGTCCTGAGCATGTAAAGAGGCATTCTCTCTTTAAAGTAGCTTTTTCCAGCTTCAATCCTTAGGGGTGTATCTGCTTTGCTATCTAAATAGCTTAAAGGAATTGGTGTGCAAAGGCTTACATAGTCATCTGGCATGTCCTTTTCAAAAGCCTCAAATACTCCGACAAATTCAAAGTCAGCAAGAAATTCAGAAAGACCCATTGAAAGAGTGAAAAAGCTTTTGTGTTCTTGCAAAAATTCAACAAGTTTTTGAAAGACATTGGTAGATGTATGTGTGGCGTATATCCTAAAACAAGGATCTTTTAAAAGCTCAAACCTCATCTGTGTTCGTGGCTGGCGGTTTTTGGTTTTTATAGGCCGCCATCTTCCTTCTTTTGTGTCTATGTGATTTATTCCCATTCTGATTTTTTTCACAGGGGTTAAAATTCTAATCCCCGCACGAAACTTACCATACTCTAAAACGTCAAGATACTCTTTTTTGTCAAGTCCCAAGATGGCTCCCACCATTCCCTGAATAGTTGGGAATGGTGGGAAGGGGTATGTTATTGGCGAAGATGTTGAATAAAACTTACCAAAAAAACCAAAGTCAGCTTTGATATCAAATACAGCTACTTTCATATCACATCACCTTAAAGCTTAATCAATCAAATTTAAGAACTTTGACTCTATCAACCAAGAAAGAAAGAGCATCTTTTAGTTCAACAGGCTTGCCCTCGCATACAAAGCTGAGAGAATCATCAACAGCTACTTCAATCTTTTGAATCTTATCCTGATACTTTGTAAACTTTTCAACAAGTCGTGTAATATCAAGTTGGAAGTCTTCTGGTGATCGTATAGCAGTATCTGACTTTTGAGAAATAAGCTTCACAAGTTTGTCAAGTTCACCAATGTAAAAACCGCTCTGGTTATATTCAACCCTTACAAGAAGCCTTGGCATCTGACCAAACTTTGAGCGTGAAATCAGGTTTTTGGTCCCGCACCAAAGAGCCTCTAAAAGAAGCTGAACATCTTCTTCTGTTACAGGCAACTCTTGACATAAAGCTGCATTTTCATTTACAACACCATAAAAAGCAATCAGAGCATACGGTAGAATATAGCATTCTGTAAATGTCCCTTGGTCTTTACCCTCTCCAGATGGCATAACTGTTGTACCCTTTACAAGCATGTACTCGACTTTATGCAAAGACCTTCCGAATTTGAACTGAACAGGTCCTGTAAAGGTAATTGCGCCGGTTTCCTCTGATGAATCTTCGTCTGACTTGCTCTTTCTCTTTTCGTCTTTACTCTTTAAAGTGGTTGTACCACCAAAAAGTCTTATGTCAATGTAGTCTTTTAACTTTTCTTTGCTGAGATTATACTTTGAGAATTTGTCAGACTTTGTCATGAGCTTTCCATCTTCGGAGATTTCTCTTAAGATGAACACAGGCAAGTTCTTGTACTCTGCCCAGTAATCCCTGCAGGTTCTTTTTAAGCGCACATCTGTTACTATGCATATATCTGTTTCAGGGTCAATTCTTGGCTTATTTTCATCAAGTGGGTCACCGTTTGGGTTTGCGTCTGTCACATCGTATAAAAACAAAATCTCAGACCTGTTTTTGATAATGTTATTGTTTAAATTTTCCATATCGAAAATTCCCCCTTCTGATTATTTGAATTTTTTAAAACATAAGGTTTTATTCTTCATCTTCAGCCTCTTCTGTGTCATTTGTCAATTTCTTTGCAAGGTCCCTGATTTTTTGACCAAGATTCATACCACAGGCAAAGTAAAAACTTACCTCATCGGAAGATAATTTCCAGTCAGCTGGCGCTTTTAGCAAAAGCTCTGAAGCTGTAGCAGCAACAAGTTTCTTTGCCTTGCCAAACGCTGAGTATTCCATAAGTTTGTTTTCAATCTTTGGCAGAAGTGAGATGATATCAGCTTGTTTTAACCTAAGCCCTTTCAAATTTTTGGCAAACGGCGGCATTCTTCCAGGCGCTTTTTTAAGACCCGCTGACTGAATTCTCAAAAGCATGTCACAAAGCGCGCCAACAAGGATAATTCCTTTTACAGCAGGGTTTGCAGATGCAACAGGAAACTCATTTAAAATCTCGTCAAACGGAGTTTCAAAAGGCATATTCATCTCATCTCCTTTTAGCTTTAGAATGTTTAGTTTACTCAGAAATTCTAAAACTTCCATTGCATAGCTACAAGAAACGTAGAAAGCTGATAAGTCGCTATTTACAATGTCATCCTGAAGCCTTCGACAAAAATGAGAGAGTAAAAAGTCAAAGTCAATAGGCTTTTTCTTAAAAATGCTTTCTGTTATCTCTAAAAAATAGCTGTCGAGATCTGGCTTTTTCCTAAGCCTGTTGCTCTTTGAGAAAAAGTGTTTAATCTGCTGGAAAGTAAAGTCAATGTCAGGGTTGTCAAAGAGTTTGCGAAATTTCTTTTCTGTATGTCTTTTTGCATCAAATATGTTCTTTAAGTGTGATGGGAAGACATCTTCAATCAGAAGGACAATTCTCTCCGCGCCCATTTGTGTTGTTAAAAACAGGAATGTAACTGACATAGAGTCATTAAATTCGCTCACAATTTCAAGAATTTCATTTTCATCGTCTGTGATATGCTCTAATTTTCTCTCACCAAGTCGGATGTCTTTTTGTGTTTTTTCAAGAATATCAAGGATTTCTGCATATTCAGAGTCAAATCCAAGTGTGAACTTTGGTATGAGAAGGTATCTAAAGTTGTAAAATTTAAATTGAAGGTTTTGTTCCAAGTACTTTCTGCCTTCACTAAGATGTGTTTGACAGCTTGAACATACAGGGAAGTTTTTCCATGCATTCTCAGGCGAAAATCCACCTTTTATAAACCCCGGCTTATCAATGGTATAGAATTTGAAAACGTTGACCATACCAGAGACATTTTCTCTTTTTTGTTTGCACAAAGAACATGTTTTATCCTGCGAACTTGACCTTTGGTTTTTCTCTTTTATAAGTTCAAGCAAAAACAGTTTGAAAATCTCATATTCGCCAATGTACTTACCATTGATGAGAAAAGAGAGAAGTATGCTATTTCCTTTTTTAAGCTCAATGTCATAAATGGTTTGGGAAATGTCATCTATAATTCTTTTTCTTTGCTCTTTTATGGCTTGTGTTATCTTTTCAATAAAATCTGCATCAGATTGAGTTAAAATTTTTAATTTCGAGAATTTCTTAGCAAGAGGCTGTGCCTTGTTCGAAAACCAGTTTTCAACCTTTTGCTGAAACGTCTTTTCAACTTGGGATTTTATGTTATCTTTTATTTGGGCCTCTGACATATTTTTTGTAGCTTTTGGCTTTACAAGAGTACATGTAGGTGAAAAGTTTGTCCCACCGCCTTTTGCACCTTGGCTGAAAAGGTAAAATTGTGTTCTTGACTCCATTGGGTCTTGAAGTTCAAGCCCGCAGTATTCAAACTTTCCTTGGTTTTGATTTAAAAGGATAAAAAGGATTTTTTCGCTTTCAATTCGCGATAAAAAAGAAGAAAGATTATTTGATAGAACATCAGAGGAGCTGCCCTCTTGTGAGACTGACTTTGATTTTCCCTCCAGCACGAATCTACCCAGTTCAGCAACAGCTTCAATCATTTTTTTGGCACCTCTTTGATTTTACTAAAATTTAGCTTATCACAACCAAATTAGAATTTCAACCATGTAACTTAATTTTTTAAATAAATCTGTCTAAGTTGTTTTTCTCAACACCAAGTATTTCTCTTTGGGAATAGAGGCGACTTTGGAAGTTGTAAATAATAACAGAGTCTTCTTCAAGGTTTAGCTTTTGAGAAAGCTCAAACTTTAGCTTTTTCAGCTTTGCCTCTGAAATCTCACCTTCAAACACAGAATTTTGCACCCAGTTGAGGTATTTTCGGCACACCTTTAATGCTTTTGCAACACGTTTTTCATTGACATCGTACACAAGGATTGTGTACAAATCCTCTTCACCTCAATTACCATTGGGTTACATATGGTTGATATTCCTTTTCGCCCATGAGATGCTTTTCAATCTTATAAAGCTCAATTCTTATAAGCTGCCTGTATGAGACATAATTACCAATGTTCTTAACAGAGATTGTTGTTGAGAGTCTTTGTTCAAGTTCATCAATAAAGAGCTTTTTGGCATCATCTCTGATAACTATTCCCTCTAAGTCCTGTTCAAAGTGCTCTGGCTTTAACATGTTCTTTGAGATTATTGAAAAGATAAGCCTGTCGACAATTATTGGCTTGAAGATTTCAGCAACGTCTAAGTTGAGTGTAAATCTTCTGAAATTTGTAGCGTGAAGATATCCTATCCGTGGGTCAAGATGAGTTCTGTAAATTTCTGAAAGAACAATTGTGTACATCATTGAATTGCCAAAACTAATGAGTGTATTGAGTGCATTTTTTGGTGGGCGTTTTGACCTTTTTTCAAACTTGAAATCATCTTTGTCTATGATGAGGTCAAAGGCTGAGTAATAGGTTTGCCTAATGTTTCCTTCAATTGCCATTAGAGAGTTAATATCATTGATGTTAGAAACGCTGCCAAATAGGTTTTCCATCTGCTGGATATATCGCTCAAGCTCATCAATGCCACGGCTCTGGTAGTATTTTAAAACCTGTCTCATATTTTTGTAGCCGCCTTCGACAAATGTTCTGGCAAGAGAAAGCCTCTTTTGTGTATCAAGGTAGTGCTCAGCCTGTTTTAAAATCATGTAACCAGAGTTTAGGTACTCACGTGGATAAAAGCTTCCAACGTAGTAGCCATACCTGTTGAAAAAGTGTAGAATTATCTCACTTTGAGTCAAAAACTCTAAAAATCTTTTGTTCAGCTCAACCTCTCCAAAGATGTAAATCTCTGATGTATTCTCAACTGGAATGAACTTTTGCACACCTTCACTTTCAAAATACAGAGTGTTGTTTTTTCTTCTCAAGACGCCGTCTGAAAAAATGTAAATTGGTCTTTTCATGCCCAGCAAAACTCCTTATACGAACATTTTGAACACGCTTTGATTTTTTGCGGCTGGGGTGGTGAAGGGCTTGAAAGAAAAAGAGAAATTTCTTCAATGAGGTTTTCAATCTCTGTAATGTCATCAAAGGAAAGTTGGACATCAAATGTCTTCTTTTCTTCAGGGATTAGAAGTTTGCCATGTGCGTTTATATTGTTTTTAAAGAGTTTGTAAAGGTAGAATTTGAGTTGCAAGATAGCAGCGCTTTTTGCTCGTGACGACTTTTTTATCTCCCCAACCAGCAAAACCTCATTTTCCTGTCGGATTAAGTCTAAAACCACCCCGTCAAAGTACACTTCCTTTTTATCGTGTTTGTAATACTCCTGCGATATTAACTTGCCTATCTCCAAAAAGGGATTATCTGGCGATGGTCCAATGTTTCGTGACAAAAGCCAAGCTTGTCTTTTACAAACAATGTAGGCTTGCAAAATAGAGCCTTTTACATCAATGGTCTTTTCCAATGTTTTATGCCCTTCTTTCAGGTTTGGCATTTTTCAAACTTTACAATATACAATTTTATCTATTTGAGGATTTTATGAAAGGTCAAATTTTATGTGAAGTTTAGAAGAAGGATAACACAAAGTGGTAAATTATTAGAAAAGAAGAGATGAAAAAAGTCAAAGTTTACAAGGTTTATAAAGTTTATAAGGTTATTCTCTTTCTACTATAAAGTCCTCAAAACGGCTAATTTGATTGCCAAAGATACTGACTAAAATCTCGTATATTTCTTCATCGCTTAATGTAGCTAAAAGGTCTTTAAGTTCGTCTTTTAACTGTATTACTTTATTGTATTTAGTAATGAGTACTCGTGTTTTAGGAAGGTAAAAAGTCATAAAAGAGATTTCCTCCTTTTTGAATTTCAATTTTCAATTTCCAATAAGCAGATCACAAAAGCAGTTGCGGAATTTGCCACAGTATTCATTGCAGCTGCATTCCAATTCCCAAAGGGTAGGCTACAAACCAACGTAAAAAGACTCAATTTTATTATATCAAAATATGTAAGACTGTAAATGTTTTTATTTTAGTACACCATATCAAAATGCCACTCAAATAAGAAGCACCAAGGTTTCAATCCCTATAAAACCCTTCCGTCTGTCCAGCTGCTGCCAGAAGCTTCAAAAAAGCTGCACTAAATCTCCATAAAACCGAATACAAATCAAACTACAAAATTTTGCAACCGGAGGTCTACAGATATGACTTTTGGTCAAAATTCATCAAAATGCAGCTGCGAGTGCATAAATTTTGTATTCCATAGTTTATTATGTTGAATATGTTTGTCATGTTCTGAAAAGAACAAAGTATATAATTCTAAGATAAGAAATACAAAAGAAGCTTGGTTGCAAACAATTTGAATACTGCAGGTAATCAGTTTGTTTAAGACTTTTATCGCATATTTTTTGCACTTTTGCTTTTAACTTGACCTATTTTATAATTTCTATTGTAACCCAAAAAAAGCTGTTCACTTAAATTTTTGGCTGGTATATAATATTGGTTGACAGGGAGTGACGAGATTGAACAAGCTGTTTTTGATTTTCAATCACACGCTCACAGAAGATCAAGAAAAAGAAGCAAAAGATGTGTTTAAAATCACCCAAATTATTCCTCTTCCTCAGCACTTGCAGGATTTGTGGAGCAATATACCACCTGATGTAGAGCTCAAAAGCAGTCTATTTGACCCAATCACCTCATTTTTGCTTGTAAACAAAGGTGAAGGTGAAAATTACTGCCTTATTCAGGGTGATTTTGGCGCAACAGTTTATTTAGTCAGCTGGTGCATCAAGCACGGCTTTGTACCCATTTACGCAACAACCAGAAGAACGTCAAAAGAGGTTGTAAGACCAGATGGCAGTGTTGAAATTTTAAAGGTGTTCAAGCACGAAAGGTTCAGAAGGTATATCCTTGCAACTTAAGAAAGGAGCTGTTGCAAATGAAGTTAATCTATCCAAGTAGAGTGGTTTGACAATCCTAATTCAGCTTTTAAGAATTTTGTAATAAAAGATTTTTTTAATGAGACTGTAAGCTTCCAGAGAAAATCAGAACTTTCAAGTTTTGTGCTGAGGGATTTTCTTTTAGAAAGAGGAGACAGAGCAGAGGTTGTAGTGGTTCATCCTGTTAGTATTATTCTAAATGAAAAGCTAAAAGATTTTGTAGAAGATGATTATCTAAAAAAGAGTTTGCTTCCATCTTAGAAAATCCTGCGCCATTTTTAAAAGATCCTTTTGAGATTTTTGAAAAGATGCCTTTAGAAGGCTCTAAGAACCACATGCTGATTGTCTATTGCTTGGTATGTACTTGGGCGGCAAAGTTGAACTTTATGGCAAATATGAAGCCATTGTCCTTGAGATATTGTTTGATATGATTGAAAGGTACTTATCAGAGGATATTGAAGAGATATACATTGACATTTCAAGCGGACACAATATCTACATTTCCGCAATGCTTGAAGCAGTAAGAAGTTTTGCTGTTTTCACAAAGCTCATGCACTGGATACGCAAAGAAAAACAGCCCAAGGTTTTCATCACATTTCCAGATCCTATTATAGGAAGAAACAGAAAGATATACCAGATACATATACAGTTGCAAAGTTTTGCAGCGTTTTTCTCATCGCCTATTAGCAAAAAAGAAGCGGTTGATTTGAACTTTTCGTTTATGAGAAACATCTTTACCTGTATTACCATCCTTACCATTCGCCTGAAGAGATAAAACAGGAGCTTGTAAATCTTATTGAACATGCCAAAAGTGAACTTACAAAAGACTTTGAAAAGTCACCGCAGTTTGATAAAAAAGCTTATCTTGATGCAATTTTGAGCCTTGGATTTTACATGGGTATAGTTGAGGTTTTGGAAAGGTACAATATACAATGTTTTGTGAAGAAGAAGGGCTTAATATAAATGAGCTGAAGAGGGTATTTGATGAAGCAATTAGCATTTCTACATAATTTAAAAATACTGCATAAACTGATTAAAAGCTGTCACACCGCCTGAGCGTCTCACAGCAACAAGTGCTGCGCCTACTTTATGCCTAAGCAAATTCCCATTTGTACCAGCCACATAAAATGCCCTGTCCAAGAATGCTTTCATTGTTACAGAGATTGAAGCATAGAGGACAGGTGAGCCCAAGATTATACCATCAGCTTGTTTCATTTTCTGTATCCATTCGTTCACCTCATCGTCAATTATACATCTTTCATTTCTATTTTTTTGCACACATGTCGCAGGCAAGACATCCTCTTATTGCTTTGTCTCCAACAAGAACAATTTCAACCTCAATTCCTTCTTTTTCAAACTCCTGTGCAACTATCTTTATCGCATGGTATGTATTTTCTTCTTTTTTTGGACTTTCATTGAAAGCAACAACCTTCATCCAATACCTCACCTCACAAGATTTAAAGATTTGCTTTTACTTTTGAGGGTAGGCTATTAAAAAGTTTTTGTCAAGAAGAAGACTTTATAATCTTTTAGTTGATATCTACCAGTTTAATAAAGTTTTAAAACTATTATATAGTGTAACTTTGATTTGTTAGCATTGAAAAAATGTAGGCAAAAAGCAGTAAAAAATTGAGAAAAATTAAGATATTCAAAGAAATACCTCAAAAAATTGTAAAAAAACAGCCAAAATAGCCCATTATAATAAAAAAAAAAACTTTGACGTTTTATTGAATATTGATATAAGATTAAAGAACAAAAGGTGTTATATAATATTAAAAGAAAATTATACTCAAAATGCAAAGTAGAGCAGCAAAAGGCTTATATAATCAGTAAAAGATAAACAAAGAAGTTTACTTAGTTATAAGTTGTTTTAGCAATAAAAATAATAACCTCAAAAGTGCGCACTAAAAATAATAGTAATAAATCTAAAGGTACTTTAGTATTTAATGTATATGATGAAAATATAAGTCCTGGTATATATTATGATGCTACAGTTGTTCTAATTCCAAAAGTTGTTGATAGTGACTAGTATGAGGTAGGAGCTCAGTATACTCATACGTATACAGTTGCACAAACTAACCTCAGCTTGAGTAACGAATTAAAATGGGGAGGAAATGGAATAGTAGAAGGTTCGATAGGATATACAGTCTCAATTAAACCACAAGAACAAAAATGGGAAAAAGCAGCTGACAATGCTTTTAAATATTAAGATGGAGGTTTTGCGAAGATTGAAAAAAAGGGTGGAGGTATTTTTTATCACAGGTTTCGTAGTGTATTTAGTTTTGAGTGTCATAGTGGGTGGATTTTTTTTCAATCAAATAAACAGATTAGAGGCATTTAAAGTTAATTATCATGCCAAAATTATAAATATCTTCTTTATTGAATATTCCCATAAACTTTCTGATGCAAGTGATATCTTGAAGCATCTTGCTGAAGATGAAAATGTGGATTTTTCATATTTGAGAGGGAGAATAGAAGAGTACTATCTTAATAATACGTTAACAATGACAATTGCAAAAGACCCAAATATATTTGAAGACAAAGAAATAGGCAAGATAATGACAGAAAGGCTTAACTTTGTTGTTGGATTAACAAATTTTCTCAAAAAAATTGAAAAAAAGATAATTGAACCTAAAAACAAAAAGGCAATTCCTCAGTTAAAACCTGATATTGAAAAAATAATATTTTTATTGAATGTTCTAAATGAAGATTTACAATCTTTTAAGGATCCTGAAACAAAAAAGGTTTATAAAGAATATGAAAAAGAATTCTATGAGTATATAAATAAGATTGAAAAAAAGCTTTTGCAATAAGTTTTAACTTGTTGAATAAAGCAAGTTAACAAAAAACAAAAATGTATATATATACAAAGCCATCCTCCTTAAGAAAAAAGTATAGTACTAAGGCAAAAGAACACAACAAGGAGGATGGCAATAATTAATTTTATTGAAAAACAAAAACAAAAGTTTTTAAAAGTTCCTATGATAATTGAGAGAGTAATAAAAGCCTTAGGATAAAAGATAAGAATCAGTAGAAGATGAAGACCAAAAAAATTTAAGCCAAGGTACAAAGTAGCTTATTATGATTACAAAGCAAAGAACAAAATAAAAATTATTTCAGATTTGCTAAATATAAGTAAATCACGATATTTATAATTTTGAAGGAATTTCTACTTACTCTTAGGATTAAAAATAAGCGCTATTACATACCCAAAAAACACAGCTGCGGCAATGCCGCCAGCTGTCCTTGAGACTCCCCCTGTGAATGCTCCTATAAGCCCAATTTTCTTCACCTCTTCAATAGCACCTTTTGCTAAAGAATATCCAAAGCCAGGGAGAGGGACTGTTGCCCCAGCACCTGCAATATCAACAAGCTTTTGGTAAAGCCCAAGACCTTGCAAGATTGCGCCAAGGGTTACAAAAAGCACAAGCACCCTTGCAGATGTCAGCTTTGTCTTGTCAATCAAAATCTGACCAGCAACACAGATAAGCCCGCCAACTACAAATGCTATTAAATAATCCATTTGTCATCATCACCTCTACAAAAGCAGGTACATCAAAGGATTTACTCAATCTCAATTGAAAGTGCATGAGCAATCACAGGGATACTTTCACCAAGCTGGACTGTTGAAGAAGACAAAAGAGCACCAGTTGGTACAATGAGAATTCTTTTGAAAGTTTTTTGAAGCATGAGCTTGTAAAAGTATCCACCAAATACGCACGCAGAGGCGGCACAGCCGCTTGCTCCAGCTCCTGTGTCTTGTGTCTTTTGGTCAAACATCAAAATTCCGCAGTCAAAAAGTTCAAATGGCAAGGTTTTCCCTTCTTTTTTGAAAAGCTCTTCAAGAAGCTTTCTTCCCACATATCCTAAATCACCTGTGACAATTATATCGTAGTAGGTAAAATCTCTTTTTGTATCCTCAAGATGCGTGGTGATTGTGTCAAACGCAGCAGGTGCCATGCACGCACCCATGTTGTTCGGGTCTTTTATGCCATAGTCTAAGATTTTTCCGACTGTAATGTGAGTAATTTTAGGCTTTTGAGTGCCATCCTCAGGCTTTATCAAAAACGACGCTGCACCTGTGACAGTCCACTGCGCTGTCGGGGGGCGCTGGCAACCAAGCTCCAAAGGGTATCTGAATTGCTTTTCAGCAGAGCAAAAGTGAGATGACGTTGCAGCAATTACGTTTTTTGCAAACCCACCGTCAACAAACACACACGCAAGCCCAACAGAGAGTGCAAAAGTTGAACATGCGCCATAAAGCCCTATAAATGGAATATCCAAATCTCTTGTGGCAAAGTGAGAGCTTGTGAGCTGGTTCAAAAGGTCGCCGCTTAAGATCAGGTCAACCTCATCAGGAGGAAAACCACTTTTTTGAATAAGTTTTGAAATTGCTATGTTCAAAATCTTTCCTTCTGCAAGCTCCCAAGATTTTTGCCCGGCGTACTCATCCTCAATTACCATGTCAAAGAAAATTCCAAGCGGGCCCTCTCCTTCCTTTTTACCAACAATGGTAAAACAGTCTGAGATTATAGGGCAGCTTTCAAACTTGAAAGTAGATTTTCCAACCTTTTTCAATCTGCCAAAGCCCCCTTTGCTGGCTTTTTAGTTCAGCCTTGAGGCCAATTAAATCTTTGGAAAAATTTTGACAAAATAGTACACAAGACCAATTAGTATTGAGGTGGATATTCCATAGACCAAAACAGGTCCTGCAATCAAGAACATCTTGCTGCCAACTCCAAACACAAATCCTTCCTTTTTGTACTCAACAGCAGGTGAGACAATTGAGTTTGAAAAACCAGTGATTGGAACAATGCTGCCAGCCCCTGCAAACCTGCCTATTTTGTCATACACGCCAATTCCTGTCAAAAACGCGCCAAGGAAAATCATTGTGATGGATGTAAGTGTCTGTGCCTCATCTTTTGGAAAGTACATTGAATATAGGTTTAAAAAGGCTTGACCAATATCACAAATAATTCCACCGACAACAAAGGCAAATATGCAGTTTTTGAGAAGGTTTGTCCTTGGCTCATGAGCTTTTACCATATCTTGATACTCTTTTGCCTTCTTTTCTTTAAGGTTCACCTCTAAAGATTCCTCCTTAAAAAATGGGTTTCAAAAAGATATTATTTTAAGTTTTTTTGAGATTTATGCACATACAAATGAGATTTGCAGTCATCTGAGCGACATTTGATAGCAAATCTCACTCAGAATAACCAAACAAATATTCGTATAATTTTTGAAAGTGGCACAGCTACCCGATAAAATAGAAGCTGTAGAAAGGAGGTGAGGCGAAGATGGCAGCAAATCCACTTACAGGAAATCTTTTAATTAAGCTTCAAAATGGGACAACTTCAACTGGCAAAATCAGAGTCAAAACACTCTCTTATGACATCCGACCAGATGCGCAGGATTTGGATGTTTATCAGGTTGCTCAAGCTATAGCAAGCCTTCAGACAAAGCCACTTTACACAATCGTCAGACAGAACAACTTTGAGCTTGTGTACTGATACACTTGAGGTCTTGAGGCTTTAATGCCTAAAAAAGTCTTTTAGCAAGAAAGGAGGTGAGAAGCAGTGCTCACTTTGGTTTTGACATTCAGGCTTCAAAATGGCAAGACATTCAGGCTTTCAATTCCAGACCCCAAGAGCAATTTGACAGCGCAGGAGGTTGAAAATGTAATGAATTTGATAATCCAGAAGAACATTTTTTCAGTGTCTGCACCAATTGTTGAGAAGGTTTCAGCGAGAATTATAGACAGAAATGTAAATCAGCTCATTGGCTAAAAATTGGTGGGGCTGTCTTCTTAAAAGCTAAACAGAAGGCAGCCCCGATATGTCTTAATAAAAGTACATAATAATTTAAATTAACAGGAGGTGATATCAGTGCAGGAGATTATAACAAACATTGCTAACATAGGTTTTCCCATTGTGCTTTGCGTATATCTTTTAACAAGATTTGAAAGCAAAATTGACAAGCTTTCTGACACCATAGACAAGCTCTCAGAAAAAATAATACAGATTAAAAGCAATTGACTTGCAAACAATTGTTCGTTATAATAAATATAAAAGTTGTAAAATCTGGTGAAGTATCAGAAGGATGGTGGTTTTAAATGGACAAGATTCCAAGAGACATTATATACTTTGTGCCACAGTATCTTGATAGCGGCGATGGAGTTATGCTTCTTCTTTTAAACGGTGAAAAGAAGGTCTGCCCTATGTCAATCAGAAGCTTTACAAAAAAGCTCTATTCTATGTATGCAATTGACCCTTTGACTATAAAAAAGCTCATCTCAAAAAAGATAGGGCAGAAGAACCTTCTTCCAATTGTTCTTCCAGATGTTACATTTATTCCTGTCAAAACCAGAAAGGCAAGAGTGTCAACAGACCCTATTTTTGGCTATGTGAACTTGTCTCAGGTTTTTAAAATAGATGAAAAGGAAGAAGGTTTTGAGATTTTATTCAAATGCGGAGCAGTTTTGCAGTGTTTTGGCTCTGCAAAGTATTTTAAAAGAAGGATAACAGCTGCAAGCATAATCAGCGACTATTTCTCTTCAATGTGGGCAAAAGGAGTGTGCACAATAAAAGAAGAGTGTGAGCTTGAAAATGTCCTAAGTTTGGAGTAGGAAAGATAGTTTCCTTTGCATGTGGCATCAGGGCTGCAACATCTTTTGCAGCTTTGGTGACCACGTTTTTTATAAGAAATTCAGCAAGAAGACTCCTACCTCTCTCAACCTCCAAAGGGCAGGCTACAAACTTGCTCTCTTTTTCAAATGTTTCTGCAGTAATATCTTTCTCATTCCCCAAAGGGAAGGTTACAAACCAATTAATATAGCAAGGAGTGCTGTCATTAAGGTGTTCTCATTCCCCAAAGGGAAGGTTACAAACACGTCAAATAACTTGATTTTATTATATCAATATTATGCATACATGTCAATGTTTTTATATCAAAACATTTATGAATAACTAAGTTTAATATAGGAAAATCAATGAACAAAACCACCTCAAAGCCTTTCGTCTATCCAGCTGCTGCCAGAAGCTTCAAAAAAGCTACGCCAAATCTAAATGAAACCGCATACAAATCAAACCTCAAAATTTTTACACTGGAGGTCGACAGATATAACTTTTGGTCAAATTGCAAAATTTATCTATATTCAGAGCATAAATATAAATCAAGAATTGTACAATCAATTTTACATACTTTTTGAACTTTCCATATGAATCAATAAAGCAGCTGTTATGAAATATATGAATGTTCAATTTATCAAGAAAATGGTATATATAAGCTTTGCTAAAGAAGAGTGGTTGTACGATGAAGTTTTCAACGAAATATAGGTTACAGCCTGATTAAGAACCTTTCTATTGCATCATTTGCATTTTCAACATAAATTGGCATTGGCACAGCTTCAAGGCCAACTGCGTCATAGCTTACAAGAAGCCAGCAGCCTTTTTTGAATTTGAAAGTTTGCTTAAACATATCTTCACCTATACCAAAAGCGTCAGTAATTCTTTCTTGGTCAGATTTTCTTGGGAGTTTGCTCACAAAGTATGTATGGGGCTGTGCCATGATGTTTGTGTTAAGATAAGTTATTCGCTGAGTGGCAATTCCAACGCCAAGCCCGAATTTCCTTCCTCTTCTTGCAAGGTTCATCACAACTTCACTTGAACGCTCATAAGAATCTTTTGCATCCTGTGGAATAAATTCGTCTGCCTCATCAAATATAAAGCTCACTATAGGTTCGATTATTCCGTTTCTACGCCTATCTTCAAAGATTGACATGCCAAGCTGATACGCTTTGTTTCGAAGATCATTTGGGTCATGAGATTGGAATATCAAGAGCGATTTTTTAGAACCATCATTCAGTAGATTCAAACTGGTTTCTTGGTCTATGGTATATTCTGGTCTTGTGGAATTTGAGGTAAGATCCCTATATTTATTTTCAAGTTCTTTGACAAACAATTCCAAGTTAGAACGAGCTATGCTGTTCAAATCCCCTGAAAGATAATTGTTTTTTATTCTTTCTATAGTAGCCTTACAAAGATTAACATCAAGTGGGCGGTTAACCTGCTTCATCTTTTCAACAAGCTCTCTTAAAGTTGCTTCGCTTCTTCCAAGATATCCTTTAAAAAGCTGCTTTTCATGGAGTCTTACAAAATCAGCCAAGGTCAAACCTGAATCTTGCCACAGTTTTATCTTTTTATCGTTTAAAATTTTATAGAATGCTTTTGTAAAAAGGTCTCTGTATTTGGCAAGACCTTTTGGGTACAAAGAAGAATATGCCATGTCCTTAGCTGCTTTGATAAGCAGTTTTTTATGCTCTGCTACCTCTGGATTGCTTCTAAAAACCTCTAAGACAGATCCAACAAATGTCTTTTCGCCAAGTCCGATGATATAGGCTTGGTCAATTGAATACAGAAGGTCGACAAGCAGGGTTGAGTACTCGCTCATCAAGTCAAAAATTACTATTTTTACAGGAAGTTCTACATCAAGCATAATTTTTCTAATGAGAGTGCTCAAAAGATTTGACTTTCCAGCACCTGTAAAGCCAAAAATTCCAAAATGAAGTCTTAAAAGCTCTTCAGTTTTGAGCAAAATCTTGACATTTTCATCTCTTATTAGATGCCCAATTTTTATTATCTGTTCTTGACCATCAATTCCGTGGTTGATTATTCTGTTTGTCAAATCAACATCAAGCAAAAATGCTTTTGCGCCTATCATAGGAAGATTTGACTCAATTCCAATTTCTAATTTTCCACTGCTGTTTATAACAATCTCAAAATTGGTGGGGATTGCGATACATTTTATCTTTGTTGCATCATCAAGTGGTTCATCCTGCTGGTCTTCCCAGTCTCTATAAACATTTTCAGCAGCTTCGACCAAAAAACCAGGATATCCACTCAGGTCGTTGTTAAGACCATAGTGCAAAGGCAAAATGGATGAGATTTCAAGAATACAATAGTGGATTTTGTCAGAAGACGACGAAAAGTTCTGGATTGCCAAAAGAGACCCTTCTTTTATCTCATTTATTGCTTTTTTGGTGTAGTCAAACCAAACCTCAGCCCTGTATCTGGTGTAAAAATCCGAATCTACTTTCATAAGTATTCCACTTATTTCCTGATTAAACATCTCTCAATTCCCACCTTTTTTAGTTTTCATCTTCAAAATCTGTATTGTCTCTTAATTTTCTCAAAGGCTTGGCCAGAGGAAATCTTTTTTCTTCTATGTCAGAACTTTTTATAATTCCTTTTGCAAATCTCAAGAGAGTCTTTGCGCTTCTGTCAGCTTTATGAAGCGGTTCAGGATAGCCTATAACTTCTGGAAAATGATTTTTTGTAAGAACGCTCAAAAAATACATATTCATTGCTTGTCCCCAATTTGTATAGGTTTTATCTAAGTGTATAAATGGGCAAAGGGCACCTAATGTAGGTGAGTCTATTAATGTATTTTCCAAAAAATTTTTGTCAAGGCTTGGGTGCAAAAGCCTTTCTATAAAGATTGCATGTCCCATTGAAGGGATTTTTTTCTTTCTACTGATGAAAAACTGGGCAATGGATTTTGCAAATATCCTGTCATCTGCAACAATGTGTCCTTTTACGCCAGTTATTTCGCCTTTTTCATTCACAAAAAGAGTTGAAAGTGCAGAGTCAAATTCTACAGAAGACCAAGGCGAGTTGAGATTGCGATTAAAGTATGCGTAGTTTTCAAAAAGCAATCTGTCGCTGCACAAAATGGGTATAGGATATTTTTCCATTTTTTCTTTCATTTCAGCTGATAACAAATTGCTTGCGACGAGGAGTTTAAGATAGTTTCGCGAAAAATATCTGCTTTGTGAATCCTTTGCAATTCCAACAAGGAAGATATTGTTATCCCAACACTTTTCAATTAAAGCTCTTATTCCTACTGAAATTAAAAAGTTGATGTCGTCATGTGATATTACTCTTTTGAAATTTTGGTGCGAGGCATTTTGGTACGATGTGCCGCTGTCTTTGTAAAAATCTAACTCTAAGGATTTTGGGTCTTTTTTGATAAAAAGCTGAGAACAGAAATACTCAAAAAATTCAACTGTGTATTGCCAACAAAGATCAGGAGATGTATCCATTTGTATGCCGTCTTCTTTAATCGTTAGGATTTGGTTTCTTTCCAAAAACCGGGAAATTCGTCTTATATCTTCAATATTTTTCCCAGTTAGCCTGCAAAGCTCATCATAAGTAAAGGTGGTTTTTGTTCTGTCTTGGCTCATGGCTTGAGTGACTTTTGCAAGAAAATATGAATAATCCCTGTACTTCTTTTTAGATGGCACAAGCAACTGATAGTTAAAAGGATGGGATAGCGAAACAACCACATTACTAATTTTTATGGTATCGTTTCTGAACCTATGACCTAACAATCCCAAGGATTTATAATTAACATATGGAATTCTCAAGAGAGAGCTTGGCATAAGGTCTAAAAGGATTATTTGAGGCATGTCAATTGTAGAGGACGATGCCATGTGGTATGCAAGGTAGATTTCTGCTAATCGCATAAGTGAAACGTGAAGGTTTAAAATCTCTTGATAATCTTTATCAGAACTTATGCCCAAGAACTTCTTTTCTTCTTCGCTTGCAATTAATTCAATTTCATAAGGCATAATTGGTATTTGGGCCATCATTGTAACATCTCTTGAAAAGTCCCATTTTTCATACTTGATTTTTTCCGAGTAAGGAGCAAGTATGATTTTTCCTCTTGCACCGTAGGCTCCAGCAAAAAATATTAGGTAATTTGAACTTTCCCATTTTGTACAAGTGCCATCAATTGCAACAAAGTTTATTTCTCTTTTTTGAAAAAAGCTTTCTATCTTTTGAGAAAGTTGATGTCTGAAAGTGGGGTTTGAAAAAAGACTATCCCATTCTATGGCAAAGTCAGGCATCACGTTTTCATAGAAGCCTGAAAGAGCTTGAAATATGCTACTTAAGTTTGTGTTAAATCTAACTTTAGACTGGGTAATTGAATTTTTCCAAAAGGAATACATTTGGGACAGTTTAGACATATAAAAATTCCCCAATATTTTTTCTATTTACCTAATATTATAATTGTTTTGACGAAAATGTACAGGGGGATTGTGATAAAAATGCGAATATTCAAAACAATTCACATTTTTAATTTATAATTATGAGGTGATTTTGATGAAAAAGTTTATAAATCATCGGACAGAAGCTTGATTTCTTGGAGAAGCAGTATAAACAAGAGAAGATTGAAAGCCAAAATATAGAATATCTCAAAAGAACAATGAGCTGCTTTTCGAAAAATCCCCTTATTGAAAGCTATCTGGAATAAGTTAGGAGATATTTTTGACATTTTAAGTGATACAAGTCTTAATACAAAAGATTCAGAGATAAAAGTTATTTTCTCCTGTGAAATGGGCAGATAAAGTAAAATACAAGAGGCTGTCCACTTTGAAATATGTGTGGGCAGCCTTATTATTTTAGTTTTCTCTTGTTTTTTGGTCCCAGTCAATTTCTATTTCGTATTCAATAGGGTCTTTTACCCCTATCTTTTTAAAGGCTTCTATTCGCTCTGTACAAGTTCCACATCTTCCACATGCTTTTTCACCGCCTTTGTAGCAGGACCAGGTGAGAGAGTAGTCAACACCAAGTTTTAGCCCAATCTTTAGAATATCCTCTTTTTTCAAGTCTACATATGGAGCTTCAAGCTCTACAATTTGATAGTCACAAAGAAGAATTGATCTTTTCATTGCCTCAACAAATTCTTTTCTGCAGTCAGGATAAATAGGATGGTCGCCAGCATGTGCTCCATAGAAGAGTTTTTGTGCTTTTAAGGATATTGCATATGACGTTGCCAAGCTTAAAAAGACCATATTACGATTTGGAACAACTGTCTGCTTCATGCTCTCATCTGTGTAATATCCTTCAGGCACTGACCAGCCACTTTTTGTCAAGGCTGATGGTGCTAAGTCTGCAAAAAAAGATATATCAACAATCTTGTGTGGAACTTTCAAAAGTTCACAGGTTTTCTTTGCAAATTCAAGCTCTTTGGAGTGTTTTTGACCATACAAAAAGCTAATAGCATAGGTTTCATATCCTTGGTTTTTGACATCATAAAGTAGAGTGGTTGAATCCATTCCACCAGACAGAACAACAACAGCTCTCATTTTTTAAAATAGCCCTTCCTTTCTTTTTTAGCCTTTTACTTTGCAGCAATAACATCAACTTCAACCAACGCACCTGGCAAAAGCTTTGCTTCTACAGTTGTCCTTGCTGGATAGTTTCCTTTGAAGATGTTGCTATAGACTTCATTAAACTTAGCAAAGTCAGCCAAATCTGAAATATATACGTTTACTTTTACAACATCGTCAAAACAAAACCCAGCTTCTTTTAATATAGCTTCGATATTTTTAAAGACAAGCTCTGTTTGAGCTTTTATGTCATCACCTTCTATTTTGCCAGTTTGCGGGTTTATAGCAAGCTGGCCAGACACAAAAAGCATATTGTTAATCAAAACGGCATGTGAATATGGGCCGACTGGTTTTGGAGCGTCGTTTGCTACTATACACTTTTTCATTTTTTATCAGATCTCCTTTCTAAAGTAAGTCTTTAAAGATTTTATTCAAGTTTTTGACCACAATATGGGCAGTACAGGAAGTTTTTTAAAACTCTGTTTCCGCAGTTTGGACAAAAATCAGAGTCAATGCCTTCTTGGTACATTCCTTGCAAGTTTCTGAAAAGCTCAACATCAGCAAGGGTAATAGGCACATCTTTGCCATGCTCTAAATCATGTGCAAGTTGAGGGTTTGTAATAAGGTAAACTTTTGAACAACAACTTGTTTGAATAAAATATCTTGTGTTCCACCTCAAAACAGGTATAAAAAAGAAATGGAGATAGTTATAAACCTTAAAAAGAGTGTACGAGCCTTTGCGAGTGCAAAATGGGCATATTTCAACATCTATTTGACGAATGAC
The DNA here is from genome assembly GCF_003999255.1 of Caldicellulosiruptor changbaiensis. GTDB lineage: Bacteria > Bacillota > Thermoanaerobacteria > Caldicellulosiruptorales > Caldicellulosiruptoraceae > Caldicellulosiruptor > Caldicellulosiruptor changbaiensis. The sequence goes on from NZ_CP034791.1 coordinate 117,089, forward strand.
TTTTGCCTTTTCTTCTATACCAAAGATTCCTATAAAGAACATCGACTTTAAACTCAGCTCCAGCTAAAATCTTCTTTTTATATTTTATCATTTTAATATATGTTTTCAACCACAGAAGAAAAAACTCCTCAAAAATTTTCATGATATAATTGAGGTATGCTATAATTAAAAAAGTACTTTTAATATTTTGTGTGGAGGGATCTTAAAGGTGACAGTGGTATTTGTTGGAACAAACAAACAGGTTACTATAAAAGGACCGAAAAGTGCCCAGCAGCTTGCAAAAGAGCTTGGGATAAGCTTAGAGTCACATGTTTTTATAAAAAACGGTGAGATTGTTGCTCCAGATGAAATCCTACAGGATGAAGATACAGTTGAGATAATCTCTGCAATCTCTGGTGGCTAATGAGAAGGGGGATTTGATTAATTGAAGTGTGTAAGATGCAAACAAAAAGCTAAAATTTTGCTCAAAAGACACAATGCAGCCTTTTGCAATGAGTGTTTTTTGTATTATTACAGAAATCAAGTAACTAAAAATATTCGCAAATACAAGATGTTTGACAAAAAGGATAAGATTTTAGCAGTAATCTCTGGTGGCAAAGACAGTATGGCTCTTTGGGATGTTCTGGTCAAAGAGGGCTACAATGTTGTTGCAATGTATATAAATCTTGGGATAGGTGAGTATTCCAACAGGTCGCAAAAGGTTGTTGAGAGCTTTGCAAGTAAAAATAACCTTCCGCTCATTGTAAAGGACATCAAAAAGGAGTTTGGACTTGATATATACAAGCTTTCAAAGACTTTAAAACGGAGTCCTTGTTCTATTTGTGGGTCGATCAAAAGATATTTGTTTAACAAGGTAGCATACGACGGTGGTTTTTCGGCTGTTGCAACAGGTCATAACTTGGACGATGAAGCGGCAACACTTCTTGGGAATGTCTTAAGCTGGGAAGAGGGGTATCTTGCAAGACAAGCGCCAGTGTTACCTCAAACTCATCCAAAACTCATAAAAAAAGTAAAGCCTCTTTATACTTTAACAGAAAGAGAAAACCTCTACTATGTGCTTTTGAACAAGATTGAGTTTTTGCATGAAGAGTGTCCTCATTCTGTGGGAGCACGTTCAATCCTTTTCAAAGAAGTACTAAATAAGCTTGAAGAGGAAAGCCCTGGGACGAAGCAAAGGTTTTTAAATGGTTTTCTTGAAAAGGGCAGAAGGCATTTTCAGGATGTGAGTGAAAAACTTGAACTAAGAGAGTGCAAAACTTGTGGCCAGGTCACAACAGTTGAGGAGTGTTCGTTCTGCAGGTTTGTAAAGATTTGCAACCAGCAACAAGAAACTTAAACTCAAAAAGGGCTGGCAGCTTTGAAAATCTAAAACGTCCAGCCCTTTGTTATTTGTTTTGGGCTATTTTTAAACTCCTTTTTCTCTATCTGGCCAGATTATCTTGTGAAGCTGAAGCTGCACTCTGCAGTTTTGAAGTTTATGTGATAGGATAAAACTCACAATTTCTTTTGGTTCAATTTTTCCATACACCGGACTGAAGTAGATATTGCATGAAGGTTCAAATAACCGAATTATTTCAAAAGCTCTTTCTAAATCCTGGTTTGTTCCAACAACAAATTTCAAAACGTCAGACTTTCCAAGATATTTAATATTTTCTAATAACATCTTGTCTTCCATTCCACTTGATGGACATTTGTAATCCATTGTGATAATAGCATTTCGGTTGACATATCTTATATCAACAGAGCCATTTGTTTCAATGTTAACTTCAAAACCTTCTTTAATAAGGCTATCAATAAGGTCGTGTATGTGAGGCTGTATTAAAGGCTCGCCACCAGTTAGCGTAACCCTTTTAAAACCTATTGAATTAACATATTCAAGGATTTGGTCAAGTGTTATTTCTTCATAGTCAGGGTTTTGTGTGGCATACCTTGTATCGCAATAAGAGCAGTTCAGATTACACCCTGCAAATCTCAAAAAGATAGCAGGAAACCCGCTTCTTATTCCTTCTCCTTCGATGCTGACAAATTTTTCTACAACTTTGAATTTGGCTTTTTTCATTTTATCACCCTACCAGTTTTAACATCCAGTGAAGAAAAGTGTTTTTGCTAAAAAGTAAAATTCTTTTTATGCCACAATTTTAAAGCATGACAAGCAAGAGACTATGGATTGATAAAATCAGCAGTGTAACTATTTTAATACATAAAAATTTAAATTTCAATGAAATATAAATATTCTTGGCAATATAAAACCACCTTGACCTTAAGCTGAGGTGGTTTTGAGAAAAATGATTTTACTTTTTATATCTAAGTTCCCAAAAGGTAGGCTACAAACCATTAAAGAGCTTGGATAACTCAATTTAATGTAGAAAAGGCAAGGAATATAAGCACCTCAACTCTTTTGGTTTATCCGGCAGCTGCTAATAATCTGAACAAGACCTTACTCTGCCACGGTGAAACCAAATACAATTTAAATCTTAAAAAATTGCCATTGGAGGTCGACAGAAACGACTTTTAGTCAAAATGGATATACATGCAAAAAAGATAAAAACTACAAGTGTGTAATTATAAACCGCTATAATTAAATATTAAATAAACATAGACAATGACTTCATTCATTTTATATTGAATATAACTTTCAGGAAAGTATATAATCAAGACAAGAGAAATTTATATAAAAAGAACAAAAAGGTTCAGAGATTATTATTTAGGAGCCTGTGCAGCAAAATGTTTTTGACCTCTGGACTTATGACATATAAGAGAGTGTATAATTTCATAAAGCTTTAGGGGTGATAAAGATGATAGAGACTACACTCAATGCCCAGACAGTAAATTACCTTACCGAAAGAGAACTTGCAGATATGATAAAAAATCAAGAGTTCAAGGAAGAATTTTCTGTGCAGATATATAACTTCTTTACCGATGTTCCACTGGAGGATATTATGCGATTTGTTATAAAATACAAGATTGATGAGAATATTTTATTACAGTACTATGAATCTTTTGTAAAAGAATTATATCCCAATAGAGAGTTAGAGGAGATGTTGCGAGATGTTATCTGAATTATTTAATAAGGCGCTACTTATTCTGGACTGTGCAAAAATACCTGAAGAAGAATGGACATTTGGTGGCGGTACAGCTCTTTCTTTGTACTTTCACCATAGAGAAAGCAAAGATATTGATATCTTTTTAACTGAAGCACAATATCTTCCATTTCTCTCTCCTCGGCTAAACGAAGTGGCAAGAGGAATAGTAGATGATTATACTGAGGCATCTAATTTTGTAAAGCTAAGGTTTCCAGAAGGAGAAATAGATTTTGTCGTTGCGCCATACTTAACCAAAGATTATTGTCAAATTATGGAAATTAATGGCAGAAAGGTGCGGCTTGAAACACCAGAGGAAATAATTGTCAAAAAACTTTTTTATAGGGCTGAAAATTTAAAAATTCGTGATATAGTAGATATTACGATTGTTTACAGAGAGAGAAAAACCAAGTTAAAACAATATTTTTTATTGATTTATCCAAAAATTAAAATTATTGAGCATCGATGGGATAAACTAAAGAAAAAATATTTTGAGGACATTGGCAAAATCAAAATATTTAACAAAAGCTTGATAGAACAAGTACCTTTGTTATTTAACCAATTTTTGGAAGATTTGAGGCAAATGTCTCAAATGTAATTTTGTACTTTGGGTGAAAGTGGTATAATTAAATTAAATCAATTGTAGGCGTTATAAGTCAAGTTTCATGATAGAATTAAGATTTCACCATCTTTTGTGTTTTCTTGGCTTTAGAGGACTTGGTTATAACAAGGAGTTTGTGGATAATTTTAGAAAGGTGTATGAGAAGGTTTTTACTGAAGGCCAAAAAGTCATACTTGTCACACACCCAGATGTTATATGCCAAAAATGTCCAAGACTTGTGGATGGTATTTGCACAGCAGAAGATAAGGTGGAAAACTTTGATGTAAAGCTTAGGGAGTTTCTTTGCAAAAACGGTATTAGCAATTTTGACAATGTTTTGCCAAGTGAGATTTACAAAGTTATAAAAAAGCTCTCAACCCAAGAATTTGAAGATATCTGCAGAAGCTGTGAATGGTTTTCGTTGGGGTATTGCAAAGAGGGGCTTTTGAAACTAAAAAGCGAACAAAATTAATAAGTTTAAAAGAAGCCTCCAAACAAAGAAATCTGATTCTTCAAAAAGGAAGGGATTTTTTAAAAGCCATGGACAAAAAGTCAATATACATATTAAAAAAACTCTATGAAGAGGACTTTGTCTCAGGCGAAAATCTCGCAAAAGAACTTGAAATCAGCCGTATGGCAGTAAATAAAAGAATAAAGAGCCTGCAAGAAATGGGCTTTGCAATAGCATCTTATAAGAAAAAAGGCTATCAGCTTGTTGACAAAGACATAATAAGAGTTTGGGAGATAGAAGATTTCATCTCAAAGTCTGAGTTGTTCAAGGATTTTTTATATTTTCCGCAAATAGACTCAACAAACAACTATGTAAAAGAAAATCAAGAAAACTTGAAGTCAGCAACGGTTGTATATGCAGAGAGACAGAATGCTGGCAGAGGACGGCTTGGCAGAAGCTGGACTGACTTAGAAAAAGGAGTTAAGATGTCTATTTTTCTGAGGCTTGAGGTCATTGACATAGAAAAGGTGGTTCCGCTTACACTCTTTACAGGGCTTATTGTCAACAGGATTTTGAGAAAGTATAAAGTTCAAAGTTTTATCAAGTGGTCAAATGATATTCTTTTGAATGGCAAAAAGGTATGCGGAATTTTGACAGAGCTTTCAGGTGAGATTGAAGGTGCGGGAAATGTCATCATTGGAATAGGTCTTAATGTGAATGCAGCAAGCCTTCCTGATGAACTTCTGGAGATTGCAACCACATTAAAGAAAGAGATAGGTATGGACTTTGACAGGACAAAAATAATTATTGAAATCTTAAAAGAATTTGAAAACGAGCTTGAGAATTTTAAAAAGTACGGTTTTTCCCACTTTAGGGATGAGTATAAAAGCTATTGCATAAACCTTGGCAGAGAGATTATCATAAATGGCGAGAAAAAGGCGTTTTGTAAAGACATAGGCCAAAATGGTGAGCTTATCTGTGTGCAGGATGGCAGAGAAATAAAAATCCAAACTGGAGAGGTGACAATAAGGTGGTGAAAATAAATTGAGACTTATTTCAAAAGATGCAAATATAAAGAAAATTATGTACCAAAAAGGATTTGATGAAGGGGAGATTTTAGATTTTGAAAAAAGAGCAAATAGTGTAGTTTTAAAATTTGAAAATATCAAAGATGTTTCGCACTTTGTAAAGCTTCTTTCAGACCTTGGTTATTATGTAGTTGTAAAAGATGATATTGCCTTTGCCACAACTTCAAAGTCTAATTTTGAAAGAACAAAGTGTTATCTTGCTGAGGAGGGTTTTGAGTGCAGTTTTGAAGCTGATTTTACTATTTCACAAAGAATGCTTCAAGCAAAAGACAAGGTCATAAATCTTCTTAAGACAAATGTGATGGGTATAATAAATGTCACGCCAGACTCTTTTTATGAGGGCTCAAGAGTTGACTTGGCTGGGGTTTCCCAAAAAGCACTTGAGATGATTCAAGACGGGGCAGATGTGATTGATGTTGGAGGAGAGTCAACAAGGCCATTTTCAGAACCAGTGCCAGAAGATGAGGAGCTAAAGAGGGTTATTCCTGCAATTGAAGCAATAAGAACTGTTAGCAAGGACATTCCAATCTCCGTTGACACTTATAAAAGCTCTGTTGCAAGAAAGGCAATAGAGGCTGGTGCTGACATAATAAATGATATTAGCGGTGGCACATTTGACAAAGACATGTTCAAGGTAGCAGCAGAGTATAATGTTCCTATTATTATCATGCACATAAAAGGCACGCCCAAGGATATGCAGCAAAACCCCTATTATGAAGATGTTATAGAAGAGATTTTGCAGTTTTTTGAAAAAAGGATTGATGAGGCACTCAAAGCAGGGGTTGAGCTTGAGAACATCATCTTAGATCCAGGGATAGGGTTTGGGAAAAGGCTTGAGGACAATTTAGAAATAATAAGAAGATGTGAAGAGTTCAAAGTTCTTGGAAGGCCAATTTTGATTGGTGCGTCAAGAAAATCTACAATTGGTGCTGTGTTAGGAGGGCTTCCACCTCAAGATAGGCTTGAAGGGACAATTGCAATTTCGACAATTTGTGCACTAAAGAGGATTGAATTTGTAAGAGTGCACGATGTGAAAGAGAACAAAAGAGCAATCTTGATGACAGAAGCTATTATAAATAGCTAAGGAGAGGAGATGTGGATAAAAAATGAAGGTTGTAATTGACAGGTTTGAAGGTAAGTTTGCAGTACTTGAGCTTGAAAATGGGAAGATTGTAAATGTGCCGATTGACATAATTCCTCAGGGTGCAAAAGAAGGAGATGTGCTTTTGATAGAAATTGACAAAAAAGAGACAGAAAATAGACAAAAGAGAATTAGCAAGCTTTTTGAAGAGCTAAAAGAATAAATCAGCACAAAAGGAAGGAAGTTATGGAAAGTGTCACAGAAGATAACTATTTTTTTAGGACTTGGGAGCAACCTTGGTGACAGGCAGAAGAATATAGAGATGGCAATAGAGTATTTAAAAGAAAAGGTAGAAATTGAAAAGGTCTCAAAGATTATTGAGACAGAGCCTTACGGGTATGTAGAGCAGCCAAAGTTTTTAAACTGCTGTGTAATGGGTAAGACACAGCTTTCACCCGCTGAGCTTTTAGATTTTGTGCTGAGTATAGAAGAGAAGATGGGCAGAAAAAGGCTTTTTAAATGGGGTCCGAGAAACATTGATATAGACATTTTATTTTATGACTCTGCTACAATAGACCAAGAGAATTTGAAAATTCCTCATCCGGAGTTACACAAGCGAGAGTTTGTACTCCTGCCGCTGATTGAAATAGCACCAGATTTTGTCCACCCAGCGTTTAAAAAGACAGTTCTTGAGCTCTACAGAGAGCTTAAAAATTTAATGTGAAAGGTGTGAAATTTGGGTATGGAATTTTTAAATATGCCAGAGTTTGAGGGCAAGATAGTTGTTATTACAGGTGCTGCCCAGGGAATTGGTCTTGTAACAGCCCTATCTTTTCTTAAAAATGGGGCAGCAGTTGCAGCAATTGACGTTGATAGAGAAGCAATTGAGGATGCAATGGAAGATTTTTTCAAAGGGTATGAAGGGAAAATACAGTTTTTTGAATGCAATTTAGCAGATGCGGAGGAGATTGAAAGCACTTGCCAGGAGATTGGTCGAAATTACAAATGGATTGACATTCTTGTAAACAATGCAGCAGTTTCTTCAACAAAGCCTATTTCACAGCGAACAGTTGAAGAGTGGGATTATGTGATAAATGTAAACCTTCGCGCACCATATCTTATGGTAAAGTACCTTTTGCCTTTCATGAAAGAAGGAAGTAGTATAGTTAATATTGCCTCAACAAGGGCGCTCATGTCAGAGCCTAACACAGAGCCTTATTCTGCATCAAAAGGAGGGATTTTAGCACTAACTCATTCTTTGGCAGTTTCACTCTCACCCAAGAAAATCAGGGTAAACGCAATAAGTCCAGGATGGATTGAAACCTCACCTTACAAAAAAAGAAAGTATCGCTACAAGCCAAATTTGCGCGAGATAGACCATCTTCAGCACCCGGCTGGCAGGGTAGGTAGACCTGAGGACATTGCAAATGCAATCTTGTTTTTGACATCACAAAAGAGCAGTTTTATCACAGGTACAAACTTAATTGTAGATGGCGGTATGACAATTAAAATGATATATGAAGAGTAAAATTGAAGGTGATTAGAATATGTTTGCTGAGAAAAAAAAGTGTACCTATGAAGAGTTTTTGAGAATTTCTTCTGAGAAAAGAGCAGAGTTTATAGACGGTGAGATTTATTATTTGGCATCTCCCTCTTTTGAGCACCAGATGGTAATATCAAAACTAAACATTGAATTTATGAGGTATTTTGAGGGCAGAGGATGTATTCCTGTAATATCACCATTTGATGTTGTGTTTGAGGACAAAGAGAAAAATGAGAGGCACGTTGTTCAGCCAGATATTGTAGTGATTTGTGACAAAAGTAAAATCACCGATGAAGGTTACAAAGGGGTTCCTAAACTCATTGTTGAAGTGCTATCGCCTACAACTGCTTCGGTTGATTATATTAAAAAAATGCAGCTTTACAGTAGGTTTGGGGTTTTAGAATACTGGATAGTAAATCCGCGCAACAAATCACTACAGATATTCGTTTTAGAAAATGGAGTATATATTGAACATATAGCACTTTCTCAAACAGGCATTGCTGTGTCAGCTGCCTTTGAAGATTTGAAAGTGAATATAGAAAATATTTTCAATTTCTAATGTTTATTTGGAAAAGAGAGGATTTTAAAGATGTGGGGAGGATTTTTCTCAAGTTTCGATGGAGATTCAGTAGAGATTCGCTTTTTAAAAGAGTTTTATATTCAAACATTCTTGAGCATCTTAGCCTTGATTGTTGCTATAGGTGCTGTATTCATAGCAATCTTAATCATAAAAAGAAGGCAAAAAAGGTTTGAGAGGCTGAAAAATCTCCAGCTTGTTGAGGAGTATTTCCAGAATATTTCAAAGAGGATTTTAGAGGCAGAAGAAAAATTGCCGTATTTAAAGCTAACTATGAGCTATAAGGACGTAGAGGAGAGGTTTAACAATGCAACTTTAAACTTTACTTATTTGAAAGAGTATTATGATGGGATAAAGAAAAGCTACTCAGAAAGTGAGCTAAAAACTTTTCTTAACATCTACAGAATAATAAAAAATGATTTGGATTTTATAGAAGAGGTCTTGAAAAACTCAGAGACAATATTGAAAAAAGAGATTGAAAGAAAAGAAAAGATTGACAGAGAGCTTGAGGCTGTTAAAAATAAGCAGGATTTAAAAAGTAGAATAAATGAAATATATGAGATTGTCTATTCAGAGGATGTTTTAAAAGAAAAAATAGAGGGTATAAAAAGACTTGATGAGAAAATAGAATATTACAAAAACTTGCCTGAGAACAAAAAAGAAGAGTATTTGACAAATTTGATTAGTTTTGTGACAAAAGAATTTGAAGAAAAGTATCCATTGATTTTAGCAAAATTGCCCAGGCTTGCGAAGAACATCAAAAAGGAATATGATGAGCTTTTGGCAAGGCTAAAAGTATCGGAAGATGTTGGGAGACTAATTTTAATTGAAGAGTTTTTAGACAGGTTTTCAAAACTTGACTCTGACCTTTTTAAAGAAAAGACTTATGAGAAAACTTACAACAAAGCCATTGTTGACAAATTTGCAGAGCTTAGGACAGAATACGACAATGTTGGTATGAAGTTTTACAAAATTGACCTGAAGATTGACCAAGTAGAAAGACTTATTCAAAGTGGTGCAAGACAAGAAGTAGTTGAAAAAGAGCTCGAGATTTTGAGTATGTTGATATCAAACTTCAAAAAAGATGTATCAGAGTGCAAAAGGCTTTTAGAGAGTTTTTCAAGCTTTTTAGAAAAGGCAAGTTCAAGGATATCAAACAAATACGACTTTAATATGTTAGAAAGTTATAAAGAGAGGCTGAAAGACCTTTATTATGAGTGTAACTTTGATGAGTTTAAAAAACGGTACATTGAGGCCGAAAACCTTGCACGAAATATTGTTTTAAAAAGCTTTCCTGACAGAAAAGAGGATTTTTTGAAAAGATCTTTTAAAGACTTTTTTGATGACTTTTTTGACAACTTCTAATCATGTGCTACAAATTTTGATTAAATAAAAATTTCAAAAACAGGGGGTAACTTGAAATGGGTGTTTTTCAAAAGATTGCTCAGCTGCTTAAAGCAAACATCAACGATTTGATTGAAAAGGCTGCCGACCCTGAAAAGATGCTCAATCAGCTCATTGAGGACATGGAAGACCAGCTTCAAAAGGCAAGGGCTGAGGTTGCAAATGCCTTAGCAGATGAAAAACTTTTGGAAAAGAAGGTTGAGGAGAACAAGAAGGCAGCCGAGGATTGGCAGAAGAAGGCTGAGCTTGCAGTTTCGAAAGGCGAGGATGAGCTTGCTGTTGAGGCTCTCAAGAGAAAAAGAGAGCATGAAAGACTTGCTCAGGAGTACCAGAAACAATATGAAGCTCAGCATGAGGCGGTTGAGAAACTCAAAAGTGGTCTTAAGATGTTAGAAGACAAGATTGAAGAAGCAAAGAGAAGAAGAGATTTGCTAATTGCAAAGTCAAAAAGGGCAGATGCTCAGATTACCATTACCCACACAATGAGCAAATTAACAGATACATCTGCGTTTGAGTCGTTTGAAAAGTACGCTCAGAAGATAGAGCAGAAAGAAGCAAGGGCACAGGCTCAAGAAGAGCTTCTAAATAGTACAAAGACATTAGAAGATAAATTTAAGGAGCTTGAAAATAGTGATGCAGATATTTTAGATGAGCTTCAAAAATTAAAAGAGAAGATGGGCAAATAAACGTAGAAGCTAAATTGTAGAGAAGGCTTTTGGGCTTTTTTAAAGGTGCGGGAGAGTAAAAATCCCGTACCTTTTTTATTTTTGGGCTTCTTTTTGGATTTTGTCGGAAAAAAGTTTTAGTAAACCTTCTGATTACAACACAAAGTGCCACAGTTTATGTTGTAGATTTTATGTTACACAAAAGATCATTTTAAAGAGGGGAGATTGATTTGCTTTGGACAAGATAGAGGTTTTGGAGTTTAAAAGACAAAATTTAAAGAAGGGACAGCCAGAAGGTTCAAAAACTCTATTTTTTTTCAATGCAGAAGAATATTTTCTTTTGATTTTGGCCTTTCTGCTTGGAAGGTGTGACCTTTTTTCAACAAGCTTTTTTTCAACTTCTTATCTCAGTAGCTTCAAGAAAAAAGACTACATCTACTATTTAGCGTCATTATTTTCCATCTTTGGGATAATTTCAGCTTTAAACAGGTCCTCAGTACTAAAATATGTAGTTTCAATCCTGGTAATTACTACTGTCAATCATTTTTTTGAATTTAATGTCTATATAAGAGCTGTAATTGCAGCAGGAAGTGTATTTGTTGGTGGAGTACTTTCAATTGGCATATTCAAAGGAGTGCCAGCAGAAGTTTTGTATCTTCTTTTAGAATCACTTTTTTGCTACTGCTTTGTACTTTTGTTTGAAAGGTTTTTTGACACTATAGAGTCAAAAAAACAGTTTTCAAGCGAGCAGGCGGCTATTACCATAGGAGTTCTGGCTCTTAGCTTTTTAGGGCTTAGCAGCACATTCGACTCTGTTGTGGATATAAAGAAGATTTTATTTTTCATCCTGCTTTTTACAATCTCTTTTGGCCATGGAATGATAATGTCAACTACAATGGGGTTTGTTGTTGGTCTTCTTGACAGTATAAAAGAGGGAAGCAGCATAGAGATGTCGTGTATCTTTGCGTTTGCGGCCCTTCTTGCCGGAGTTATGAAAGGTTTTGGCAAGATAGGAATAGCTTTGGGTGGTTTTTGTGGATATGTAATATCAGTATTTTACATATCCTCAAACCCAACTGTTAAGTTAAGAGAGATTTTGATTGCCTCAGCTCTGTTTTGCATATTTCCGCTTGAAAAGATTCTAATTAATAACAATAATGAAGGGGAGGAGATTCAAAAGATGATTAAGGAAAAAATTTTTGGTATTGCCTCTGTACTTGAAAACTTTGGAGACACCTCTTCTCAAAAGGTTATACCTATAATAAGCAAAGACGAAGCAAAGAATATTATTGAACAGACATGTCACAAACTTTGCAGTGGCTGCCAAAATCTTCAAACGTGCTGGCAGTACTGTTATACTCAAACCAATCATAACTTAAATGAGATAAAAAATATAATATTGAAGAAGGGAAAGCTTGATGAAAACGACATCAAAGTTTTTAAATTCATATGTTTTAAATCAAAAGAGTTTGTAGTTGTTGTAAATGGATTTTTGGAGTCTTTAAAGTACTCAAAACTTATGAGAAACGAGGGTGTTCAAAAAGAGAGCACGTTTAAAAACCAGATAGAACTTATAAAAGACATTGTGGTTGATGCTGCAAAGATGGTGGAAAAGGACCTAAAACAGGACAGGGGAACCGCTAAAGAAATAGAACTTGAGCTTTGCAGGTTTGGATATGAAGTCGAGAAGGTAGATTTTACGGTAGCTGATGATTATTTTCAAGTTGAGATTGAGCTTAAAGAAGGATTCAAACCGCCGCGAAAGAGAGAAATAGAAGAAATTGTAAAGGAGATTGTTAGATGCGATATTGAAATAATATCAGAGGTGCCAAAGCAAACTGGCGGTTATACTATATCTATCATAAAAAAACCAAATGTGAGAATTGACTATGCCATCTTTTCAAAAAGCAAAGAGAATGTAAATGGCGATAGAGTGTGCTTTTTGCAGCTAAAAGACGGCAAGTTTTTGGCTTGTATCTCAGATGGTATGGGGACAGGCAAGGCTGCCGCAGAAAACAGTTTTATTGTAATAGACGCACTCAAAAAGTTCACAAGCTTAGGGTTTGACAGGAAAATTGCATTAAAGTTTATAAACTCATTGCTTGCAATCAAAAACACCGAAGGATTCGCATCTGTTGATATTGTTTGCATAGACAGGTTCAGTCTTTCTTGTGAGTTTTTAAAAGCAGGTGCAATGCCAACGTATATCAAACGCGCAAATAGGGTTTTTGAAATTTCTTCAAACTCATTGCCTGTTGGGATTGAAACAGAGACTCAGTTTGAATATATAAATCACAAACTTGAAAAGGGTGACATGATATTTATGTGTTCAGATGGGCTTTTAGAGCTTTTAGGAGAGGATGGTCAAAAAGAACTTCTTGGCTATCTTTCTTCACATGAGTTTTTGTCAACCCAGAGCGCAACTAAACAAATCTTTGAATGGGCAATTTCAAATTCCTATGGTATCAAAGACGATGTGACAATAATTGTTTTAAAAGTTGGGGGTGCAAGTGAAAAGAAAGGTGATGAAAAGGCAAGTTAAGAAAGTTTTTGTTGTAGACAGGTTTCTCATGGTGGCTACTGTGGTAGTTTTACTCTTTGCAAACATTCTATCAAACTGGACAAACTATGGAAAACAAAATGTTGGAAAAACTCAGATTCCAGTTCCAGCTACAAAAAATAGGGGCAGCAAGGTTGTGTCAAGTAATTTTGAAGACAAAAAAAGTGACAGTTCAAAGAACCAGATTTATGTAAATGTACTCAGAAAAAGCACAAAAAAAGTTGAGAGAATGTCTTTAGAAGAGTATGTTATTGGTGCTGTTGCAGCTGAGATGCCGGCAGAGTTCGCAACCGAGGCACTGAAAGCGCAGGCAATTGCTTGCCGCACATATGCAGCACGGAAGATTTCAAAAAAGATGCTGCATGAAGGATATGAAAAGCAAAAGGTGTATCTTTGCGATGACTATTCTCACTGCCAAGCGTATATCGATATAAACCAGATGAAACAAAGGTGGGGCAAGAACTTTGACAAGTACTACAAAAAAATATACTTGGCTGTGATGGCAACAAAAGGCGAGGTTTTGGCATACAACGGGGAGATTATAGACAGTCTTTTTCACGCAGCCTCAGGTGGCAGAACAGAAGATGCCAAAGAGGTGTTTGGGCAGAGCGTTCCGTACCTGCAAAGCGTTGTTAGCCGTGGTGAAGAGGCATGTCCAAAATTCAGTGGCGAGTTTTATTTTCCTTATGATGAGTTTGTAAAAAGGATCAAGAATTTTTATCCAAACTTAAAGTTTGACACAAGAAAGATTTCTTCCCAGGTTAAGGTTTTACAAAGAACAAACACACAAAGGGTAAAGACAATAAAAGTAGGGAATGTCACCATGAACGGAAATGAGTTCAGGTCAATCTTTGGGCTTTATTCAACAGAATTTTGGATATACCCTCAGCAAAGGGGTATTGAAATAAAAACAAAAGGATATGGGCATGGTTTGGGTATGAGCCAGTGGGGTGCAAACTACCTTGCAAGGCAGGGGAAAAATTATAAAGAAATTCTCTTTTATTACTATAAAAATGTGAAGATTTGTAGGGTAAAATAGAGAATAATAAGATTTTTTGAAAAAAGGAGCAGGGAAAAAATTGAGGTGTTATTTAATTGGAAATGATGTCAAAACGTTAAAAGAACATATAGAAAAGATAGGGCCAGACAAGTATGCAAAGGAATATCTTCTCAGAAAGATGCTATATCTTCACATATACATAGAAGACCTCACACCAACACAGGCAAATATTATCAAGCAGACAATGCTCTCCATTGGCTCGGACGCTGTTGTAAACAAGGGGTGTATTGACCATTCGGTTGAGAGTTCTGACTGTCTTGTGTTTGGTAGCCTTTTGCAGCTTGAAAGGTTTTGTGAGAAGCTAAAAAAACAGCCATTTAAACTAAAAGAGGTGGCATATGAAGTACAAAAGATTGTGGAGGGGTTTAAAAATGATTGCCTTTGTTCAGGTAGAACCAGGGAAGAAAAAGATGATAGTTGAAAATGGACTTAGTATAGAAAATGACTACAATAAAAAGATTGGCCTTTGGGGAATTAATGTAAAGTGTATTTCGGGGTTTTTAAGTCCTGAGCCAATTTTTGGAGACTTTGTTGCTGTGAGAGTAGACACAGAAAGTTCATATATAGCAAATTACGACCTTTGGACAGCATTCCAGCTTACAAAAAACGAGGAGCTTAACAAGATGTATGTGAACTCTATTGTAAATTTTAAAAGGTATAGGTTTGGAGAGTATAGAATACCAGAGGTTTTGATTTTGTCATCGATCAAAAAAGAGGATGTGCTGGACATCTCAGAGATAAAAGAATTAAGTGATAGGATTTTGTCAAAGAACGACCAGATATACATCAGCTGCTTAATTGAAAGAATTACACAAAATCCAAATATAGCAAAGTATATTGTACTTAACTATTTCGATCAGCTAAGCAGTAGTAATCGTGAAATAACAAAAAAGGTTGTTGAAAAAGGTGATAGCAAACTTTATATATTCATCCAGGAAGATAGGTATGCTTGGACTGTTGAGATTTGACAACAAAACCCCTTGAGAGCTTAGATAAATCTAACAAAGTTGTACGGGGGGCAGTATACATTTTATATTATTTGTTATACAATTTTTATATAAAGTCTATACCTTTGTTTCTTTTCGCAAACTCAAGGGGGACTTTTGCATGAAACTCAGGATTTTCCTGGTATTTGTCTTGATTTTGACACTTCTGAGTGGCTGCAAACGCTCTGAGCCTAATGTCAAAGAGTATTCAAAAGAAGGAAGGTGGGAGATTTTCAATTTCAAAGGCAAGGCATTTTTTCTTGACTGTGACAATTCAAACGTAATTATAAGAGGGAAAAAAGAGTTAAAAAGCGCCACAGTTCGATATGTCAAAAAGATATTTTGGAATGTTGATGATAAAACTTCTTCATCTAAATTGCTTACAAAGTCAGAAATTGAAAAGACCTTTGATGACATGGAAATAAAGATTGAGAATACGCTTGACAGACTATATATAAAAGCAAGAGCTTACAGTGGTGAAGCCATTTTAGCAAATACACTCTCAAATCCTAAGAAAGAGTTTGAGTTTGAGGTTTTCCTTCCTGAAAAGTGCAAGGTGCTTGTCCAAAACAGCAACGGTAATGTTAGCATCTCAGATATACAAGATGGTTCAATATACATAGTAAACGGCAAAGGCAATATCACAATTACAGATGCAAAGGCCTCAATAGAAGTAAAAAACGGCGAAGGAAATATAAGACTTGACTATGTAAATGGTGATTTTTCAATAAACAACGGAAATGGGAATATAAATCTTAAGGTTGAGAAGGCGGGCGTTTTTAAGGTGATAGGCACAAAAGGAAACATAAATGCCAAGATTGATGAGCTTGATGGCTTTGGTCTTTCGTCGTTTGTCAGCTTGGGTGAGGGAAATGTAACCTTCCTTGTTGGTAAAAATATAAGAGCTCGCATTAAAGTCAATGCAAATGGTAAGGTCCAATCCAATTTTAATATGATAAAAACAGGTAAGCATTACTATATAGACCTTGATTCTGGCAAAAATTTGATTGAGATTGTCAACCTTAATGGAACGGTTAAGATTGCAAAGAACTATTGAGAATAAAAAATCCAAGGGGCCGTCCAAACTTTTTTTAAAAATTTAAGGTGAAGATTGAAGGCCCCTTTGGCTTTTATTTACACCCACCTTTGAACAATTGGCATGCGCCTGCCAAAACCAAATGCTTTTGATGTCACTTTCAAGCCTGGTGCTGCCTGTTTTCGCTTATACTCTGCTCTTTCTACCATTTTGATAATCTTTAAAACAAGATCTTTAGGATAGCCCATCTGGACTATTTCATCCACACTTTTTAACTCCTCAATATATGCAACCAAAATAGGGTCTAAGATTTCATACGGTGGAAGACTGTCTTGATCTTTTTGGTTGGGCCTGAGCTCTGCAGATGGTGGTTTTACTAAAACGTTGTGAGGTATTATTTCTCTTTCCCTGTTTATATACCTTGCAAGCTCATACACAAGCATTTTTGGCAAATCTGATATAACTGCAAGCCCGCCTGCCATATCACCATAAAGCGTGCAGTATCCAACTGCAAGCTCTGACTTGTTTCCTGTTGTTAAAACAAGCCGGTTTTCCCTGTTTGATATAAACATGAGGATATTTCCGCGAATTCGCGCTTGGATATTTTCTTCTGCTAAGTCCTGCAGAGCAACTTCGCTTCCATTGAACATTTTAAGATAGCTTTTAAACGGCTCTTCAATTGAATAAACCCTAAATTCTATGCCAAGGTTTTCTGCAAGCTTCCTTGCATCTTTTAAGCTGTGCTCTGAAGAATATCGCGATGGCATAGAAACACCTAAGACATTTTCTCTTCCTAGTGCCTCAACTGCTAAACAGCAAACAACTGACGAGTCAATTCCTCCAGAAAGACCTACTACTGCTTTTTTGGTTATTCCTGTCTTTTCAAAATAATCTCTTATTCCAAGCACGAGTGCTTTTTTAATCCACGAGATGTCTTCATGTATTTCAATTTCAGGCATTTTATCAATATTTTCAAGATCAATTTCTAAAATGTCCTCTTCAAACTCTTTTGCTTTTGCTACCAGCCTGCCGTCTGAGCTGACCACTACACTGTTTCCATCAAATATCAGCTCATCATTCCCACCAACCTGATTCACATATATAACAGGAATGCCATACTTTGTTGCAGCCTCTTTCAAAACTTTTAGCCTCTGATTTTCAAGTTTCGTATAATGATATGGTGATGCTGAAAGGTTTATAAAAACCTTTGCACCCTTTTGACAAAGCTCATCGAGCACATTTATGTCGTACATTGCATTTTCATCGTTGTTTATATTCCAGATATCCTCGCATATGCTTATGCCAAAGTTTATCCCCTCAATAGTCACAACCTCTCTTGCAGGGCTTGGGATAAAGTACCTGTTTTCATCAAATACATCATAAGAGGGCAAAAGAGTTTTGTGTATAATCTTTTCAATCCTGCCTTGATGGAAGATAATAGCGCTATTGAAAAGTTTCGAAACATGATGACTCTTTGTTGGGCTACCGACAACAACAAAACTGTCTTCCACTTCTTTTGCAATTTTTTCTACTGCCTTATCAACAGCCTCTATAAAGTCTTTTTGAAACAAGAGATCTTTTGGAGGATATCCGCAGATTGCAAGTTCCGGAAATATAAGAATTTTTGCGTCTCTGTGCGATTTTATAATTCTTATTATCTTTTTTGTATTGCCTTCAATATCCCCAACAATGGGATTTATCTGGCAAAGTAAAACTTTCACATTCTCCACCTTCTTTGTGCTAAATATACTCTGAGATTGTGTCAATAAAGTCTTCAAAATCATTCAAATTGTTAAGTATGATTTCGTAAACCATTTCTCTGTTTATCTTTGCGTAATCGTGCACAAGAATATTTCTAAAACCAGCCATTTTAGAAAATTTTTCAAACTGGGTTTTGTTAATAATATTGTTTTCGAAAAGTACTTTAAAGATATCTTTGTAGTTTTCTGGCTTTCGCAGACGTAAATCGGAAATTATATGATTACAAATGTCAAAAATAGCTTCTATTGCAAGATGCAAAAATCTTTCAGCAGAACCATACACAAATTTGTTTGAAATGTATTCTTCTTTTGGTATATTTTTAATTTCTTTCAAAAAATCAATATACTCTTTAAGCTGTGACATTTTAGACAAAATCACGTCCCTCTTTACCATAGAAATCACCTTCTAAAAAATTCTCTATTTTTTATACTTTCAAGAATCTTTTGATTGTATATTTCAGAATAATAGCTAAAATCAAGGTATTCTCTGAGCACACTTGCTTCGAATAAGCTTCTTTCTTCATGGTCTTTTAGAATTATCCCATCCTTGATAATGCTGTACTTTAAAAAAATATTGGCATTTTTCAGATTGACAATATCAACATCTCTTTTAAACACAGCTTTTCCCTCTTCTATCAAAAGACCTCTTAAGATTGCTTCGTCAATCGCAGGAATATCTTCTTCAAACATAACTGCGATGTCAACATCGCTCATATTGTTAAATGTCCCTGTTGCAAATGATCCGAACAAATATGCAAACTTTATTGGACATTCTTTGCTTATCCTCTCAACAAACTCCCTTGCCAGGTCTATAACTCTTTCTTGTACCATAACACATCCACACAGGCTTTTTTCAAACTCTTTCATAAAATTATATCACAAAAAAGGAAAAAACGCTTTTATTTTTGTCTTTCCTCTTTGAACTTCCTTGGAGACGTTCCTGTGTATTTTTTGAATATCATCGAAAAATATTTATAGTCGCTAAATCCAACCTTTTCGGCAACCTCATAAGATTTTAGATTTGTAGAAAGAAGAAGCTCTTTTGCTTTGTTTATCCTGAGTTCATTCAAAAAGTCCACAAAACTTTTTCCAGTTTCTTCTTTGAATATTTTACAAAAATAGTTTGGAGAAATTCCGCATACCTCAGCAATATCAGAAAGTAATATTTGGTTTGCATAGTTTTTTTCAATGTAAGTTATAGCATCTTTTATGATTTTTTTGTGCCTGCTTTCTTTTACATTCTGAATCTTATCAATGCAAAAGAGGACAAAATCTGTTAGACTCTTTTTCATATTTTTACTTTCTTGCACATTAAGAAAAAAGGCTGCGCTTTTGACAAACTCATCTTTTAAAGCAGGGCAGATTTCTTTTGCCTTTGTCAAAATAAGGTCAGAAAGCTTCTTATAACTGTTTTCTATAGAATTTTTATCATCTTGTTCTTCCAGTTCTTCAAAAATCTTATTCACCAGCAAAGCTGTCTTTTCCTTATCAAGAGCCATAAAAGCATTTAAAAGTTCGACTTCGTCTTCAGTCAGCTGAGATGGCAAAAACTTACTATCAGTTGCACTTTTTAAAGATAAATGCAGCTGTTTTTTGCTTGATACAACAATTCCTTTTGAAAATGAAATCTTAACATTAAGATACTTCTTTGCATTGGATTTTATTTGATTTAAAAGCTTTTCATCTACTTCTTTTGGCTCACTCAAGTTTACTATCAAAATCAAGGTGTTGTCACCAAAGCTACCGTAAAATACAAATCCACGATATTTTTCATAGATATCTTCTTCAATTAGGTTTGCAAGTAGATTTAGCACAAACTCTTTGTTCTTGTTCACAGAAGATTCCATTAACATAAAAATATCTTCAACAACAGCCAAAATCACCTGAAAGTAAGGACCTTCTAATGAGATTTTCAAAAGCCTTTCTTTCACAGGGTCAAGTACTATTTCGGGATTTGCAAACAGACTTTTCAAAAACGAAGACCTTAAAACATAAATGTTCTCTTCCACAATGTTTTTATAAAGCATAGCCTCAAAAGACTTTTTCTGCTCCTCAATTATAGATTCCTTTAACCCAACAACTGTCTTGATTAGCTCATCTGCGCTCACAGGCTTAAGAAGATAATCAGATGCACGAACTTTTAGGGCTGTCTTTAAGTATTCCACGTCGTCATACCCAGTAAGAAACACAATCTTTATATTCGGCAGACTCTGTTTTATGATCTTTGCAGCCTCAAGTCCGTCCAAAATGGGCATTCTAATGTCCAAAAGAACAATGTCTGGCTGTTTTGAAAAGCAAAGCTGTGCTGCTTCATGGCCATTTGATGCTTCTCCTATTATTTCAATTCCATAAGAGGTCCAGTCAATTGAGGATATTATTCCTTTTCTGATTACCCTTTCATCATCAGCAACAATCATTTTAATCATTTCAAATCACCTTCTTTTAAAGCTGGTTGTACAACAGTCACCTTTGTTCCAAGCCCTGGTGTGCTTTCGATTTCTATACCGTATTCATTTCCAAACGCAAGTTTTATTCTGTCATTGACATTTTTAAGTCCTATTTTGCCATTTGTATCATTCTTCAGAGCACTTTCAAATACCTCTTTTGGAGCACCAGCTCCTGTGTCGGACACGATAAAATAAAGCTTTTCATCTTTTGTAAACACTTCAATACTTATTTTTCCCTTCTTTCCGCTTTTTTCTATACCATGATAAATTGCATTTTCTACAATTGGCTGCAAAACAAGCTTTACTGTTTTATAGCATAGAGCTTGACTTTGAACGTTTAACGAAAATTCTATCAAGTCCTGATACCTGACCTTTTGTATTAGGATGTAACTGCTAAGATGTTCTATCTCTTCTTTTACAGTTATGATGTTGCTTTTGTTTGCTAATATGGACCTGAAAAGTTTTGAGAGTGCCTCAACAAGGACACATGCTTCTTTTGCACCTTCAAGCCGAGCTGTCCAGTATATTGTATCAAGTGTGTTGTAAAGAAAATGAGGATTGATTCTTTCTTGCAGCGCTTTTAATTCTGCCTCTTTTTGCTTTATTGTTGCGAGGTAAACCTGGTTCATAAGCTCATTGAGTTTTGCAGACATGCTATTGAATGCTTGAATTAGCTTTGACACCTCATCATTTCCTTTTGGCTGCATGTACATATCAAAGTTCTGGTTTGAAATGTGATCAATAAGGATTCTCAGCTGTTTGAGGGGAAAGAGAATACGATTTTGGAAGAAAACAAGAAAAATAGATGCAGCAAAAAGGGCGAGAAGGATAGTAATAAAAAGATAACTTTGTATAGCTCTGTTTTCAGCAACAAGGCCTTCCTTTTCTACAAAACTCACAACCTTCCATCCAAGAGGTTTTATGGTAGAGTATGTAACAAGGAATGTCTTGCCGGAAAGTTTTGTGTAAAAAAAGCCTTGCTCAAAATTTTCCATAGGTTTTGTAGAAATCATCTTGGCAAGGTTCTTTCCGATTAAAGTCTTGTCTGTTGAACTGAGAATAAAATAATTCTGGTTACAGATAACAAAGTTTTCAGAAAAATTTGAACTCAAGTGTATTACCTCTTCAAACAAGCTTTTTTCATCAATGTTTATCTCTAAATATCCGATTAGGTTTTTGAAGTTGTTAATATCTCTTATAGGGCGAACAAGGGAAATTACATAAGTTAATATTCCTGCCCTGCTTGTTATAACATTGGGATACCATTCGTAGCTCTGGACGTTGATATTTGAAAGATTCAATGTTTGCTCTTTGATTCCATATGTGTCAAATATAGTATTATTTTTACCCATTATGTAGATGGAATGGATATATGGTTTTTCACCAACAAGGTATGTTAAAAAGTCGTTTACATGTACCCTTGCCTTTTCAAGTTCATACAGGTCAGTTTTAAAGTCAGATTTCAAAAGCTGTCTCAAATCACCGCTCTGAATAAAGTAAAGCGAAGCTTCTTTTATATCATTTGTAATAAGCTCAAGAGAGCTTGCGATCTGTTTTACAGTATGAAGATGCGAAAATGCAAATTTGCTTTCCACTATTTTGACAGATTTTATGTATGAGGCTATTCCAATCGGGAAGCTTGAAAGAATGATCAGAAAAATTGCACATACCATAATTTTGAACTGGAGACTACCTGATATCTTTTTCACTTTACCGATTCCTTTCTAAAATAAAAATCTTTAAGATTAAAATAACACAGAAAAAGCCTAAATAACAAGGGTGAAAGATTCCAAAAAGATAAAAATTTATAATCTTCGAATATTTGTTTGGAGAAAATCTTAAACGAATAATGAAACAGCAAATGTGTTAAAATAATAGAAGTTTTAATAAGATTATTACCTACAAATTGCATAATCAAATTTGTATAATTGACAGTAGAAATGAAATAAAAAAATGAGAGGGAGGCAAAATATATGAAAAAAGTAAGATTGATTAAAAGAGTTTTAGCCATTTTGGTAGTTTTTGCGCTTGTGTTTTCTCTTGCTGCCTGCAAGAGAAAAACAGCTCAGCAGCCACAGCAGAGCAGCCAGAACAAAAACATTGAAGAAAAAATTACTTTAACGTTTACTCACATGTTTACAAACGATGGCAGTGCAATAAGCACTGGTTTTTACAATGCACTAAATGAGTACAAAAAAACACATCCAAACGTAACAATAAAACAGGAAGCTTTGTCGCATGACACGTATGAGACAAAGATAAAGACACTTGCTGCCGGTGGAGAACTTCCAGATGTGTTTGTTATAAAAGGTTCAATGGTTGACCCATTTTACAACAACGGTCAGATTGCGCCTTTAAATGATGCGCTTGACAGTGACATGGCATGGAAAAATAGCTTTGTTGAGGGTGCGTTTGACGATTTCAAAAGAGGTGACAAAATCTTAGGAATACCGATCCAGGTTCAGCCAACCTCCCTAATTTTCTATAACAAGCAGATTTTTAAGGAAGTAGGTATAAATGAGTTTCCAAAGAATTGGGATGAGTTCAAAGATGCTGTCAAAAAACTCAGAGCAAAAGGGTATATTCCAATCACTGCAGGAAACAAAGGAAAATGGCTTGTTGAGTCGTGTATTCTGAGCACTCTTGGTGACAGGTTCACAGGAACAGACTGGTTTGTCTCTATAAGAGATAGAAAAGGTGCAAAGTTTACTGACCCAGAGTTTGTAAATGCGCTCAGGGCAATTGATGAGCTTGTTAAAATGAAGGCGTTTAACACCGATATCAACTCTCTTGACAACAACCAGCAGAGGACTCTTTATTACAACAAAAAAGCTGCAATGTTCTTTGAAGGTGGCTGGGCAATTTCGCTTGTGACAAATGAGGCTCCAAAGGATGTTTTGGATGCAACAGAGCTTGCTATAATTCCGCCTGTGCCAGGTGGGAAAGGATTGCCAAACACAGTTTCAGGCGGTGCTGGCTGGGCGTTTCAAATAAATGCAAAACTTGATGGGAGCAAGAAAAATGCTGCTCTGGAACTTTTAAAAGCGCTCTCAAGCGATGCGTATTCAAGACCTATGCTTGAAAAGGGTGGTTTCCCTGCAACAAAAGTTACAAATTATGATGAAAGTAAGCTTTCTACTCTTGCAAAGAAATATCAGCAGCTTGCAAAGAATATAAAATATGTGCCTGTGTATGATGTTCAGCTATCGCCTGGTGTGATTGAGGTTATGAACAGCGGTCTTCAAGACATGATAATAGGCACACTTACACCCGAAAAGCTTGCTCAGAAGATTCAGCAGGAGTATGAGAGAGAAGCGAAGTAGTTTTAGAATTTTGAAAAAGAAAAAAGAGGGGGAAAGCCTTTTTAAACTCCCCCTCTTTTGTCTACCAATATAGTTTTTACATAAATTTGAATTTTAAAAAGGGGAGACTTCAGCATGGAAAGACAACTATTCAAACCAAGCTCGAGGGTATTCATTGCCTATCTTTCACTGCCTGTTTTATGGTATTTATTTGTTGTGGTAGTGCCACTTGTATTGGCGATAAGGTACAGCCTTTACGAGTGGTCTGGTGGGCCAAAGATGAGATTTGTTGGACTTTCCAATTACATCCAGCTTATACATGACTACGACTTTTGGTTTTCTTTTAAAAACAATCTCATAATAACCCTGCTTTGTATAATAGGCCAGATTGGAATTGCCTTTATTTTAGCAGCGTTGATGACAACAAGAGTTTTGAAGTTCAAAGAGTTTCATAGAACAGTTATATTCTTGCCTGTTGTACTCTCACCTGTTGTAATAGGCTTTATTTGGATGCTTATGTACAACCAGCAGATAGGCATATTAAATTGGGTTTTGAGAGCAATTGGCTTGGGCTCGCTTGTCAGACCATGGCTTGATGATCCCAAGCTTGTCATATACTCTGTTTCTGTACCACTTATTTGGCAGTATATAGGTTTTTATCTTGTTATACTTATGGCCTCGCTTCAGTCAATTCCTAAGGAGATATTTGAGGCTGCAGAAATTGACGGTGCAGATGGATTTAAAAGAACCATCTATGTTATACTGCCACTTCTGTCAGATACGTTAAAGGTTTCAATTATGCTTTGCATTGCAGGTAACATGAAAGTTTTTGACCATATATATGTCATGACAGGTGGCGGACCAGGCAAAAGTTCGATGGTTATGGCACAGTATGCATATAACAACTCATTTATAATGTTCAAGCTTGGATATGGTGCAACAATCTCAGTCGGGATTTTGGTGCTAAGCCTTGCAATAATCCTACTTTCGCGAAGACTGATGGGAGGAAGTGAAAAATGAGTATAAAAAAGATTGCTTTCAAAATAGGGGCACTAATTCTTAACATATTAGTTATGATACTTTCTCTTTCAGCTATATTTCCAGTTGTGTGGCTTATTTACTCATCACTTAAAACTGAAAGAGAGTTTGCTTTGAGTATTGCTTCGCTGCCAGTACATCCTACATTTGAAAATTATGTAAATGCGATAAAGACAGCAAAAATGCATATATACTTTTTCAACAGCTTATTTACAACAGTTATCTCTGTTATCCTGATTGTAATATTTAGTTTTATCGTAGGGTATTTTTTTGCAAGGTATCAATTTAAAGGAAGAACACTCCTGTATACAATGTTTTTGGCAGGGATGCTAATCCCTATTCATGCGCTTCTGGTGCCATTGTTTGTCCAGTTTAAAGTCTTTGGGCTTTTGGACAGAAGAATTACGCTAATTTTTCCTTATGTTGGTTTGGGTCTTCCAATGGCGATATTTTTGATGGAGAACTTCATAAGAGACATTCCGCATGAAATAGAAGAAGCAGCTTATATTGATGGTGCGACCTTGACTCAGACTTTGTTTAGAATAATTCTTCCCATTTGCAAGCCTATAATCTCAACAGTTGTAATTTTAAGCGCACTTTCAACTTGGAATGAGTTTTCATTTGCTCTTGTTTTGATAAAAAGCGATGCGCTAAAAACGCTGCCTGTGGGACTTACAAACTTTTCATCTCAGTATACTGTAAAATACACTCAACTCATGGCAGCAATAACAATTGCAATACTGCCGGTAATCATAACCTATCTTGCCTTTAACAAAAAGGTTATACAAGGGCTTGTTGCTGGTGCTGTCAAAGGGTGATAATCTTTCACCCTTATTTACTTTCTAAAATTATGAGATAAAGAGTAAAAATACAGGCAGATAAAGCAAATGTGTAAAGTATTATAATATAATCTTAGACAAAACATGTTGCTGAAAAGGAAAAACAGGGGGAGTTTACATTGAAGATAAGCCTTGATGGAAAATGGAAATTTAGAGAAGTGGGCAGCCTTGAATACTTGGATGGCACAGTTCCAGGGTGTGTTCAGCTTGATTTAATCAACCTTGGCAAGCTTCCAGACCCGTTTTATGGAGTAAATGAGGTTTTGTTCTACTCTTTGGAAGAAAAAGACTTTGAATATGTAAAAGAATTTTATGTTGAAAATCTTGACTATCAGGTCAAAAGGCTGGTGTTTGAAGGGATTGACACAGTCTCTGATATCTATTTGAACGAGTTTTACTTGGGTAGAACGGATAATATGTTTTTGAGGTATGAATTTGATGTATCAACCATTTTGCAAGAAGGAAAGAACACTTTAAAAGTTATTCTTTACTCTCCAATCAAAGAGGCAGAAAGGTTAAAGAAAATTTACCAATCAAAATATGAGTATCCGCAAAGAAGCTGGATAAGAAAGTCTCAATATTCATATGGATGGGACTGGGGACCACGAATTCTCCAGATAGGAATCTGGAAGAGTGTGTATTTAGAGCTCAACAATGGTCTTGAGATAACAGATGAGTTTGTCAAAACAGAACACTTATCAGAAGATTTGGCAGTAGTCAAAGTGTTCGCAAAGATAAATTCATTTGAAAAGCCAAGAAGTGTTGAAATAGAAATCTCTGATGGGAAAGATGCCAAAAAGGTTATACCAGAAGTCTACAAGTCAAAAGAAGGGTATTTTATTGAAGAGAGGATTGAAATAGAAAATCCGAAGCTGTGGTTCCCCAACGGCTATGGTGAGCCAAATTTATATACATTCAAGATTTTGGCAAAAACATCAAATGAAGAGGCAACAAAAATAGTAACAACGGGTTTGAGGACTGTTAGGATTATAAAAGAAAAAGATGAGCATGGAGAGAGCTTTATATTTGAAATAAACGGTATTAAGGTGTTTGCAAAGGGTGCAAACTGGATACCTGCAGACTCAATCCTGCCAAGACTCACAGAAGATGACTACAAACAGCTCATCAGGATGGCAAAAGATAGCAATATGAACATGCTCAGAGTCTGGGGCGGCGGGATTTATGAGTATGACTGGTTCTATAGAGAGTGTGACAAAAATGGTATAATGGTATGGCAGGACTTTATGTTTGCATGCGCAATTTATCCCGATGAGTTTGACTTTTTCGTTGAGAATTTCAAAAAAGAGGCAGAATATCAGATAAAACGCCTGAGGAACCACCCATGTATAGTGCTTTGGTGTGGGAATAACGAAAACAACTGGGGCTTTGTTGACTGGTGGCACCTCGGCGACCCAGAATTTTTGGGAAATAGGATATACAAAAAGGTTTTGCCACAGATTCTATCAGAGCTTGACCCAACAAGACCGTACCACATCTCAAGCCCGTATGGTGGGGAGCACCCAAACAGCAGCACTGCTGGTGACAAGCACACATGGGATATCTGGGCTGGCTGGAAAGACTATATTTACTACAAGAATGACAATGCAAGGTTTGTGAGCGAGTTTGGTTTTCAGGCAGCAGCACACCTTGATACAATGAAAAAGTACATTCCTCTTAAAGACCAGACAATCTTCTCAAAAACTTTGAGAATGCACGAAAAGCAGGAAGAAGGTTTGGAAAGGCTTATAAGGTATATGGCAGGCTCAATTGGTCTTCCAAAAGATTTTGATTCTTTTGTTTACCTTTCACAGTTTGTTCAAAAAGAGGCTATTAAAACCGCTGTTGAACATTATCGTAAAAATAAGTTTAGAACTGCCGGTGCTCTTTACTGGCAGCTAAACGATTGCTGGCCTGTTATATCATGGTCATCAATTGATTATTTGAAAAGAAGAAAGGCGCTTTACTATGAGTCAAAAAGATTATTTGCAAAGTTTTTGCCAGTTGTTGAGTATGAGGATGGAAAGCTTAAAGTTTATGTTGTAAGCGATGATTTGAAGACAAAACAAGGTAAGCTAAGTATTACAATCTGGAACTTTGATGGTCAGAAACTTTATGAGAAAGATCTTGCAGTGGAAATTCCTAAAAATAGTGTAATAGAAGTATTTTCCGAGAAAGTAGAAAACTTGAATATTTTAAAGGGTGAGTGGTTATATATACCCAAACATGTTGAAACGGCTGTAATTGGGGATAAGATAGACAGAGGACTTTTGGAAAGCATAGTTTTTGTGAGCCTTTTTGTTGATGAAGTAGAGTACGAAAACTACTTTGTATTTGAAAAGCCAATAAACCTTGAGCTAAAACCCTGCCAGTTTGAGTACGAGATAAAAGATGACTATATTATAATAAAACCAAAAACTCCTGCGATTTGCCTTATAATTGAAGCTGATAGAGATGTAGAAGACAACTTCATCTTTGCAAAACCTGAAAAAGAGTATAAGATTAATCTAAATGGAGGACAGGTCAGAAAGGTTTGTGATTTGTTAGATTTGATTGAGCGATGAAAAATAAAGCTACTAAAAAAAGCTCTAAGGTAAAATCCTCTCTGGCATTACAATAAACTTTGCCGGAGAGGATTTTTATTTTTGGCACAGAATGGATAAAGTAAAATTTAGTTTATTGAATAAAACAAATTAACATAAAAGATAACAGATAAATATAGATAAAAAAGTTATTCTCCATGATGAGAATTAAAGTAAGAAGAAAACACACAATAAGTAGGGACAATGACTGATTTTATTAAAACACAAAAATGAAAATTTTTAGAACTCATTATGATAATTAATTGAGTATCTAATATCAAGGAATAATGTTAGAAAATAGCAAAATAGAATGTCAAAGAAATTTAACTTGGGTCACATAATAGCATGTTTTGTTTATAAAGTAAAAAATAAGATGAAAAGCCTCAAAGAATTAGAATACAAGATAAATGAAGATGAAAAGTTTAAGCAGGTGATAAAGATGGGAAAGAGTCTTGAACACTTATATTTTTCTAAATTGGCAAAATAATTTAAACAGATATCTATGTTCAAAAATTGAGAACCAAAAATTTTCTTTATAGGTACTCATGGAATAATTTTTAACTTTAGATAATTACATTAATGTCAGAATTGTTTATTCAACAAGTTATATTTTAAATTGTGATACATTTTTATTATATTTTTATTTTTAAAGTATAAGTAATTTTGAGAAATTTTAAGTTATTAAAAGAAAAATATGCATTAAGCATTAGATTTGGCTGAAAATCAGCTAAAAAAAAAAAAAAAAAAACGAGTTTGACAGGATGAAAAGATATAAGATAAAATCTGTATAGAAATTCCAAACAAATTTTAACATAAAAAGTGTTTAAATATAAGATTCCATAAACATAAAAGCAAAGAAGTAATCTCACTAGAAAACAAGCAATATAAAGAAATAAAAATAAAATACTATTGTGTAAATTAGTATAATGTATTGTAGGAAATTTGTATTTATTTGAATCAGTTTTTATTATTATGCTTACAGTTAGAATTAGAATAGGAACTTTGCGAACTTATAAAAGTTAATAACGCTCATATTGAGCGTTTGTGCAAAAAGTTTAAAAAAATACAACACGAAGGAGGTGAGCGAAATGGAAATAATCAACAGCAAATTAGATACTGTAGAGGTTGGTGGAGAGTTAGGTTGTTTGATTGCATGCGTAGGTGGATGCCTGTTGCAATTTGAAGTTTTATCAGCGCTGGCAATTGCTACAATGCATCTATCTTAACTTTAAGAGAAGAAGGAGGTACCAAGAATGGAAATTTTAAACTACAACGACAATCAATTAGAAATAGGTGGAAATTGGGCTTGCTGGCTAGGATGTGGTTCATTTTGTTTATTATTTGATGCGATAGGAGCATTTTTAGGGTCAGTTTCATCTGCTCTATAAAAAGCTCGGGGGCTGTCTTATGAAAATCAACAAAAAATTTTACATCGCAAGCGAAGATTAAGCAACTAAAAATGTGCATTACAAAGATAAGCTATCAAGTTATTTATGTAGACAGCCCCCGCTTTGCACAATGCCATAAATAACAAAATTTATATTAAGGTGGTTATGATGTCAAAAAGGAAGTTAAGTATATTTGAATTTGAAACAAAAAATAAAAATAGATATATTTTTGATAACGTTACAGGTCTTATTATACCTTCATCTAATGAAGATAAATTTATTATAGAAAATATCACTATGGGGGAACAATATATTTTAAATAACTTAGTTACTAGATTTTTTTTAGATGAAACAATAGCAAAGAACAAATATAATTACATAAAGACATTAGTAGATAATGGATATTTTTACATGTCTAAGGAAGAAAAATATTTAAGTGTAGAAGAATGTAGAGAAATGACTTTAAAATCTGGTGTATTTCAGTTAATATTAATTATAACAGAATCATGCAATTTGAGATGTAAATATTGTATATATAATGAACATTATCCATATTATAGGACATACTCTAATAAAAATATGAATTTTGAAGTTGCTAAAAGAGCAATTGACTTATATTTTGAGTTATATCAGAAAAAAAAAGAAAATGGTTTAAAAAGACCTCCAATGATAAGTTTTTATGGAGGAGAACCTCTAATTGGATACAAGTTAATAAAAGAAATTGTTAATTATTGCAAAAAGTTTGACTACGATGTTCAGTTTTATATAACTACAAATGGGACATTACTAAATAATGATATTATCGAATTTCTTGTTGATAATAGTTTTAATATAGCTATAAGTTTAGACGGAAATAAAGCTAATCATAATAGAAATCGTGTTTATATAGATGGTAAAGGGACATTTGATACGATTGTTGAAAATATATATCTCTTAGATAAAATTAGAAAAGAAAGAGGATTGAGACAGCCATTAACTTTTATTTGTTGTTATGATGATTTTACGGATATGAAAAATGTTATTGAATTTTTTGAAACTTTAAGGAAAAGTATAGGAGATTTTAATATAGTATTTAATGAAGTTTACAGATATGATACTACATACTATGATTATTGCAAATATTCAATAAAAAATGATTATAAGTTTTATAGTCTCAGCAACAATGCTATAAAAACATTGCAAGAGTTACAAGATGTGTATATAAAAGCGCAAGAAGAGAATAAAGAAGTTTCATTGACATTAAAGTTTCTTTTTCAAATATTTTCATTGTTGAAGTTTAGATATCAGGGTTTTATGGGAATATTAGGTAATGCTTGTGCTCCTGGTGATAAGATAGCAGTTGATCCGGAGGGAAACATATTTATCTGTGAAAAGGCTGTTCAGAAATTCGATATTGGAAATGTAATGGAAGGTATTAAATGGGATAAAGTTCAAAATATTGTAAATAAATTTTTGGAAATAAGATACGAAAATTGTGCAGATTGCAATATAAGTAGATTATGCGAAGTATGTTATGTTCATTTTATGTCAAGCGATAATTTTAGATTTAATAGTGGTTTTTGCAATGATAAGAAGAGGAGAATAAATAAAGCTTTATCAATATTATACAGCGTATTAGAAAATAATCCTTATGCTTTTGAATATTAAAGAAAATGCTTTTTTAAGGAGAGAATAAAATGGGTATTTATTTTAAACTTTATCCACATGTTTATTTTATTAGGAATAAAAATTCTGCATGTTTGTATAATACGTTAAATGGTGATATGATTTCTTTAAAGGAACCCTATATTTCTTTGTTGGAACTTTCTGAAACTAACACAGATTTACAAAATATTAATAATAATATGGATTTTTATAATCAACTATATAAGTTAAATTTAGGTGCTTTTTACAGACAACCTGTTTATGTTGAAAAAGCAATGCTCGGATTGGGTGAACCTTTAAGAAAAGTAGTGCCAGAAACTCATTTAATTAAAGAACTTCAAATCGAAATAACTAAAGAATGTAATTTTGATTGTAAGTTTTGCATAAAGGAAGATAATATTTTGTTTAGAAAAACAGGTTGTAAAAGATGGAAAAACGAAGGAAAGGCATTAAAATTAGACGAGTGGAAAAATATTATTGAACAAGCTTCACAAATGGGATGTCGAACGTTAACTTTTTTTGGTGGAGAACCATTCATAAAATATAGTGTGTTATATGATTTAGTTAAATATGCAAAGAATTTTAGCATTGCTAACATTAAAGTTTTTACAAATGGAGCTTTATTAACAGATGAAATGCTAAGTTTTATTAAAAAGGAAAATATAGAATTAACAATTCAAATTTTATCTTTTGACGAGAATTGTTTTGATAAAATTAGTGGAGTTAATGGTGCATTCAAAAAAGTTTTCAGAAATTTAGACAAAATGTTGGAGTTAGGTATTCAGTTTAATATTTTATTTTTGGTAAATAAGTTTAATGAGACAGAGTTAGAATATATAAAATCTTTTAAAACTAAAATAAAAAGAGAAGTTGTTGTTGACTTTATTCATCCAAAACCAGAAAATAATTTTTATTCTACTAAATATATCAACTATATATATGCTAAAGAAAGAAGATTAATAAAGCCTAATTTACATACATTTATGTTTTTAAAAAATTATAATTGTTGTTATGGAGAAAAAATAGCAATTTCAGAAAATGGAGATGTCTTTCCATGTATAATGTCTAGACAATTAAAATTAGGCAATATCAGGGAGATTTCAAAGCTTTATAAAATATTTAATACTGATTTTTATTACTTTTTGAAGAAATTGAATAAAGATAAAATTGAAGGATGTAAAGAATGTGCTTATAGATATGGCTGTATCGATTGTAGGGCATTGGAAATGGCTGCTACTAATAAGCTTACAGGTATGGAATATTGTGAGTTTGCAAAACAATTAATGGGGGAGGTTTAATGAATAGCTATAATTTATGTAAATTGGATAATCGAAAACTTTTGTTGGATGTTTGGAATTTAGTTAAAAACAAGTATGCTTTGTTTCATATTAGAGATGTTTGCTGGGACGAAATAAGATTTATATATGAGAAAAGACTTTTTGAAAACCCTAGTTCGGATATTTATGATTTAATTAGAGGTTGTTGAATAAAAGAAATAACCATATAAAGTAAACATAGTAACAAATGAAAAAAACCCCTTGTGTTATAATTTAATTTAAGAGAAAACCACAACAAAACACAAGGGGGAAAAGATATACTCATGAATATTAAAGCACAAAATAAGAAATTTTTAAAGCTACTTTTTGTAGTGAAAAAGGTTACTGAAGCTCTGACAAGGAGAATAAAGCACAATAGAAGAGGACGCCCAAGGAAATTTAATTTGTTTCAAATAATAGCTTGTCTGGTTTACAAAGTTAAGAAGGGGATAAAGAGTTTCAGAGAATTAGAATATCGAATAAATCAAGACACAGAGTTTAAGCAAGTAGTAGGTATAGAAGAAAGTCCGGACTATTCATATTTTGCGAAGTTGTCAAGAAAAATAGAAAAAGAATACATGCAAGATATAAAAGACATATTAATAGCTAAGATAGAACCTGATATGAGTATAGCGATAGTAGATTCTACACCTTTGAGAAGTGCCAAAAATGATTCAGAAGCAAAAATAGGTATACATATTACAATAGGATTTTACAGGGGATACAAATTACATCTTTTGTGTACAGGTAAAGAAGAAGTAATACCACTTTTCTGGATTTTAACAGGGGCAAATGAACATGACTCAAGACAAGAAGAGCTTTTATATAGGGCATGGGGCTTTGGCTGTGAGATTGTATTAGCAGATGCGGGATACGATTGTAGCAGATGGTTTAATATAGCAAATGAGCTTAAGGTTAAATTTGTTGCTGGGATAAACAAAAGAAACATGAAAGATAAAAACAATGTTAAGAATGTTTTTAGAAGAAATAACATAAGATTTTTAGAAACTGAAGAGGGCAAAAAGCTATACAAGCATAGAACAAAGATTGAAAGACTATTTAGTAAATTAAAAGGTGAATATAATCTTGAGAATGTAAGGCTCAGGAGGTTTAAGAATTATAAAAGGTATATTGATTGGATACTAATTACTTTTTTGTTTGAGCAACTTCTCAGAAAAGTAGAAGGTAAGAAGTTTTCTTTCGCATATGAATGGAATCAATAACTTTTGCTCATTTTATGTATTATTGGTAATAATTTTTATTCAACAACCTAATTTAATTAATGAAATGTTGTTGGAATTGGGTGACCCTCATACAAAATTAAAAAAGACTTTTCAGAATTATTTTTTTTCACCTCTGAGAATATATTATCTTGATAACTCATTTTATATAGTTGACAATTTAATGAAGGACTCTAAAATCAAAAAGGGGATGAAGTTAGTAAGAATTAATGAAATTCCTATAGAACAATATGTCGAAAAAGAGCAAAAAAGGTTACGGTATAAATCAATAAGTGCCGTAATTATAGAAATATTGGAAAATTTATCATTTAGCAATAAA
Source organism: Caldicellulosiruptor changbaiensis (assembly GCF_003999255.1). GTDB lineage: Bacteria > Bacillota > Thermoanaerobacteria > Caldicellulosiruptorales > Caldicellulosiruptoraceae > Caldicellulosiruptor > Caldicellulosiruptor changbaiensis. The sequence goes on from NZ_CP034791.1 coordinate 151,094, forward strand.
AAGAAATGTTTTAAGATTACATGTATAGATGACGGTAAAGAAATAACAGAGATTGTAGATTTTATAGAAATGAGTGAAATGAGAAAATTTTATGATTTTAAAACTAATGAATTTCTTTTAACTTCGAAAGTAAGCAAGAAGATAGATAACACTTTATATTATAAAGTATTTAGTTTCATGAGCAAAAACATTACTAAAATATTTTTAGAGACTATATTTGGTATAACTAATTGTCAGAATTTAATTGTTGATGTTCGAGATAATATTGGTGGTATAGTTGAAGAGGCTAAGAACTTTGCTGCACTATTTTTAGAGAATTCTAAAATTATTGGGTATGAAAGAGAGGGTAAAGAGAAAAAGGTAACTCCAATTATTATTAATCCATCTAAATACAATATTGTAAATAAATTCAAGAATATTATATTTTTATGTAATAACTTTACAGGAAGTTCAGCAGAATATATACTTTTAAATGCTGTAAAAGAAACCTGTGAGAAAATTACCATTATTGGAACAGAAACTGCAGGTATGCCGCACAGCGCGAATATTTTTACGTTAGATACGACCCATAAATTACAGATTACTACAAAAGAATATATGGATATTAACGGTAATACAATGGCAGAAAAAGGAATAAAACCTGATATAATAGTTGTTAATGATGTCAAATATATAACTGAAGGAAAGGACAAGCAGTTAGAAGCTGCGTTACAAATATGTAAATCAACATAACAAGTGTAAGAAAAGGAGCATGAAAGATTATGGAAAATAGAAAAATTAAATATATTTTAAAATTCTCATTACTATTTGTGATATATGTTAATTGCACAATTCTTATCAAGAACTTACTAATTTTAAAATTAAAAAAGACATATGATTACTATTTGCATAATTTTAAACTTATTTTATTGCAAACTGTTATATTTTTTATTATTGGCTGTATGGTAGCTATAAAAAGTTTGTGTGTGAAAAATAAAAAAATCTCAAGGGGCGAAAAGAAATGAATGAATATATACTTATAGTAGAAAATTTAACCAAGATTTATGACAAATTTCAATTAAAAAATGTTAGTTTTAAATTGAAAAGAGGTCAAATAATGGGTTTTATTGGCCCAAATGGAGCAGGGAAGAGTACAACTATTAAATCAATAATGGGTATTATTCCATTTGATAGTGGGAATATATTAATAGACGGTAAAGATTTTCAAAAAAATGAAATAGAAATAAAAAAGGTTATAGGTTATGTCGGTGAGCATTTAGATTTTTATGAACACGTAAAATTAAAAAAAATATATAGATTTATTCGTGCTTTTTATAAGGATTGGAACGAAGATTTGTTTAGAAATTTAATTAATCGATTTGGCTTAGATTTAGAAAAAAAAATGAAAGAATTATCAAAAGGAATGGTTGTAAAATTTTCTTTAGCATTAGCACTAGCACATTTTCCAAAACTACTTATTTTAGATGAACCTACATCTGGTTTAGATCCAATTGTCAGAAATGATATACTTGATATTTTAAAGGAATATGCCAAAAACAATTGTTCAATATTATTTTCTTCACATATAACGGAGGATATTATTAAAATTGCTGATGAAGTAACCTATATAAACAACGGAGAAATTAAACTTATCGAAAATAAAAAAGTTATTCTTAATTATTATTTTAAAGTAAATATATCAGCAATAAATAGATTGAAAAACTGCAAAGTAATATTTAAGAATGAAAATGAAGCTATTATATATGTAGATAGTTACACATTAAAACAGCTTGATTTACTACCTGAGAAAGAAAGTTTTACAAAGATAAGTTTGGATGAATTATTAAATTTTATAGTGAAATTATAGGTTGAGGTGAATCATATGATACAACTGATAAAAAAAGATATATGTTTCAATATCAGACAAGTTATATTTGGATTATTAGCTTCAATTTTCTTTGCTTCAATAATATTTGATAGTGAAAGGTTTAGTATTATGGCAATATTAATGGTGCCTTCGTTACTTTTTTCATTTTTAGTAGGGAAAATGTGTTATATGGAAGATAGAAGAAGCGTATATAATCTGCTTAAATCATTACCCATTTCTAAAAAATATATTGTGATCAGTAAATATATAGAGAGTTATCTAACCATTATCTTGGGTTGTGTTATATTAGAAATTTTTAATATTATTGCAGCATACTTCAAAAAACCTCAGTATCCTTTATTATCTAATATTTCTTTGATAATATTGAGTGCAATAATAATTTATAACTCATTTTATCTATTTTTAAATTTTAAGTATAATTACAGTCAAGCACAAAAAACAATATATATAATAATTATTTTGTATTTTTCAAGTTTATACATTTATAAGTATACACATCAATATATGCAACAAATGTTTACAGAAACCCAAATAGGTTTAATATCAATTGGTGTTTCAATAACTTTTAGTATTTTTCTGTGCCTTAAAAGTATTAAAGCGTTTCAAAATAAGGAATAAAAGATGTAACAGGAAGAATCCTCTCTGGTGCTACAATATAAACTTTGCCGGAGGGGATTTTTTATTTTTGGTACAGAAGAGGAAAATTAAAATTAGTAAAATTGCTGAATGCACAACAAATCAGATATTTGATATAATATGATTACTGCAAATGTTTGCGCAAAAATTTAAATATAAGAAAGAGGGATCATATTGAGAAAGCCGCACGTGATAGAAGCTATAATTGGGAATACAAAGGTTTTAGGGCAGCTTGATTCAAATGGCATATTGCAAAGGTTTTATTGGCCTGCAGTAGATTATTATCAGCAGGTGAAACTCTTTTTGGCAGCGGTTTTTTTGGATGGGCTTGTATTTTTCGAAGATGAAAATTTCAAGATAAAAAGTGGATTTGTGGATGACTTTGCGTACTTTTTTGAATATAAAATTGCAGACAAAACAATTTTTCAGCTTGACTTTGTTGACTTTGAAACAGATAGCTTGGTTCGTTTATGGGAAACTGGCTTCGAAGACTTCTATGTCTTTTTAGAACCTATGATAAATTCTTCAAGCCTTTTTAATGCTGCAAAGGTTGATAAGAAAAATGAAATAATCTATGCATATTTTAAAGGAACTTATATTGGTCTTGCTTTTGAAAACAAAATAGAAAGCTTTACAGTAAAAAACGGAATTAGTGATGCAAACGATAATCAATTGGAAGGTTGGAGTGAGGCAACAAACCCTCAAATTGCTGTAAAACTCAAAAATACAGGGAGGGTTGTATGTTTTCTTGCTTTTGGGAACTCGAAAGATGAGGTCTATCATAAGCTCTCTTATTTAAAGCAAAAGGGATATGACGATATTTACAGTCAAACCAAAGCCTTTTGGGAAAAGAAATTTTCAAAAGTAAAGCTTGTTTGCACAGAAGACACCAAAGACATAGAACTTCAGAAAAGAAGTGCCTATGTATTTTATACTCTGCAAAATTCCAAAACAGGTGGAATTTTAGCTGCATCTGAGGTTGACGAGAAGTTTTACCATTGTGGCGGGTATGGTTTTGTGTGGGGAAGAGACGCTGCGTTTATAGTATCTGCAATGGATGCGCTTGGACTCTCAAAGGAGGTTGAAAAGTTTTTTGAATTTAAATTTTCTTGTCAGGAAAAAGAAGGTTTTTGGGATCAGAGATACTATACAGACGGTACTTTGGCACCAAGCTGGGGAGTTCAGATTGATGAGACAGCTTCTGTTGTATGGGGCTTTTTAGAACATTGCGAGAAGAAAAATTCTCTTCATTTGATTGATTTGTATAAAGATAAGCTCAAAAAAGCACTGCTGTTTTTGATAGCTCTGGTAGACAGTACAAAAGGAGTTGTGTGCAGAAGCTTTGACCTGTGGGAAGAAAGAGAAGGTATTCATCTTTACTCAAATGCAAGCATATATGCAGCGCTAAAGAAAGCCAAAAAATATTTTCCTGAGTTTGAAAGTGAAATTGAAAAGAAATTAAAAGCAATAAAAAATCAGATGGCAACAAGATTTTACAGTCCCAAACTTTCCCGGTATGTAAGGTCAACAGATGTTAGAATTTCAAGAGAGGAATTTTTAAAACTTCCAGAAGAGAACAGGTACATGCAAAAAGATGAGAGATATGAGATAACCTATTATTTCAAAAAGCAAGATGAAGTTGTTGACATTTCAATGCTTGGCATTTATTATCCTTTTGAAATGGTAGATAGCAGCGATAAGGCTTTCAAAGCAACCATTTTGGCTATTGAAAGGGAGTGTCAAAATTCAATTGTCGGGGGCTACAAGAGATACTCTGATGACAGATACATTGGTGGAAATCCATGGATACTGACAACACTCTGGCTTGCAATTTACTACAAAAAAACAGGGCAGATTGACAGGGCAGAAAAACTTTTTGAGTGGGCAAAAGCGCACAGTTTGCCAAACGGACTTTTTCCAGAGCAGGTTGACAGAATAACAGGAAAGCCTGCCTGGGTTGTACCTTTAGCATGGTCTCATGCAATGTATGTGCTGTATCTTTATGAATAAATTAATGATAAAAATAAAGACCAGCTTGTTTGTTCTTAAACACAGCTGGTCTTTTAGTTTTATTATTACACAGGATTATAAGGTAAATATTTCTCCAATCTCTTTTTTAAAGGTTGATATTTAAAGGTTGTTTTTCCAATTATTTCGCCATCAATAAATTTTATTTCCACATCGTATATTGCTTCTTCTAGTTGAGAAAAGTCAAGAATGATATGTTCTGCATATTTTATAAAGTAATTATTAGTTTTTTCTCCTGGTGGAATATTAGCTAAGGAAAAATAACATTTTTCAGAATTCTTTTTTATCTCAATAATAATTGGACATGTATCGATGGGGTTAATTAGTTCAATATATATTACAAACTTTTTATCATTGCCAAAAAGAACATAGGTTTCATGCAATAATTTTAAAAACCCATCTTCAGTTTTGAACGTTTCCAAACCAATTTTTACTTTTTCTATTTTCAACTCTTCTTTTAATCTTTTTAGTTTTTTAGTGGTTGTAGAAAATATTAATTGTTCATTACACACAATAATAAAAGGTTCATTTTCTTTTAAGAAAGTTGAAATATTGATGAAATCACTGTTTCTCTTACATTCAATGACATTGTTTTCTGTTATGATTTTTATTTCTTGAAATGTATCTAAAGGAAGGTAAAGATTCATTAACGTTTACCTCGCACTTTATAATTATTTCAAAATAGTCTTTATACTAAATAGTTACTATTCTGGAATCTATTCTATAATTTCTTTTATTTTAATAACAAGTTTAGTATTTCAGAGGTTGTTGAATAAAAGAAATAACCATATAGAGTAAACATAGTAACAAAAGAAAAAAGCCCCCTTGTGTTATAATTTTAATTTAAGAGAAAACCACAACAAAACACAAGGGGGAAAAAGATGACTAAGAATATTAAAGCACAAAATAAGAAATTTTTAAAGCTGCTTTTTGTAATAAAAAAGGTTACTGAAGTTTTATCGAGGAAGATAAAGCAAAATAGAAGGGGACGACCGAGGAAATTTAATCTGTTTCAGATAATAGCTTGTTTGGTTTATAAAGTTAAAAAGGGGATAAAGAGTTTCAGAGAATTAGAATATCGAATAAATCAAGACACAGAGTTTAAGCAAGTAGTAGGTATAGAAGAAAGTCCGGACTATTCATATTTTGCAAAGTTGTCAAGAAAAATAGAAAAAGAATACATGCAAGATATAAAAGACATATTAATAGCTAAGATAGAACCTGATATGAGTATAGCGATAGTAGACTCTACGCCGCTGAGAAGTGCCAAAAATGATTCAGAAGCAAAAATAGGTATACATATTACAATAGGATTTTTCAGGGGATACAAATTACATCTTTTGTGTACAGGTAAAGAAGAAGTAATACCACTTTTCTGGATTTTAACAGGGGCAAATGAACATGACTCAAGACAAGAAGAGCTTTTGTATAGGGCATGGGGCTTTGGCTGTGAGATTGTATTAGCAGATGCGGGATACGATTGTAGCAGATGGTTTAATATAGCAAATGAGCTTAAAGTTAAATTTGTTGCTGGGATAAACAAAAGAAACATGAAAAATAAAAACAATGTTAGCAATAGTTTTAGAAGCAAGAACATAAGATTTTTAGAAACTGAAGAGGGTAAAAAGCTATACAAGCAGAGAACAAAGATTGAAAGACTATTTAGCAAATTAAAAGGTGAATATAATCTTGAGAATGTGAGGCTCAAGGGATTTAGAAATTATAAAAGGTATATTGATTGGATACTAATTACTTTTCTATTTGAGCAACTTCTTAGAAAGTTAGAAGGTAAGAAGTTTTCTTTCGCTTATGAATGGAATCAATAACTTTTGTTTATTTTATGTATTGTTGGTAATATTTTTTATTCAACAACCTAAACAAGTTTAGTATTTCAAAGAAAACAATACCTAGAATACATACTGCAATATACAAACCAATACCTTCTAAAGATGGAGCAAATATTACCAAGAGTATTATTGCCGCAAGTATAAAGAAGACCACTATTTTACTAAAATTCTTATATTTATAAAATTTAACTTTTTCTAAATGAAAAAAGCGAATAGTAAAAAGTGAAAACAAAAATTCAAATATTATTAACATTACAAGAAGTTTTAGTGAAGATATTATCCTAAGCAGAAGTATACCAATATTAAACACACAAGAAAAAGTGATAAAAAATACCGCAGGTTTTATTAAAATTTTCTTTGAGTAACCATTTAGATTTTGTTCTATTGACAAATCTAATATGCTATCAACTACTACTCCAACTACTATAAAAAGTTGTGCAATTCTATTTGCTACATTTCCTTTTAAGATTGGTGAGTTTCTATTGAGGTAAAAAAAATCAATGCTAAGAGTGATAAAATAATTCCACTGAGTGCCCAATTCAAAAAATGATGTTTGGTTTTATTTGCCATATTCATTCCAACCTCGGACAAATCCTTTTACAAAAGATATACCAGTTGTAAAATATTCTCCATATTCAAATATTTTAATTATCTCTTTTGCAAAAGCACTTGCAGCACTGGACAAACTATCTTGTTCTACTCCTCTTAAACATATATCCATTTTTCATTATATTAAATCAAAAAAGATTTATCTTAATGTAAAATTTAATACCTCAAAAAGTATTGTAACAAAAACAAAAATTAATAAATATCTATACATACCTTCTATTTCAGGGAATATTATTCCCAAGAAAATTCCTAACAAGAGAGCAGATAATATAATAATTTTTGTATAATTTTTGTAATTCTTAAATTTAAGAATATATAAGTAATTAGAACGCAGAACAGAATATGTGAAAAAAATTTCGAGCAAGATAAAAGCTCCCAAGTCTTTTATGCTTGGTATTATTTTTAAAACTAAAAGACCAATGTTTAGGGGTAGAAAAAAGAAAACTAAAAATAACAGAAAGTTATTTAATAAAATTCTAAGATGTACTTTGTTAGAATTTTCAATACATTTAGCATCAATTATTGCACCGACTACTATTCCAACTACAATCAACAATTGAATAATTCTGTTTAAAGGATTTTCTTTAAAGTAAGAAGAGTCTTTTAAGTAGTAAACAGCATAAACGAGCAGTGTAGAAGTAATGCATCCAGCTACGATCCAACTAAAATAACTTTTTTTATTTTCCATACTCTCTCCAACCTCTAACGAAACCTTCTCCAAATGACCAACCTATTGATATCCATCCGACAATTCCAGGTGATTTAATTACTCCTTTTGCAAAACCACTTACAGCTCCAGACATGCCAGCTTGTCCTATTCCTCTTAATGTATATCCATTTTTCATTACAGCATTAAATTCTCTGATTTGTTTGTAGCCACTAATACCGCCTTTAATGCCATTTTCCAAACCTGAAGCTATTGCTGTTCTTTCTATATCATTTATGATTTCTTTGACGCCTTCTTTCACACCATTTAAAACTCTTCCGCCAAACTCTTTTAATTCCTGTATTGGATTTGTTCTCGTAGCATATACCTGCATTCTACATAACCCCTCCTCTAATGTGGTATTTTAGAGATTAAACCGATATTTTCAATATAGCAAAAAAAAAAAAAAAACAACATCAATAATGACAAAGTTTAAATAAAATGTTTGTGTAAATTGCATAATTTTTTGAAGACTAGTCCCAAGTAAAAAATTTATGAACTTAAAGTATTAGAATTTGGAGAAAATAATATTAGACAAAGGAATTAAAATTATAGAAACATTTTTGTTATAACTTTGCACAAAGTGGTATAAATTATATAAACCCAAAAAGTAAAACTGTCAGAAAGGAGATGAATGGTTGCGGATACTGCAGCTTACATGGGAATACCCGCCAAGGATTGTTGGTGGCATCTCAAGGGTAGTAAGAAGCATCTCACAAAAGCTCTCCAAGGACGATAATGTGTACGTTATTACCCTCTCAGAAGACTATGAAAGAACAGAAGACTATGGAAATCTCAAAATTTTAAGATGTCCAGTCTATCCTTTGAACTCTTTAAACTTTGTTGACTGGGTTATGATAATGAACATGGCACTTGCTGAAAAGGCTATATATATTGCACAAAGGGAAGGCAGATTTGATATAATCCATGCGCATGACTGGCTTGTAGCATTCGCTGCGCGGATGGTAAAACATGCTCTTTGAATTCCATTGGTTGCAACAATTCACGCAACAGAACATGGTCGCAACGGCGGGATATACACAGATACGCAGAGGTTTATTAACAATGTTGAATGGTGGCTCACATTTGAGGCGTGGAAGGTAATTGTCAACTCTGAGTTTATGAAGAATGAGTGTGAAAGGATATTTGCCTTGACTCCTGACAAGTGTATTGTCATTCCCAATGGAATAGATTTTGAAGAGTTTGCAGAAGCGCCATTTGATTGGGATTTTAGAAGAAAATATGCACTTGACAGTGAAAAGATAATCTTTTTCATTGGAAGACATGTCTACGAAAAGGGGATTCACATCTTGATAGAAGCCTTCAAAAAAGTACTTGACAATTTTTTTGATGCAAAGCTCATAATTGCTGGCAGTGGTCCAATGACAGGTGAGCTTTACACTAAAGCCCACTTCTTAGGACTTTCACATAAAGTACTGTTCACAGGATTTATCACAGATGAAGAAAGAAAAAAACTTTTCAAAGTTGCTGACATTGCTGTTTTTCCAAGCCTTTACGAGCCTTTTGGGATAGTTGCTTTGGAGGCAACGGCATCAGGCTGTGTACCGGTTGTGTCTGACATTGGTGGGTTTTCTGAGATTGTAAAGCATCTTCACAATGGACTTACTTTTTACTGCGCAAATCCAAACTCACTTGCCGACATGATTTTACTTCTCTTAAAAGATGACCTTCTTCGTCAAAAACTTTCAAGACAGGCACAAAGTGATGCAAAAGAGATTTATTCATGGGACAAAATTGTAAAAAGACTAAAGAATGTATACGAAATGATTGTCACAGAAGCAAAGAGGATGGAGTGGTTTTCAGTACGTTAGAGGAAAATTTTAAATCAAAAGGAGGAGGTCTAAAAAAGTATGAAAGGCATTATAATGGCAGGTGGGTCTGGGACAAGGCTCAGACCTTTGACGGTGTCGCTTCCAAAACCGATGATACCTTTTTTCGGCAGACCAGTTATGGAGTATGCGGTAAAGCTTCTTAAAGCCCATGGAATTTTTGATATTGCAACCACCCTTCAGTATCATCCTGACAAGATAATCAACTATTTTGAGGATGGGCAAAAGTGGGGGGTTCATATCAAACACTTTGTTGAAGACAGACCTCTTGGCACAGCAGGTTCTGTCAAGAATGCAAAAGGGTTTTTAGATGAGACTTTTGTTGTCTTGAGCGGGGATGGAATTACAAATGCAGACCTCACAAGCGCTATAAAGTTTCATAAGCAGAAGGGCAGCAAGGTCACAATTGTATTAAAAGAGGTTGAAATACCAATAGAGTATGGTATTGTTCTTACAGACGAGGAAGGAAGGATTCAAAGGTTTTTTGAGAAGCCTTCCTGGAGTGAGGTCTTTTCAAACCTTGCAAACACAGGGATATATATAATTGAACCAGAGATACTCGACTTTATAGAAGATGGCAAACCATTTGATTTTAGCAAGGATTTGTTCCCAAAACTTTTGAAAGAAAAAGTACCCATGTTTGGGTTTAAGATGGACGGGTACTGGTGTGACATTGGTGATGTGGGAAGCTACATCAAAGCTCACAGGGATGTGTTCAGGCTGGGTGGAATACTTGACCTTGATCTGAAAAGTCCCAAAATTTCTAAGGACTCCAACATTTCACCAAACGCAAAGATAAGCCAAAGTGTGTTTATTGGAAGTGAGTGTGAGATAGAAGACGATGTTGAAATAGGCGAGTTTTGTGTAATTGGTGATGGTGTAAAGATTGCAAAAGGAACTAAGCTGGAAAGGGCTATACTTTGGAGCGGCAGTTTCATAGGCAAAAACTGTGAGCTAAAAAGCTGTATCATCTGCAGCAAATCCATTTTGAAAGACTATGTAAGAGTGTCTGAAAAGGCAGTTGTGGGTGAAAACAACCTTTTGAAAGATTTTGTCGAGGTCAAGTCAGAAGCCAAAATCTGGCCTGAAAAAACAATTGAATCTGGCACAGTGATAGATGAAAACATCTACTGGGGAACAGAGGTTATAAAGAGCGTATTTTGGGTTCGTGGAATTACAGGTGATTTTAATCAGGAGATAACACCCCAGTTTGCTATAAAACTTGGAAATTCTATCGGTTCTGTCTTTGACAAAAACGCAAGGATTTTAATTGGCGATGATTATACAGAAAAGAGCAGTGTCATTAGAAAAGCAATTGAGACAGGATGCCAGATAACTGGTGCAAGACTTTACAGGACAAGAGGAGTAATACTTCCAATTTTCAGATACATTGTCAAGGACTATTACGACGCTGGCATATATGTGCGCTCAAGAGGGAATAGCATAAGGATTGAGATATTTGACCAAAACGGTATGAACATTGACAAGTCGCTTGAGAGAAAAATTGAAAACTTGTTTGTTACGTGCGATTTTAGGACCTCTTCAAACATCAATTTTGTAAATGAACTTGTCTCATCACCGCTTGAGATGTACTTTTCAAGGCTTGAAGAGACGTTCGAAACTTCTGCGTTCAAAGGTTTGAAAGTTTGTATAGTCTCAGAAGACAAATCTATAATTTCACTTTTTGATAAGATTTCTGAGCGATATAGCTTAAAGATCACCTTAATTAGCGGTGGTTCAAAACAGTGCATAGAAAACCTTAAAAATTTGTGTGTACAAAATGAGTATGATGTAGGGTTCTTGGTTGACAGGCAAGGAGAACATTTTATCATGATGGTAGGAGACTGCACAGTATACGGGGAAAAGCTCAAAATGCTCCTTGCATGGCTTGAGATGAAAAAGTTCAAAAATGACCATATGATTTTGCCAGAGTTCTTCAAGGCGTTTATAAGCGATGTGGACAGGCTTTTGGATGTCCCTGTAAGATATACTGGAAATGAGATTAGAGATTATATGAAGGTGGTTTTAGAAGAAGGTATTGACTACTTTTTCTACTATGACGCAGTGTCATCAGTAATGCTCATATTGGAAAAACTTGCTGAGGTAAAAGATTTGATAGATAAAGTGAAAAAATTAGAGGAAATTCATGTATGAAAATATTTAAAATGAATAAGAAAGGGGGACTTGTTAGTTTGCCTTTTCTATTTTTTTTATCATAATAGGGGGAACTAAATGATGAACAAACTTCCAAGATACAAAGGATTCAACCTACTTGGGCTTTTTGTTCCCAATATGAGCTATGGCTTTTTTGAGGACGATTTTAAGTGGATGTCGGACTGGGGATTCAACTTTGCAAGAATACCCATGAACTACAGGAACTGGTATGTAGAAGAAAGACCTGAAATCAAAGAAGAAGTTTTGGAGATAATAGACAAGGTGGTAGTCTGGGGTCAAAAGTATGATATTCATATCTGTCTTAACATACATGGTGCGCCGGGCTATTGTGTGAATGAAAAAACAAAACAGGGGTATAACCTTTGGAAAGATGTAGAGCCGCTTGAACTTTTTGTTTCATACTGGCAGACTTTTGCCAAAAGGTATAAAGGGATATCTTCAAAACATTTGAGTTTTAACCTTATAAACGAACCAAGACAGTTCTCAGAAGAAGAGATGACAAAAGAGGATTTTTTAAAAGTCATGACGTATACAATTGAAAAGATAAGAGAGATTGATAAAGAGAGGCTTATTATAATTGACGGTGTTGACTATGGTAATGAACCTGTTTTTGAGCTCACAAGTTTAGGTGTGGCACAAGCTTGCAGGGCATACATTCCATTTGAGCTGACACATTACAAGGCAGGGTGGGTTGAAGGAAGTGACAAATTTTCTGAGCCTTCATGGCCGCTTGTGCGTGACAATGGTGAGGTTATTGACAGGGAATATTTAAGAAGACATTATGAGAAGTGGACAAAACTATTTGATTATGGAGTTGGGGTTATCTGCGGTGAAGGGGGAGCTTATAAGTACACCTCTCATGATGTTGTTTTAAGATGGCTATCTGATGTTCTGGAAGTTTTAAAAAAGTTTGGTATTGGCATTGCGCTTTGGAATTTGAGAGGACCGTTTGGAATAATTGATTCAGGAAGAGAAGATGTGGAGTATGAAGACTTTCATGGTCACAAGCTTGACAGAAAGCTATTAGAGCTTTTGATGAGATTTTAGCAGATTACTGTAAACATAAAAAGATTGTGACTTAGCCCTGTTTATGAGGCACTTTGTCATAAAAGTCTTGTCCAGTTTTGTGGTATTGCACGATGGTAAGATTGATGAATTGGTAATATAATTGATGATATAACACCTGTTTTGCTCAAATAGAAGAAAGGAATATTCACTTTGGTGAAAAGAAAAATATACATAAGATGGACACTTGTCTTTGTGTGGATGGCTGTGATTTTTTACTTTTCATCCCAAGAAGGAGCTATTTCGCACCAAAAAAGCTTTTCAATTGCACTTTTTATTGAAAGGATAATTGAGGCATTAGCAGGAAAAGACATTATAACAGCTGCAAACAGAAAAGGTTTTGAGTTTTTAATAAGAAAGATTGCGCATGTTACAGAGTACTTTATCTTATGTATGCTGTTTTATGGAGCTTTTTTTGAGACAAACAAAAGTTCAAAAAAATCTGCCATATTAAGTGCTATTTTTTCGGTCCTTTATGCTATTTCAGACGAGTTTCATCAGATATTTGTCTTTGGCAGAGGTCCAAGCCCCGTTGACGTGTTGATTGACTCAATAGGGATATTTGGGTATTTGGGGATAAGAAGTATGAAAGGTAAATTAAATAAAACTATGAAGATGAATTGTGATGAAAATAAAGGAGAAGGCTTATAAAAAATTGTCATTTAAGATGCATTACGCCTCTGGTTTGTGGGATATTTCAAATCAGGGGCGATTTTTTTATTACTTTTGGCTGGGTGATAATTTGTATCGAATTTGTTTTTCAAATTGTTGGATATGATTTTAAAAAAACCACATTTCTCATTTTAAACGGTCCTTAAAAATACAACGATATGATTTAAAAAATGTATTGACAATATTGCAGTATTAGTGTATTATTTAATTAACACACTAACACATGGAGGAATTATATTGCTAAAATTTGACCCTAACATTCCAGTGTACTTACAGATAATGGAGTTTTTAAAAAAGAAAATTGCCAGTGGAAATTTGCAGCCGGGAGAAAAACTTTCATCTGTTCGGGAGATGGCGCAGATGTTTGGTGTAAATCCCAATACAATTCAGAGGGTTCTTCAGGAATTAGAAAGGGAGAATCTTATTTTCACAGAAAGAGGAATTGGAAACTTTGTGACAAAGGATGAGAGAGTAATAGCTAAGATGAGAGAAGAAATGGCTGCAAAAATGATAGAGGATTTTATTAAGTCAATGAATGATATTGGTTTTTCAGATAAAGAAATTATACGGCTTCTTGAAAAAAAGATTAAGAAAGAGAGGTAGAGCTAAAAGTGCTTCTTGAAGTTAAAAACGTAACAAAGTGGTATGGTTCAAGAAAGAAAATAGCTTTGGAAAATGTTAGCTTTTCCTTGGATAAAGGTAAAATTGTGGGACTGATAGGCGAAAATGGAGCAGGGAAAACCACTCTTTTAAAACTCATTGCTGGGTTTGTTCAGCCAAGTACTGGAGAGATTTTAATTGAAGGCAAGAAGGTTGGGCTTTTGACAAGAAGGTTTGTTGCTTTTTTACCTGATACAATTATGTTTGAGAAATGGATGAGAGTAAGTGATGCCATTGAGTTTTTTAAAGATTTTTATGATGATTTTGACAACTCAAAAGCATTTAAATTGTTGGAGAAGTTAAAAGTTAATCCCAAGGAGAAGGTACATCAGTTATCAAGAGGAAATATAGAAAAATTTTCCATTGCAATGCTCTTTTCCAGAGACACAAAACTATATCTTTTAGATGAACCTTTAGCGTATGTTGACCCTGTTTCAAGAGATTTTGTCTTTGAGATGATATTACAAAATATATCAGAAGAAAAAAGCATCATAATTTCAACTAACATCATATCTGAAATTGAACACATATTTGATGAAGTTATATTCTTAAATAATGGAAAAATACTTTATTATGGTTCAACCGAAAGAATAAGAGAAGAAAAGGGACTTTCAATAAACCAGTTTTTCAAAGAGGTGCTCAAAGATGAAAATATTTAAATTGATAAAATACCAGATGATAGATCAAAAATTTTTTTACATTATATTTTTTATTGTTTTAAACTTAGTTGTATTTTATTTCTATCGCTATGGGGGAAAACTTACTTTAAATAATAATCCAGTTATTGAAAATTTTCTTGTAGGAGTTTCATTTTCTTACATGCTTGCAACACTATCATTATTAATACTTCACATAGTTATGTATTATAACCTTTTATCGAAAGGAAAAAAGTATCTAATTTTTGGTTCTCTTTATGCAAGTGCAGCCAATGTCTATTTTGCAAGACTGATTAATTTTGTTTTAGACATAATGCTTACAAAAGCTTATCTATTATTGCTTTTATTTGCAATGAGTATGGTAGATGAAAAACTTTACGGCAAATATTGGTGGTGGATTTTATTATTTAACAAGATTATGGATTTTAAAACTAATTGTGGAATTGTTCTGGTAGATTTATCACTTGTTCTTATGCTAAGCCTTTGGATGCATATTTGTATGATATTTAAGTGTTGGAATAATAGACATTGTTATAATGCTGTGGATACTGCTGTAGACATAATTGCGCTTCTTTTGTTTTTGGTACAGGGTTTTGCCGGTGGTGGACCAATTAATATAATTCAAAAGGTTAATCTTTCTACTTTTCTGCTAAATTTTATAGTTATAGCAATTACGCTAATAGCGATTGTTCTTTTTGCTATGACTTCCATTTCACGCATGAAAACTAAAATGGATTTGTAAAAGAAAGGGTGGTAAAAGTGTTTTTGAGATTTCTGAAGTATGAGATTAAAAGAAGAAAGGGGATAACTGCTTACTGGGTGGTTTTAGGCTGTGTTGCTGCACTATTCGGCAGCAATTATTTTGATAATCAAAAAGCTGTTATGGCAGTGGCTCTGTTCCTTTCTTTTTTGACAGCGTTTATCTACACTTTGGTTGAATACTCTTCGGTTTTCAGGTCAGGTCATGGTTATTTGATATTTGGATCTCCAAAGCTTAAAGGAATGCATATAGTTTTTGGAAGAATACTAATAATTTTACTGGACATCTTATTATATTTGGTGTCATTTACAATTATTGAAGTTTTTTTAAATATAGTTTTTCGTCAAGCTTTTCAGAGCTTTTTAATACGAGATACGGCAAACTTATTGCTAAAAGTATTTACTTCCTTTAGAGCTTTTTGTGCTTTTTTACTCTTTACTGCCTCATTCTTATTACCATACTTATTCATTTTCATGATAATAACATTTTCTAATACAGTTTTTAGAAGATTAAATATATGGCTCAGCCGATTAATTACTATCATTATGGTGGCAGTTGCACCAGGGATTTTGATATACTCAATTTCAAATCCTTTTATTGATGCACTGCTTTTTCCTCAGTTCGAAGATTATAAAGCTTTGAATGGTAGTTATTTGTTTTGGGCTGTAAGTGGAATACACATATTGGTAATAGCGGTTATTCTCTTGGCTTGTGCTAAGGTAATTGATAAGAACTTAAATTTATAAAATAAATAGGAAGTGGAGGTGTATTTAGAAAAATGTCAAAAGCAGTTGAGGTCATTTCTGTTTACAAAAGATTTGGAAAAAAAGAAGTGATAAAAGGAGTTTCTTTTGATATTGATGAGGGCGAGACTGTAGGCTTTGTGGGGCCAAATGGAGCTGGCAAGACAACAACAATTAAAATGATGACAGGGCTTATACGACCAACAGATGGCCAAATCAAGATTTTTGGGCATGATGTTGTTAAAGAGCCTTTAAATGCAATGAGGTATGTAGGCTGTATTGTTGAAAAACCGGAGGTTTATGAATTTTTAACCGGTTTTGAGAACATGGCTCAAATTGCACGAATTTATAGAATTGGTAAGGAAAAGATTTATGAAGCAGCTAAATTTGTGGGAATTGATTATGCTTTGAAAGAAAAGGCTAAAAAATATTCACTTGGCATGAAGCAGAGGCTGGCATTGGCAATGGCAATTTTGACAGAACCAAAACTTCTTATCTTAGATGAGCCAACAAACGGTCTTGACCCTTCAGGAATAATTGAGCTAAGGAACCTATTGAGAAGTCTTTCGAAAGACAAGAAGACAACCATTTTTATCTCATCCCACAACCTTAATGAAATAGAAGAAATCTGTGAGAAAGTGATATTTATTAAAGATGGGAAAATTGAGATGGTAAAGAAGTTAACGCAGAAAGGAGAAAATGGATGCAAGAGATTTGTTGTTGTTTTGAACACGGATAATTTAGAAGTTTCACAAATTACCAAGATTATTGAGAAGTTCAATCAAGTAAAAGTGGTGAGCACTGATAGCGACAAAATTGAGGTGGAGCTTCTGGGAGATAAGAAGATGGATTTTCTCAATTTTTTGTTTCAAAATAATGTGTCTGTTCGTGATTTTTATGAAAAGACTGAGAATTTGGAAAGTGTGTATTTAAAAATTTATAGTGGTGAGGTGTTGAGTAATGAAAGATCTTATTAAGAATGAAATTATAAAAATGTTTTACAGAAAAAAAATACTAATTGGACTTGCTGTTATTTTAATTTCATCTATTGTAGGTGTATGGGGTACAATTGCAATTATAAAATCAACATCTCCTGAAAATGAGATAAAAATTACACAGCAAAAGATAGCTAATTTAAAAAAAGAGAGAATGAAAACAAAAGACCCTATCAAAAGACAAAAGATAGATGAGCAAATATTACAAAGTCAGGCTTATATAGATAATTTAAAAATCTCTATGAAATCAACAGACTGGAGAAAAGATGTTAAAAATCAACTGGCTAAGCTCAAAAAATCAATGAAAGAAGCTACTGATTTGAGTTTGCTGGATTCAAAAGAATACTATAGGGAGCAAATATTAGAGTATGAATACTGTTTAAAGAAAAACATAAAACCTTATACTTTGTGGCAAATCAATAACTGGACGGTTATGAACATATTTTTAGGATTGATAATTTTTCTTCTACCGTTTATAGTTTTTATCTTTGCTTCAGACATTGTGTCAAATGAAATATCTCAAAAAACAATAAGTTTATTAGTGACAAGACCCATAAGCAGATTTAAAATAGCTCTTTCCAAGTTTATTTCTGCAACTATTGTGTGTTCAGCACTTGTGATAATTTCAGAAATTTTGGTGTTTATAATAACAGGATTATTATATGGTTTTATAGATTTAAAATATCCGATTACTGTTGGCACAAGATACAGAAAACACGGTTTAGAGTTGATACCAATATATGGTAGTACTTATATAGTGCCATTAGGAAAATTCTTGATATATGCATTGCTTTTACAGCTTTTAATCATAACTGCTTGCTGTGCGCTTAGCTTTTTTATTTCAGCAATTAGCAAAAGCAATTCAACTGCAATTACTTTGAGTTTTTTGATGGTATACGGTATATATTTTATAGTCTCTCCTATTTCAGAGGTAGTTTCTAAACTAAATTTTTTAAAAGCATTTTTACTTTACACCTATCTAAACCCATTAGATATTTTAGAAAATAATATTGCAACAAATGTTATGATATCTATAATGACACCATTTGTAAGCATTTTGATTTTATTCGGATATATTGTTGTATTTTTATTAACTTCGCTAAAAATATTTAACAAAAAAGATTTGCTTGTTTAACAATCTAAAAACTAATTCTAAGATATCTTTCTTTTCCCTCCCTTTTGGACAAAAAAGTTTATGCTCAAACTCCAAAAGGGAGGGTCTATTTTTATCTTTACCACTTGTTTCTAAACACAATCCACATAAGAAAACTTCCAATAAGGAAAATTCCTATCCCAAAAACTGCTTTTGCCCTATCAACTTTCTCATCCACTTTATACCCTCTTTTTACAATCTCAGCCTTGTGTGCATGTATGTCCAAATCACCGCCGTGTTCTTTGCAAGCTCTATTGAAAATGCCTTTTACATAAACAATATCTCCTTTTACTCGGTATCTTCCCAAATATTTTATTTTCTTTGCATCTTCATATCTCATAAAAATTCCGATGGCATTTTGACCATCATGAATATTGACCCACGCAAAATCTCCTCTTTTCATTATCTCGCCAATCGCTTCGCCTTGAAACTCAACCACTTTGCCATCGTATTTAAAAGCGTTGTTAATGAGAGTGTTGCTATCAATGGGTTTTGCAGATGCAGTTTCTTGAAGGAGCTTTATCAAAAATCCAATAAGAATTATAACTAATACAATCCAAGATTTTCTCATCATCTTCTTTTCTATCCTTCCCTTGCTTCTTTAAATAAGAATGCAAAAAGAGCTATTACAGACATAAACTCAAGCCTTCCAACCCACATCATGAAAATATAAATCACTTTTAAACCATCTGGCATTGAAGGTTGGGTAATCCCGCTTGAGAGTCCAACATTGCCAAGCGCTGAGGCAGACTCAAACATTGCCTGTTTTAGAGGGTATCCATAAAAAGTGCCAGCCAAAGTGCCAATAGTAAATGTTACAATGTACAAAAGGACAATGATAGATGCATTTCTCACATGCCTGTCTTGCAAAGCCACCTCTTTTAAATGATGAAATTTCTCAACAACAACAGCAGAATCTGGTCGAATCATTTTTTTGATATCATTCACAAGAGCATTTGCCAATATTGCAATTCTGAGTGCTTTAATACCACCTGCAGTTGAGCACACAGACCCACCTGCAAGCATTGCTATTACAATGAGTATAATAGCCGCATCTGACCACTCATAGAAAAACTGCTGTGAATAAAGTGTTGCAAAACCTGTACCTGTATGAGCAGATACAAAGTGGTAAAACACCTTTCTAAAAGCAATAATTGGTGTTGAATAAACTACCTTGAGAGCAATTATTCCTAAAACGCTTAGGGATGTTATTGTCACAAACAAGCTTTTTATCTCAGCATTTCTGATTCCTTCTTTGTAATTTCCACTCAGGATAAAATAGTGCAGAGCAAAGTTTATTGTTCCTAATAGCATTATCATCATACTAATAATTTCATATGATGTGCTATGAAAATACATTGCATTTTGAGATTGTGGTGCAAACCCGGCTGTGTCCCAACCGCCCAAAAACATCCAAAGACCCCTGAAAAATGCCATATCAAGAGGAAGACCAATTAAAACTCCGGTTATTGTAAGTGCCGTTGTGCCCAGAACCAAATACAAAAGGCTTACAAACCAGATTATTCTTGCAGTGTGAATGACATTTGGGAAGATTTGCTCATCTCTTGCCTCGCCCATGTAAACTTTTAAAAGCCCGCGCATACCGGAGGCTAAAAAGCTCAAGGTCATGAGCACCATGCCTTGTCCGCCAATATATGTGATTAAGTGTCGCCACATATTAAGCCCCATTGGTGCATGGTCAAGGTCTTGGATTAAAACAAGGCCGGTTGTTGTATACCCACTCATCACTTCAAAAAATGCATCTAAATACGAAGCAAAATGACCTGAAAGATAAGGTGGTATGGCTGAAATCAATCCACCCAGCGCCCATGTTAGCCCTACCATGCTCATTCCTGCGCCCCATGAAAACCTCTGGTCTTTTGTGTCTCTTCCGATGAAAATAAAAATAAAACTCAACACAAAAAATAGTCCTGTACCAATCATTAAATTAAAAGCCATATTCCATTCTTTGTATAACAAAGATGTAATAACTGCAATTATTTCAACAAGCCCAATTGCACTTAATGTCTTTCCTGTCATGTAAAGGACATGTCTTAACTCTATATGGTCGCTTTTAAAAACAGACTTGTCCATCGCTTGTTTATCTCCTCACTTTTTAAGCATCAAGAATATCAAGTAAACTAACAATGAGCCAATGAAACCAACTGCGATAAATCCCAATACAAGGCCAATTTCTGTCAAGACCCCTAATGTAATTTTTTTGATATCTCTTTTCTTTTTCAATTCTGCGTCACCTCATTATTTTGAAGAAATAAGCTTTTTAAATTGGCCCCTATCCCTTTCATTGATGATGACCAAAAGAGTATCTCCAGGGAGAATTACACTGTCACCAGAGGGTACAAATGTTTCATTTTCCCTTATTATTGCGCCGATGATGCTCTCTTTTGGAAATGGGACCTCTGCAATCTTTTTGTATGCAGCAGGTGAATTTTTCTGCACAACTGTCTGGAACACTATGATTTCACCATTTTTGAGTGTTGCAAGAACAGACAAAGGCTCTATCTCCACTTCATGCTCTATAATCTTTGCAATGATATCTGTTGATGATATAACATTGTCCACCCCAAGCCGCTTCATTACATTGATGTTTTTTGGATTGTTCGCCCTTGCAATTGTTCTTTTGACCTCAAACACTCTTTTTGCAAGCTGACACGCTATTAGGTTGTCTTCATCCTTTCCTGTGACGGCAATAAAAAAGTCACACTTATGAACCTTTGCATCAGAAAGTGTATCAAGCGAAGTGCCATCTCCTTCTATCACAGTTACATTTGAAAACTCTTCAGCAACTTTTCTGCAAAGCTCTGGCTGCTCCTCAATCACAGTTATGTGATATTTTCCGCTTTCGACCAAGAGCTTTGTCAAAAAATATCCTACCTTTCCACCACCAACAATGACAACTCTCATTGATTCACCTTCTTCTCAGCAATTACCATAATATCATTTTCCTGGAGTTTTATGTTCTTATTCTTAAAGTAAAAATGTTCATTTCGGATTATACCAAAAAGATAACAGTTTTCAGGCAAAACTATCTTATCCAAGCCTTTTCCAATATCATCTCTTTTTGGTGTGACATATTTGAAAAACACATCATCTTTGCCAAACCTGTGCTTATGACGAATCTCACGTGAAAGCAAGATTGATTTGATGTACTCAACAGCCAAGGTTGTTGGACAGATTGTCTCAAGACCAAGCGAGTGGAAAATGTCTTCCCGCAGCGGATCATAAATTCTTGCAATCACTTTTGGAACTTGATAAATCTCTTCTGCTATTTGGGCTGTCATAATGTTTGTACTATCATCAGGTGTTACTGCTGCCAGTGCATCTGCTCTTTCAATCCCTGCCTGTTTTAGCACATCCTCATCAATCACAACACCTTGAATCTTCATGCCGTTAAAGTCAGGTCCAAGCCTTTCAAAGTTTTTTGCATCAGAATCTATAACAACAACATCATGACCTTCATCAGCAAGCGACTTTGCTAAAGTAGACCCAACTTTCCCGCACCCAACCACTATGATATACAATTTTTTGCCCCTCCACCCAAATTATTAGTCTATAAAATTCATAGATTAAATTATATTCTTTTTACAATAGACTAACAAGAGGGTTTTTGGTACAATAAAATAATAAGTTAAAATTTCAAAATCAGAACATTAGGGAGAGACTGAAGTTGAAAAAGAAAGCTTGCTGCGGGGTCGCTTTGTTAATTATCTTTGTTTTTCTTTCAGTTAGTATATTACCCACATTTTCGCAAACTCAAATCCCACAGTGGATAAGAATAGGAATATACTATGCTGACATGTATGGCAGCTCAAGGCCTGTGCTTGAAACAAAAATCTATGCAAAAGGCGGACTTTACATAGGAATTTCTGATGACAAAAACTTTATCACAGTTGCAAATACGCAGAAAGATACTTTAATTGTTTCAAAGGACGTATACAAAAAAGATGGCAAAGAAGGGGCAAACATACACATTGCAGTAGGCAGGTATATATCCTATGCTACTGCAAAGAATGCTCTAAGAGACTATTTGGGTGCATATAAAGATGCTTTTGTGGGCTATATAAACAATGGATACTCTGTACTGATTGGCAGTTTTGACAATCTTCAAGATGCTAAAAAACTCCAATCAAAACTTGGAGGGGCAGCCCTCTATTCTTCTGAAACAATGGTGCTTGTGAAGGATGAAAAAGGAAAAGTTCTTTTTGCTTTTGATGGGCAAAACAGTAAATTCTTAATGCTCATTCCACAACAGGAAAATGGTATAGAGAGGATAAAAGTTGACAACAGGTGGTATCGAGGAAGAGTTGAGTTTAAGCGCATAAAGGGCAGTGATATGACTGTTATAAACGTTTCAAAATTGGAAGAGTACTTATATGGTGTTATAAGGATGGAGATAGACCCGCTTTGGAACATAGAGGCTGTTAAGGCATTTGCAGTCATTGCAAGGACATATGCTGTGAGGAATTTAAACAGACATGGTGCTTTGGGTTTTGACCTGTGCCCTACAGACCATTGCCAAGTGTATGGTGGGGCGGTTGATGGCACATACGGTGAAAAGAGGGCAATTTTAGCTGTTGACTCAACAAGAGGCGAGATAATAACATATAAAGGCAGACCAATTGATGCTGTGTACTTTTCATCAACAGGTGGAATTCCAACAGAAGATTCTGAAAATGTGTGGATGTATCCTGTTGAGTATTTGAGGTCTGTTGATAACTCAAAAGAGGCGAAAAATTCAAAGTCATCATGGACTTTCCAGTTCACAAAAGATGAGATAAAAAATATGCTGAAGAAGAAAAATATTGATGTAGGGGATATATTGGATATAAAAGTCTTAGAGTATACAAAGGCTGGAAGGGTATTAAGGCTCAAAATTGTTGGAACAGCTGGTGAGTACGAGTGCCAGAAAGAAGCAACAAGGCTTTTGTTTGGACTTTATAGCCAGGCATATACAATCGTAACAGATGCAGATGTCAATGTTGTAGATGAAAATGGCAAAGTAAAGCGAACAAGGATTGGTAACAATAAGATTCTTACTGAAAATGGTGAAAGTGTGTTAAATGGAAAAATAAACTCTGAGCAGACTGTTGATAGCAGTATTTATTCATCTGCAAAGAATGATGTTTTTTCAGCTGTATATGATGTTATTTATTCAGGTGATGAAACACGCTCAAACTCTGGGGCAGGCGGCAGCGTGTCAGCAGCTTCTACAGTAAAGGTTGTAAAAGAAGATGGGACAGTAGAAGAGGTACCTGTCATTCCTACAACATACACATTCAACGGCAAAGGCTGGGGACATGGTGTTGGTATGAGCCAGTGGGGCGCAAAAGGCCTTGCTGACAGTGGGTATAACTATAAACAGATTATAAAACACTATTACACAGGGGTTGAAATTGAGAAAAGATGAAAAAGTGGAAACTCAGCGACTTTCACTATGACCTGCCAGAAGAACTAATAGCACAAAAACCAGTTGAGCCGCGCGACTCTTCGAGGCTTATGGTAATTCATCCAGATGGCAGGATAGATCACAGGATTTTTCGCGATATTATAGAGTATTTAAATGAAGGTGACTGCTTGGTTCTTAACAACTCAAAGGTAATTCCAGCACGTTTGATAGGCCAGCGAGAGGACACAGGCAGTTTTATTGAGTTTTTGCTTGTAAAAAGACTCAACATAGATACATGGGAGGTTATGACCCGCCCAGGCAAGAAAGCGCGAAAGGGAAGAAGATTTGTATTTGGAGATGGAAGACTAAAGGCCGAGGTTCTTCATGTAAACCAAGATGAAGGTACACGAATTGTCAGGTTTGAGTATGAAGGTGTATTTGAAGATATTTTAGAAAGCCTTGGGGAGATTCCACTTCCACCTTATATCAAAGAAAAGCTTGAAAATGTAGAAAGATACCAGACAGTGTACAGCAAAGTGCCGGGGTCTGCTGCAGCACCTACTGCAGGGCTTCACTTTACAGAAGAGCTTCTGGATAGAATATCAAAAAAAGGTGTTGAAGTGTTGTATGTTACTCTTCACGTTGGACTTGGCACATTTAAGCCTGTAAAGGTTGAGAATATTGAAGAGCACAAGATGCATGAAGAGTACTATGAGATATCTGAAGATGTGGCAGAGAAAATAAATGAGGCAAAAAAACTTGGCAAAAGAGTAATTGCAGTTGGGACAACATCGTGCAGGGTTTTGGAGTCAGCAGCAGTTGAAAAAGGCTTGGTAAAAGCACAAAAAGGATGGACAGATATCTTCATCTACCCAGGTTATGAGTTTAAAATTTTAGATGGGCTTGTTACAAACTTTCATCTTCCGGATACTACGTTAATGATGCTTGTCTGTGCGTTTGGTGGGTATGAGAGGATAATAAATGCATATAAAATAGCTGTTGAGCAGCGTTATAGATTTTTCAGTTTTGGAGATGCTATGTTGATTTTGAAATAAACTTCGTACCATTGTGAAGCCAGAAGTAATAGTTTTAGTCACAAAATACAACCAGTACAATATTTCCTAATTTACAATTGAGAGATATTTGTATATAATAATTTAAAATTCAGCTCAAGGAGATGTAAAAGGATGGATGAGATAAAACAAATGCTAAGTCTTGTTCTGGAAAGGGTTAATACCATAAATGAAGGCTTAGATGAGGTAAAACAGCGACTTGACAGAGTTGAAGAGCGGCTTGGCAGAGTTGAAGAGCGGCTTGACAGAGTTGAAGAGCGACTTGACAGAGTTGAGGAGCGACTTGACAGAGTAGAGCAGAGGCTTGAAATGCTTGAAAAAAGGGTTGATAGTTTAGAGCAAAGGGTCGAAAGTTTAGAACAGAGAATAGGAATTCTTGAGCAACGTGTTGACAAGCTTGAGGTTGAGACAACCAAGAACTCTGTTATGCTTGAAGACCTCAAGAGAAAGCTTGAGCTTATGGCTGAGATTCAAGAGTCTTACATGCAGCAAAATGCACGCGAACATGAAGAGCTCAAGAAATACATAGATGACAGAATCTCAATTGTTGAGCTTGCGGTAAGAAGGCTTTCGGATGATGTCAGAACTCTAAAAGAAGATGTAAAAGAGCTGAAAGAGAAGAGAGTAAACGTTGAGGTCTTTTATGAAATCCTTGGAAGACACGAGGTTGAGATAAGCAGGCTTAAAAAGGCTCTCCCTAGTGCAAGTTAAAAAGGCTAAAGCACCAGCTCTCGTTGGCAGAAATTGCTTTGATTTTGTTTCAAGCTGCCAATGAGAGCTTTTTTGTTTTGGGTTTCTTTTTTGTGATATAATAAAATAAACTAAAAATTCCTATCAAGGATGAAACAATTGCCATGACACAATTTACAATACCTCTTCTTGCACAAATGAAACAGTTTAAATATCTCACTGAGCCAAATGCAGAAAGGTACAGGGCTATTATGAGGTTTTGCTTTTTAAATCACATGCAGTACAAAAACAGGCTGACAAAGGACGAGATATACAGCTTTTTAAAGACTCTTCCAAACTTTTCTGACTACACAGAAGAGATGTGCGAGCAAGACCTCAAAAGCCTTGTTGACTGGGGTAATCTCAAATCTACCCAAGATACCTCTAAAACAGCCACCTTGCAAGAGTTCAAAAACAAAAGGTTTTTGTACGAGCTTACCTCAATTGGACTTAGGATAGAAAGGTTTTTGTTTGAGCTTGAAAATTCACAGGAAACAAAAGCAGAGCTAAACCCAAAACATATAGAAAAGATATATGGGCTTTTGATTAGCATTGATTCGGTTTTGAAAGATCCTCGAAAACAGGCAGTTGATTGGTGGGATGAGCTAACAAGCGCATTTGTGGAGATAGAAAAGAGCTATACAGAGTACATTTCTATGCTGACATCCTCTGAATATGAAAGTCTAATGATAAAAGAAAAGTTTTTAGAATATAAGTCAAAACTTTTACATTACCTTTACAATTTTCATGACATGTTTCAAAGTTATCTGCCAAGAATAAGGGCTTTATTTTTGAACTTGCCACAACACAAAGTAGATGAGCTTTTGATGTACGTAATCCAAGCAGAAAAGGACCATCCAAAGAATATTTTCAAAGATAGCAGTGCTATAGAAAGCTACATCAAAGGCAGATGGCAGAATATAAAAGATTGGTTTGTCAGTCCAAACGGGCAGGCAGAAAGACTTCTTGAGCAGATTCAGCAGATAATTAGAAAGGTTTCAAGTTATGCAGCAAGGCTTTCAGAGTCCTCAACACTTAAAATAAACAGAACAGAGGAGTATAAACATTTAGCAAAATTGTTTTCAAATCTTGACATATCAGAGTGCCATAAGTTATCTTCTGTTGTATTTGGTGTGATGTGTCCAAAATATATCACAGGTGATTTTCCAAGAGCCACCGAATCAACAACTATTAGCATTCTTGACCTTCCAAGTTTTAAAGTGCCTTTGAAATCACGAGGAAGATTAATAAGAGAAAAGATCAAAGTGGTCCCTGCAAGCGAGTTTTCTGAAGAAAAGAAGAAAAGGTTTGAAGAGTACAAAAAGAAGATTGAAGAAGAAAATGAGCTTTTGCAAAGCCTCCTTAAAGGAAACAAAATAGAGTTTGAAAAGCTTCCCAGGATTACACCAGAGGTAAGAAAAAGGCTTTTTGTGTGGCTGTCACGAGGACTTAGCAGCAAAGTGGCAAACACTGACTCTGGCAAAAAGTTTAGAGTCATAAGACCTCAAGATGATAAAAGGTGTATCTTGGAATGCACTGATGGGAAGATGGACATGCCAGCGTATATCCTTGAGTTTGTTGATGAGTAAACAAAAACTTTACAAAGAAGGAAGAGTAAAAATATGAGTGATCTTTTGAAACTTCTTGAGAATTTTTGGATATTGAAAGAAGAGGATAGTGAGACATTTTACAGGCTAAAAAATCTTGACAAAGAAACAAGAGAGTTTATTGCAAAAAACTTGGGTTTAAGATTTATAACAACCTCAAACATGGTAAAGCTTGAAAAAGTGCCGCTTGTACCCAAAGAGTGTATGGGAATACTTGATTTTGAACAGCCGCGAGACTATGCATTTTTGTGCCTTGTCCTTGCCTTTTTAGAAGACAAAGGTCCAGAGGAACAATTTTTGCTTTCCAACATCACAGAGTATATAAGGATGAACTTTCCAGATGAAGAGGTTGACTGGACACTTTACTCAAACAGGCGCTCTCTAATCAGAGTGCTTAAGTTTTGCGAGAAGATGAGGATGATAAGAATTGACGATGGGAACCAGGAAGAGTTTGCAGAAAATAGTGAGGCAGAGGTGCTTTACGAGTCGACAGGAATTTCGCGATATTTTATGAGAATATTTCCCAAGAGTATTACTGAGTACGGCAGCTGGCAGGAGATTTTAAATAGTGAATTTGAGTTTACAAACGGAATTTCACAGCCTATATCAGATATCAAAAGGATTAGGGCGTACAGAGGGCTTGTTGTTGATGGCAGTGTCAGTTTTGAGAATGAGGATGAGCTTTTGTATATAAAACGTCAAAAGGTTAACATTACATCAGAGCTTGAAAAACATCTGCCAGAGGCAAGTTTTCATATATTCAAATCTTTTGCGTTTTTGGCTATTAGCGAGAATTATAAAAATACCTATCCTGACGATAGCAACCTATGCGATATTCTTCTTTTGGTCGCAAGCGAGCTTTTATCAAAAATAGAAAAGGGGGAATACAGTCTTCACCCTACAAATGAGACCTCGGAGATTCATGTAACTTCTTTAAGGTCCATTTTAGAAGATGTGCAAAAGCAGTACAAAAATTTCTGGAACAAGGAATGGCGAGAAAAAAGCTTTGAGAAGGTGTTTGACGAGTTTTTGAAGTTTTTGTGTGAACTTCGATTTGCAAAACTGCAAGAAGACGGATTTGTTGTAATCTATCCAATATATCTTAAAGTGGTTGGCGAGTACCAAGTTTCAGAGGAAGGTGAAGAGAGTATTTAAAGAAAAAGCATTTTGAAAAAAGAACAAGATGGAGGTTTTTTGATTCAAGATGAGCAAAGAACACAGGTGGGTGCTATCCCGAGCGGGTGTTTTTAACTACTGGTACTATGATGAGGAATATTTTGATTTTTACGAGGGCAGGATGTTGATTCGCGGCCCAAACGGTTCTGGAAAGTCTGTCACAATGCAGAGTTTCATAACCCTTCTTTTAGACGGCAACTATCATCCATCCAGGCTTGACTCTTTCGGGTCAAATGCAAGAAAGCTTGAGGACTATGTCTTAGGAGAACAGGATATCTCAGGGAAGAATGAGTCAACAGCATACCTTTTTTTGGAGTTCAAAAAGGAAAACATATTTGTTTCAATAGGGATGGGTATGAGAGCAAAAAGAGGCTCAGGTGTTGACTGCTGGTATTTTGTCTTGACAGACAACAGAAGGTTTGGGATTGATATATTCTTCTATGAAAAGATTAACGGGCAAAAGATTCCACTCACAAGAAGAAAGTTTGAGAACCTGATTGGCAGTGGTGGCAAGGTCTTTACAAGCAGAAGAGATTATATGCAAGAGGTAAACAAGATCCTGTTTGGGTTTGAGAACGTGGAAGACTTTGAGAACTTGATAGATTTAATAATTCGTGTAAGAGCGCCAAAACTTTCAAGGGATATTAAGCCAGACAGGATATGCACTATTTTGCAAGAGTCGCTTCCTGCACTGTCAGAAAGTGACCTTCGTAGCCTTTCAGAGTCAATTGAAAACATGGACAAAATCCAGACAGAGCTTAAAAACTTAGAGACAATCCAATCTTGCCTTGAAAAGATAAAAAGAGCGTATGATGAGTACAACAGATTTTTGATGTACCAAAGAATTTCTGAGCTGATCGAATCACATAAAAAACTGACAAAAGCAACAAAAGAATATGAAATGCTCTTAGGTGACGTTCAAAAACTTACAGATATGGAATTAAAGCTGAGAAATAGTCTTGATAGTATTGAAAAGGAAGAACAGGCGCTGAAGTTTAGGCTTGAGAGTATAAAAGAAAGTGATATATTTAAGCTTCAGCAGAGGTATGTTGAGCTAAATGCTGAAATTGAAGATTTAGAAAATCAGAAAACTTTAAAACTTTCAAGTTTAAATGACCACATGCAAAGGCTCTCTCAGGCAGATGCTGACATCAAGCGTACGAAACACCAGCTTTTAAATTCTCAGAATCTGATAAAAGACTATATTGAGCAGAGCAAAAAGCTACTTGAGAGTTTGAATATGCAAAGGTTTTCGGATGTACTTGATATTTTTGAGAAAGGTGAGCAAAAAAGCTTAGACATTATTAAAAATGAACTGGCCAGATCGGTAGCTGAAGTAGAAAAAGCTCTTAAAAATTATGATACGTTACAAGATGTGCAAAAGGACTTGGATGTTCAGCTTAGAAAACTTGACCGTAGCAAAAATGAGCTTCAAAAGTACCAAGACGAGTTAAATCTTTTAATTCTTCAGCTTGAAGACGCCAAAAATCTTCTAAAAAGCAAGATCAAGAGCTATTTTGACCAAAACCAGGTTTTAAAAGCAGAGCTTGATGATATAACTTTGATGTTTCAGCTGATAAACACAATTTCGCAAAAGGGCGAGTATGAAGGTGTAAAGAAGATTTTGAATGATGTGTATAGCAGACATTATTTGTCAATCTCAGATAACTTGCGAAAGCTCGAGTTTGAAATGAATCTACTCAAAGAGAAAATTAAAGACAAAAAGAAAAAGATTGAGGAGATTCAAAGCCAAAAAGACGAGTTTATACCTTCTTCAGAGAAACAAAAAAAGGTAAGACAAAGACTTTTAGAAAAAGGTGTGCCGTTTGTACCTTTTTACATGGCAGTTGACTTTAAACCGGGCATAGATGAGAGATTAAAAGCTGTGATTGAGGATGCACTTTTTGAGCTTGGAGTTTTAAATGCTCTCATTGTGCCAGAAAAGTACAAAAATGAAATTGATGAACTTTTGGAAGATGAAAAGGAAGT
This sequence comes from Caldicellulosiruptor changbaiensis, assembly GCF_003999255.1. GTDB lineage: Bacteria > Bacillota > Thermoanaerobacteria > Caldicellulosiruptorales > Caldicellulosiruptoraceae > Caldicellulosiruptor > Caldicellulosiruptor changbaiensis. The sequence continues at coordinate 181,497 of NZ_CP034791.1, forward strand.
TGTGCTTTTTCCAAAGCCGGCATATTTTTCTCACACATTAAATGAGTATCTTGAGGTTGCAAACTTTGAAAACGCAGAAGGTTTGATTAATGAGGTTGCAGCTGTAATTGACAGTATCCATATAAATCCTGTGGATGATGGAATATATGTGTGCGAAGATGGGCGGTTTGGAAATGGCATATTAAAAGGGAAGACAACCACACATGAACAGCCGAAGTATATAGGCATTGAGAACAGGCGAAGATACAAGCAAATGCTAATTTTGCAGCTTGAAGAGGAGATACAAAATCTTACAAAAGAGTTGGAAGAAAAGAAAGCCGAGGCTAATTTTCTAAAATCCCAGCTTGAGGTTTTAGAGCTTGAGAAGAAAAACTTTCCAACATCTGCGGACTTAGACACTGCCTTTGACATGATAGATGGGGTTGAGAAAAATATTTCAAAGCTTCAGATTGAGATTGAAGCTCTTGAAGAGAGAATAAAAGAGCTGACAAATAAGCAAAATCTGCTGAAATATGAAATTTCACTGATTGCAACAAAGCTATCACTGCCATCTTCAAAAGAAGTTTTTGCAAAGGCAAAACAAGATGCAAATGCGCTGTCGAGCTTACTTTTGCGTCTTGAGACTGAGGCGCTGCACAAGCAGGAAGTTGAAAGGACGTACCAGAGCCTAAACAGGTTATATGAACAGATAAGAGAAAGTGTAGATACTTTAAATGGCGATGTTCACAGGATTTCTGAAAAGTTAGAGGTTTTAAAACTTCACAAAGAGGAGATTGAAAAAAGGCTTTCGAGCGAGGATGCTCAAAGACTTTTTGATGAGCAAAGAAGAGCATTTGAGCGGCTTGAGAACATCCCAGCTGAGAGAAAAAAGCTTAATGAAGAGCTTTTTAAGGTGACTTCCCAAAAAGCAGCAGCTGAGCAAAAACTTGAATTTTCAAAACAGGAGCTGCAGTCAATTGAAAGTGAATATAAATTAGCCTTGGCCGCATTTAAGATAGAGCTTGGATTTGGTTTTGTTTTCAAAGGGATAGAATTTGAAGATGATCAAAAGCTTTTAGAGTTTGCAAGGTCTAAGGAAGGTGAGCTAAAAGAGTATTCACAGAAGGATTTTTCTTCAATATTTCAGAAGCTTATGTCCATCCATTACACAACACAGATTCAGCTTGCAGAGTTTGGAGCAGACCTTGTTGATTGGAAGGACGACAAGACAACCTACAAAAGGTATTTGTGGACTTGCAGAAAAGAGGGAAGATTTCTTTCTCTTTACCAGTTTATGGATGAAATTGCAGCAGAGATTGCTGAAAAAAAGAACTTAATAACAGAGAGCGAAAGAGAGCTTTTTGAAGAGGTTTTGGCAAAGAACATAGGCTTTAAGATTTCAAGAAAAATCATGCTTGCTCAGGACTGGGTAAAGAGGATGAACGAGCTTATGGCAAATTTGTCTACATCAAGTGGTCTTACATTCCGGCTCTCTTGGGAACAGAAAAGACAAGAGACAGAGGATGAGCTTTCTACAGGTGAGCTGGTAAAGCTTTTAAGCAAAGACCCTCTTGCCGCAACAGATGAAGACAGAAACAAGATTGCAATGCATTTTAGGTCGCGCATAGAAAAAGCAAAAAAGTACCAAGAAAACCCTGAAAATTTTGCAACACTCTATGAGATAATCAAAGAGATTCTTGATTACAGACAGTGGTTTGAGTTCAGGCTCTACTACCAAAAGGTAGGGGAAAGCAGAAAAGAGCTTACAAACAATGCATTTGACAAGTTCTCTGGCGGTGAAAAAGCACTCTCCATCTATGTCCCACTCTTAGCAGCACTTTGTGCTAAATACCAGAGCGCTGCAAACTTTGCGCCGCGGATAATTGCGCTTGATGAAGCATTTGCTGGTGTTGATGAGAACAATATTGAAAATATGTTTGATTTGATTGAAAAGCTTGAATTTGACTATATAATGAACTCTCAGGTTTTGTGGGGGGATTACAAAACAGTGCCAGGACTTTGCATATATGAGCTTTTGAGAGAGAACAATCAGCCATCTGTTCTAAAAGTAAAGTATGTCTGGAACGGGTACAAGAAGGTGTTGGTTGAGGTATGACAAAAGATAAGATTTTCGATGAGTGTGTAGAGTACTTTTCGCAGCCAGGATTTAAGCGTGCGCTGGAGCTTATTCATAGGAAGTACAGGTCTTTGGGGCGATTTTCTGGCAAGATTATTTTAGAAAATCCGTCTGAAGAGGAAAAAGAGGCTTTGTCACGGTATCTTAGAAGGGTTTTGAGAGGCGAGAAGGTTGTCATTGATGTGAAAGACTTTGCCGTGACAAAGTTTCAGGACACTAAGTTCTCAAGGCTTGATTTTAAAAGCATCTTGTCAGCTGTTTTGAAAAAAGAGGTTATCACCAAAAAAGAAGAAAAGGAGTTAGAAAATGAAAGGGTATCAGACTTTTTCAAAAGTTTGTCAGCACATTTTGACAAAGATGAAAATGCTGCAGTGGTTTTAAATGCCTTTAAAGAAAATTTCAAATCATTTGAAAGCTTTTACAAAAAGTATTCACAAAAAGAGTTTTTAGAGATAATGAAAAAGGTCATAGAAGCAATTTTAAAAAAACCACAAAGCCCTGAGACTTTGGCTATTTTTGCAACAAGGGTTACAGGCAACCCTCACTTTTTTGATGATGAGCAAGATGCAGGAAAGATATTTTTAAAGCTTTTGAGTATTATAAACGGTAGAGAGTTTCCCCAAAATGCAGAGGAAAAATCAGAACTGCTTTTTGATAACAACATATTAATTGATGAGCTTTCAAACTGGTGCCTTTTGTATAACATTGGCGGGTATATTGAAGATGGAAAAGAAGATGAAGGACTCAAGTACTTTAGCAATCAAAAAAAGCCTATTATATTGCCACTTTATACTATAAAGGATTATAAAGGATTTTTTGCATACTCAAATAAGCTTGTGGTTGTTGAAAACCCCGCTGTATTTTCTGCGATTGTGCAAAGAGTCCCAGCCATTTCTGCTGTGTGCACAAATGGGCACCTGAGGCTATCAGCAAAGATAATCATTGGAAGCATTGCAAAGACAGATATACCTTTGCTGTACTCAGGCGACTTTGACCCAGAAGGGCTTTTGATTGCAGACAAAGTAATTCAAAACTTTGGTGCAAGACCGCTTTGTATGGATGAAAACCACTATCTTTTGGCCCTATCTCAGAATAAGATAGATGAAAGGCGCTTAGAGATGTTAAAGAATGTAAAAAGTGCTCAGCTTCAAAGCGTCTGCCAGAAAATGAAGGAGCTTCAGCTTGCTGGGTATCAGGAGAGGATTGTGGATAGGATTGTTGAAGAATTGTAGAATTAATATTTAAACAAACAAAAAAATTCCGCAGATAGTGCTAATTAAAAATGCTGTTAAGAGTCTGAGGGGCTGGTATGTATTGAACAGCCCCTTTTAATTTCGGTATTTTAATGTGTGGTTAACTTTTGAGCTTTACAATGAACTCAGCACCTTCTCCTTTTTTGCTAAACACACTAATTTCACCATTGTGCATTTGTATTATTTCTTTTGCTATTGACAAACCAAGTCCACCTATTCCTTTTTTTGCACTTTTGCTATAAAATCTATTGAAAATATAAGGCAAATCTGCTTCATCAATACCTTCTCCATCATCTTTGATTGATACTTTGATATAGTCATTTTCTTTTTCAACTTTTATATAAACGTTTCCTGTATCATTTGTATGATGAATTGCATTGATAATAATGTTGCTAAAAGCCCTTTTTAGAAGTTTGCTATCAGCTTTTGTTACGATATCATCTTCAAAAGGCCAAAACTTTCTATTTCCTTTTATAATGTTTACTTCGCTGATAATTTCATTAAAAAGGCTTTTTAAGTTTATAGGTTGTATATTCAACTGTATAGTACCAGATTGTAGTTTTGATAGCTCAAGAATTTCATTTATAAGATTATTTAAGTGGTCGGCCTCAATCATGATTGAGTAGGCATATTCTTTAATTTGGTCTTTGTTTAATATGTCATCATATATAGCTTCAGCATAACTTTTTATGATGCTCAGCGGAGTTCTCAATTCATGAGTTGTATTTGCTATAAAGTCCCTCCTTAGCTTTTCGGTTTTAGAAAGATTTTGAGCCATATATGTGATTGTTTTTGCAAGCTCACCAATTTCATCTTTGTTTTTAACATCAATTTTAACGTTATAATCTCCCTTTGCTATAGCTTTGGCAGCATCAATGATTTTAAGAATGGGTTTTGTAAATAAACTGCTAAGCGCATATGCACCAATGATTGATGCCAAAAGAGCAGCAATAAAAAGGATAAAGATTTGATTTTTGACATTTCTCACGTCATTTTGTATGTCATGCAAAGGTGTATGAATAAATATTGCCGCTATGATCTTATTATTGTTAATTATAGGCATTCCTAAGGTGATTAATGTACTTCCTTGAAATGTTTTTTGGTCTGTCCGGTAGATAGTTTTTCCTGATAAAACATCTAAAATTGTTTGTCTTTCAATATTCCTTGTTCTTCCAAACATGAACCTACCATGAGATTCTATCAAACTGCCGTTTGAATCATATATTGATACCCTGCCATTTATAATATTAGCTATATTATTTGCTTCACTTGAATAATCAAGGTTATTCTTGAATTTATTAGAAATGTCTTTTGCATATTGAATCATTTTATTTTTTAGATTAGCTTTAAAACTGCTTGTTATAATATTACCTTGTAGAAAAAAATTCAAACCTAACATACAAAATAGCAAAATAGTAGTATAAATCAATAGTTTAAAACTTATCCTTCTCATTTTTTCACCTCAAACTTATATCCATAACCTCTTACTGTTTTAATGTAATCTCTGAGATCTCCGAGCTTCTCTCTGAGGTTTTTAATATGTGTATCCACAGTTCTAAGATCCCCATAATATTCATAACCCCATACGCTATTTAAAATCTGCTCTCTTGAAAGGGCAATGTTTTGCCTTTCATATAGGTACAATAAAAGCTCATATTCTTTTTGAGTAAGATTTATTTTTTGACCTTTTACATATACTTCTCTTGCTGCTTTGTCGATGAACAAAATGTCATTTGAACTGGGCTTTTTAGTTCTCTTTAAAATTGCCTTTACACGTGCAACAATTTCCTTAGGACTGACAGGTTTTACAACGTAATCATCAGCACCAAGTTCAAATCCAAATATCTTATCGTCGTCTTCGCCGCGTGCTGTTAGCATTATAACTGGCGTATCATCCTTTTTCCTTATTTCTCTCAACACACTCCAGCCATCTTTTTGGGGTAGCATCACATCTAAGATTACAACAGAGTACATTGAAGGTTGAAATTTTTCGATTGCTTCGTTTCCGTCCGATGCTTCTTCTACTTCAAACCCTTCTTTTTCAAGATACAACTTTATTATTTTTCTGAGTTTTTCTTCGTCCTCAACCAGCAATATCTTCAACCTATAACTCACTCCTTGTGAATTTTAGATGTGAACAACCATGATTCCTTAAATAAATTTTACCAAAGATTTAAGAAAAAATCTCCATTTTCAAAAGACAATTTATTTAAAAAGATTTTTCTTCACAAAAACTCCACAATTTCTTCACATCAGTTTCACAAAACACCTTTATATTTAAACTTGCAAAACAAAATTTTAGTTTTTGGGAGGTTGATTTAAATGAAAAGAAGAATAGGTTTTGTGGTAGCAGTAGCTTTATTAGTGCTTGCCCTGAACTTAGCTGCTTTTGCCGCAACAAGTGTTTCAAACACCAATCCAGCATCAGCAACTAATACCACAGTTTTGCACATGGCAAGGGGATATGGTGCTCAGTTTATGGCATCAATTGTAGCAAAGCTTACAGGTCTTACAGTTGATGAGGTTGTATATTTGAGGTCACAAGGACAAACTTTCTACCAGATAGCTTTGTCAAAAGGTGTAACAGCTGAGAAGTTTAAGGATGCTGTATATCAATCAAAAAGTGCTTTAGTTGACCAAAAAGTAAAAGATGGCGTTATTACAAAAGAACAGGCGGAGGCAATAAAGGCACAGATGAAAGCACGAATTGACAGCTGCAACGGACAGGGCTACGCAAACAGACCACAAACTGGGGATGGAATATTTGGTGGTGGAAATGGGCAAAAGCAGGGTATTGGGCAAGGTAGAGGTATTGGCTACGGCAGAGGCATGAGAGGCTTTTCAGCAAGGAATTCTTCAAATCAATCAAAATAAGTAAGTAGACATTTGGACTTAGCAGGGTGGTTTGCTCTGCTAAGCCTATTTTTTTATAAACAATTTTAACCAGTTTATAATAATCTTCTTAGGTTATTGAGTAAAAGATATAACCATATGAGATAAATATAGTAACGGAAGAAAAAATTCCCCCTTTGTGATATAATTTTAATTTGTAAAAACTACTCCAACTCACAAGGGGGATATTTTTTTATTTCTCCTATGGATATTTTTACTTACAATGGTTATATCTTTTATTCAACAACTTCTTAACTTTTTTTTAAAAATCGAGGATAAACCATAATCGCATTAAGATCATTTGTTTTAGGGTTTAAAACAAATAAGTAATTTTCTCCATAGCCTATTTTTGCAATAAGCATATCATTATTTACTGAATATATAAGATTTTGTCCTGACTCAAAGTTTTTTGTTTCAATAATTGTATCATTGTTAAAAAACTCCACTTCATTTAAAATCTCATTTGATGAAATTGAAATTGGTAATTCAATAAAAGAAAGTTGGTTAGATTCAATATAATGTTTTATAAAGTATTTACTCGGTATTCCTCCAATTGCATGAGGGTAAAAAGGAATGTACATAATAAAGTGTTTATCTTTTTCTTTGTATATTGGAGGTATTTTTTCTAACGGGAATGGTAAAGAACCAATATAAGAGCTCTTTTTAGTCTCCAGATTGTATGAAATAATATCAGTTTTTTTAGTTATGAAATTTTCTTTATAGTATATGATTGAATAGGATTTGTTGTTTGCATAATAATATGGATTATAAATACGTGCTTTAATTGGGAAATCTAATGTTTCGCAATACTCAGCTTTATCTACTATGTATTTAGTAAACTTAAATTTTCCATTGACTAAATTCTGAATTAATTCTTCACAGGGTATAATTATAATAGTTTCTGTTGAGTTTACAAAATATTGCTTTTTTGCATAGAAAAATACTCTTTTATCAAATGAACATATTTGTCCAGTTTTGATTAATATATTTTTTTTGCCATTAATGCTTACAACGGACATGTCTAATAATTCATAAATGTAGTGCTCATCTATAATGTAAGGATCGATAAAAATCTGTTGTTTTCCTATGATGTCAAAAACTAAAGCAATTTTATTTTTAAAATGATCAATATTTGGAGTTATTACCATAATATATCTATTATTTATAGCACATACATGGATGGGTATGTGGTTTATTAAATTTGCATTCTCTTCACAATAATCTAAAGTATATCTGTAAACTATTTTTTCTTCATTCTTAATTAAATCAATTTGAAATATTTTCAATTCGACTAAATTTGATGAGATGGCTTTTACTGAATAACCAAGCAAGCTTAATTTTTCTTCATCAAAATAAATTATTTCTGAAATTTCGTTTTTTATGATATGAGTAAAAGTCGCTTTAATATTGTTATTTTCTAATGCCACAATTATAATTGATTGTATATTATAGGTATCATAACAATCGCTAATGGTAAATAACACGTAACTATTACTCTGATAAATGACACTTACATTATTAATGTTTTTTGCTAATAATGAAGAAACATCAAAATTAGTAGGATTTCCAAAAATATTAAATAATTCATTTAAATTGTATATCATAATTTTAGACATATTGCTATGCTCACTCCATTCCTTATTTTGTTTTCAACATAAGACATAGGGTTGTTGTAGTTTTAATTACAACAACCCTACTAAGTTATCTTACGGGAAGAAAATATGACATGGTAATTTATATACAAAGCTTGATGTTATATATTAAAACTTGTATAATGTATATTTTACCATGGCTGGTATATCATACATTTACTATTAAAATCTCAGCCCCCATAGACCTATATCCTCTGCAAAAGTTTTATCTTTTGGATATTACACTCATTAGCATAAGTAAATTCCAATGCTAAAGGTCTTGTTTTTTTCTTTTGTTTTCTTTCAATTCATTTTCTGTAACAAACAGTTTTAAATTTTATCGCATGGGATATTTTAAATTTATTTTCTAGGTAATTTGTACTTAATAATTATATTTTTTTTAGAGGTTGTTGAATAAAAGAAATAACCATATAGAGTAAACATAGTAACAAAAGAAAAAAGCCCCCTTGTGTTATAATTTTAATTTAAGAGAAAACCACAACAAAACACAAGGGGGAAAAAGATGACTAAGAATATTAAAGCACAAAATAAGAAATTTTTAAAGCTGCTTTTTGTAATAAAAAAGGTTACTGAAGTTTTATCGAGGAAGATAAAGCAAAATAGAAGGGGACGACCGAGGAAATTTAATCTGTTTCAGATAATAGCTTGTTTGGTTTATAAAGTTAAAAAGGGGATAAAGAGTTTCAGAGAATTAGAATATCGAATAAATCAAGACACAGAGTTTAAGCAAGTAGTAGGTATAGAAGAAAGTCCGGACTATTCATATTTTGCAAAGTTGTCAAGAAAAATAGAAAAAGAATACATGCAAGATATAAAAGACATATTAATAGCTAAGATAGAACCTGATATGAGTATAGCGATAGTAGACTCTACGCCGCTGAGAAGTGCCAAAAATGATTCAGAAGCAAAAATAGGTATACATATTACAATAGGATTTTTCAGGGGATACAAATTACATCTTTTGTGTACAGGTAAAGAAGAAGTAATACCACTTTTCTGGATTTTAACAGGGGCAAATGAACATGACTCAAGACAAGAAGAGCTTTTGTATAGGGCATGGGGCTTTGGCTGTGAGATTGTATTAGCAGATGCGGGATACGATTGTAGCAGATGGTTTAATATAGCAAATGAGCTTAAAGTTAAATTTGTTGCTGGGATAAACAAAAGAAACATGAAAGATAAAAACAATGTTAAGAATGTTTTTAGAAGCAAGAACATAAGATTTTTAGAAACTGAAGAGGGTAAAAAGCTATACAAGCAGAGAACAAAGATTGAAAGACTATTTAGCAAATTAAAAGGTGAATATAATCTTGAGAATGTGAGGCTCAAGGGATTTAGAAATTATAAAAGGTATATTGATTGGATACTAATTACTTTTCTATTTGAGCAACTTCTTAGAAAGTTAGAAGGTAAGAAGTTTTCTTTCGCTTATGAATGGAATCAATAACTTTTGTTTATTTTATGTATTGTTGGTAATATTTTTTATTCAACAACCTAAATAATTATATTTTTTTTAACTAAAACTTGAGGTTGTTGAATAAAAGAAATAACCATATAGAGTAAACATAGTAACAAAAGAAAAAAGCCCCCTTGTGTTATAATTTTAATTTAAGAGAAAACCACAACAAAACACAAGGGGGAAAAAGATGACTAAGAATATTAAAGCACAAAATAAGAAATTTTTAAAGCTGCTTTTTGTAATAAAAAAGGTTACTGAAGTTTTATCGAGGAAGATAAAGCAAAATAGAAGGGGACGACCGAGGAAATTTAATCTGTTTCAGATAATAGCTTGTTTGGTTTATAAAGTTAAAAAGGGGATAAAGAGTTTCAGAGAATTAGAATATCGAATAAATCAAGACACAGAGTTTAAGCAAGTAGTAGGTATAGAAGAAAGTCCGGACTATTCATATTTTGCAAAGTTGTCAAGAAAAATAGAAAAAGAATACATGCAAGATATAAAAGACATATTAATAGCTAAGATAGAACCTGATATGAGTATAGCGATAGTAGACTCTACGCCGCTGAGAAGTGCCAAAAATGATTCAGAAGCAAAAATAGGTATACATATTACAATAGGATTTTTCAGGGGATACAAATTACATCTTTTGTGTACAGGTAAAGAAGAAGTAATACCACTTTTCTGGATTTTAACAGGGGCAAATGAACATGACTCAAGACAAGAAGAGCTTTTGTATAGGGCATGGGGCTTTGGCTGTGAGATTGTATTAGCAGATGCGGGATACGATTGTAGCAGATGGTTTAATATAGCAAATGAGCTTAAAGTTAAATTTGTTGCTGGGATAAACAAAAGAAACATGAAAAATAAAAACAATGTTAGCAATAGTTTTAGAAGCAAGAACATAAGATTTTTAGAAACTGAAGAGGGTAAAAAGCTATACAAGCAGAGAACAAAGATTGAAAGACTATTTAGCAAATTAAAAGGTGAATATAATCTTGAGAATGTGAGGCTCAAGGGATTTAGAAATTATAAAAGGTATATTGATTGGATACTAATTACTTTTCTATTTGAGCAACTTCTTAGAAAGTTAGAAGGTAAGAAGTTTTCTTTCGCTTATGAATGGAATCAATAACTTTTGTTTATTTTATGTATTGTTGGTAATATTTTTTATTCAACAACCTAACTAAAACTTTTATAAAAACTATTAAGGACAATAAACTCAAGAGTCATGTTTTATTAAAAATCTTGGATATATTATAATAGCATTTAGTTCTTCTGTTTCAGAATTTACAATTAATGAGAAAAATTCTTCCATATATGATATCTTTCTTATTAACTCATTATCGTTTAAATAAATATATGTATATTTTTCCTCTGGATTAACTGTGACAAAAATGGAACAGTTTTTTAAAAGATAAAACTCTTCAATTTGTTCTTTATATGGAATATTAATTGGTAGTTCGAAGAAGGAAATTTCATTGGTTCCTATATAATGTTTTATAAAAAAATTTTTAATTGGTAGTAAATAAGTATGGAAAGGACGATATAATAAAAAGTATCTATTCTCTTCTATATATACTGGACGTATTTTTTCTGAGGGAAAAGGTAGGGACCCTATAAAAGCTCTTTTTTTCGTTTCTAGATTGTAAGTAAAGATGTCGGTTCTTTTTGTCAAAAAATTTTCTTTTACATAAGGTATAAATGGAGAATCGATATAAAGAGAATGACTTTTTATACTGTAAAAAAAGCCATAATTAGGTTTTCCATAGTTTAAAAAACTTAATGTTTCAGAATACTCAACTTTATCAATTATATATTTAGATAACGCAGGCATTACACCGCTGATTAAATCTTGAATTAACTCTTCACAAGGAATAATCAGTAAAGTTTCAATCTTATTAATTATATCTTCACCTAAATTAAAATAGTATCTTTTTTCATCTGAGCTAATTCTACCAGTTTTAATAAATAGATAATTTCTGTTTTTGAATTTTTTTATTTCTGCGAATGAAATTTCGCAAATATAGTGGTTATCTGTTATAAATGCATCAAGATAAAATTCAGATTTATTATATAGGTCAATAATCAGAACAAATTTATCTTTAAAATTTTCACAATTATTTATTAGCATTATATATCTTTCATTTAATGCCAATACGTGAGTTGTAGATGGAATAAGCATATCTTTGTTTTCATTTTCTTCAGAAAACTCCATAATAAAACTGAACAACAAGCTCTCCTCTTTTTTTGCTAAATCTACACTATATATTCTAATTTCACTAACTTTAGTACTAGTTGAGGTTATTGTGTAACCAGTTAGAGTAAATTTCTCCTCATCAAAAAAAATTATTTGAGATATTTTATTTTTGAGTTTATAACTAATAGTTTGTTCGACCTTGCCATTTTTAAAGGATAAAACTATAATAGATTCAATAATACTTCCAAGTATATCGTTCTTTTCCATAACAAACAGTATATTATTACAACTTTGATAAATAGGATGAAAAGATAACATGTCTTTATTAGCAAAAAAATTATAATGATTATATGTAATTTTATGATAATTGTTTAACATTTCTGATAAATCATATACAGGAATTTCAAACATTATTTTAAAAATTCCCTCCTAATTTTCAATTATTTTTGGCAATGAGGGTTGCCAGAAGTATTTAATAATGACAACCCTCAAGAAAGCTATTTGAAAAATTTCAATATAAAAGATAAAAAATATGAGCAGGAATTTTAGTATCCTTATTCATATAAATATGATAATGATAAAAATAATTAGGCATGCTTCCATGAATTTCTGGTCCATAAACATATCCACCAAATGTGATATAATTTTTTGCTACTGAATCAGCAAGATTTTTAGCCTTGATTTTATATTTACAGAAAACATCTAACCAATTATATACTCTCATATAAGCTTCTGAATAATCTATTGCTGGACCGATATAAAGAATACCATTTTTTATTGCTGCTTTATAATAATCATAGTTTCTGTTTTTAACATTTTCAATTACTTCACTTGCCTCTACATATTTTTCTCCAAATAAAACAATTATTTTACCAATTGCTAATAAAATTGCTGTTAGAATTTCAGCAAGTCCTAAGGCTATTGAAATATCAATAACAAACTGTGCCGTAACAGTATCCGAATCACCAATATTATACTCTTCCTTTGTTTTTTCATCAATCAATTTTGCTTTCAAATTCTCACCATCAAAGTATTCTACTTTTACAGAAAAGTTTCTTTCTTCTGGGATTGATGTGTCCAAACTTTTATCAAACTTTTTATTTTTGATTGGCTTGACTTTTAATTTTATCTCGTTTGTATCTTTATCAAGTGTAGCAATATACTTGTATCCTTCATACTCAGCTTCTGCTGTTTTAATTTTTTTGTCAACATCATAGACCTTTATTTTATCTTTCCAAACATCATATCTTGGCTTTGCAAAGCTGACAGAACTGATAGGCAAAAAGGTTAATATAAAACTAATACAAACAATGATAGCTAATATTCTTTTCATTGTACTTTTCATTTTAAACACCCCTCCGAACTCTTTTTATTTGAATTTCACAAGACCAAAGCCAAATATATTATCTTTACCTTTTTCACCGAGGTCTTCAGAAAGCTTTATTAACACATTATAAATTTTGTCTTTATTAATACCATATTTAGGATTTAGGTTCCACTTTTCTGGTTTGCTTAAGATAAGAGCGATAATTGCTGTCAGGTGTGCAGCAGCAACAGAGTTTCCACTTGAGAGTTTGTAACTATTGTTTATGGCTGTGGACAAAATATTTTCACCATAAGAGCAAAAATCAATTTTGCCTTGAGAAGAAAACTGCGATATTTGGTTTTTGCAGTTGACAGAAGCAACAGATATAACTTCGGGGTATGATGCAGGAAAGCCTGCTTTTGAACCAAATGAATTTCTTGCCGAGGCAACAATGATTATTCCATGTTTTGCTGCTTTTATAACAGCTTTTCTGAGTTTTGGATTATCAGATGAGGTAGAAAAACTCATGTTTACAATGTCAATCTTGTTTTTTATACAAAAGTCAAGAGCACGTACAACGAGGTCAACTTTTCCTTCAAGTTTTTTATTTAAGATTTTCAAGATGAAGATTTCAGCTTCAGGTGCAATGCCGACAATACCAAAGTTGTTATTTTGAGCTGCAACAATACCAGTGATAAAGGTTCCATGTCCTGTTTCATCTAAAGCGGGTTTGTTTGGCTCAATAAAGTTAATAGTTTTGATAATATTTGCACCTTTTAAATCAGGGTGATTTAGGTCAATACCAGAATCCAGAATAGCAATTTTAACCTTTTTACCTCTGGTAAGTTTCCATATTTTTGTGATACCAAGTTTTTTGTAGCTCCAGGGAACAATTTGCTTTTTATAGGCTTGTAGTGGGTTTTGGGTAGAAGGATTATTACTCATGTAGAGATTAGCAGCAAGTATTGATGATAATATTGCAAAGATAGCACCTGACAGTAAAAAAAGCTTTTTATGTTTGTGCAACAACTTAGAACCTCCCGGTAGAATAAATAGGATTAAAGTATTTAAGAAGTGTTTAGTATAATAATAGTCATCAACTCCTTTCAATGGATAAAATAGCTATAAATACTTATATCAAAAAAAAACGCAATAGGCAAATTAAATAAATTTTATTTTCTTCATATGGAGAGTTTAAACAAATGGAATTGTTGAAAAAACCGAAAAAAATAATTTCAGTATAACTTTTTGACCAAAACTTAAATAGTCTACTAATATTTTTCATGGGATTGTAAACTAATTTTATTTCAACTTTCTGCAAAAGTCAGGTTAAAAATAAATCTAATTTCTCACATAGTGCAAAGATATTTACTACAGCTAAAAAATGTGCGAAAATAATTAGGGAAAAACTTATAAATAGATATTGAGAAGTTTCACACGATTTGTGCTTGGATTGAGATTATAGGATGAAATCAGAAATTTAAATAAGATTAAAAGTCTACAGTTGGAGGACTTCTATGTTGAACACAAAAGAATATTTTAACAGTTTAGCAGATAAATGGGATGCACTTGTAAAGCATGATATTGACAAGATAGAATTTTTGTTAGGTATTCTAAGAATTAAAAAAGGTTCATATATTTTAGATGTGGGTTGTGGTACAGGTGTTTTGACAGAACATTTGTTAAAAAGGGTTGGGAGTGAAGGTAAAATTTTTGGTGTCGATTTTTCAGAAAAGATGATAGAGATAGCTAAGAGTAAGTTAAGGATTTTCCAAATGTTGAGTTTATAGTTGAAGATGTCAATTTACTGACTTTCAAAAACTATTTTGATTACATAATCTGTTATTCGGTATTTCCACATTTTGAAGACAAAAAAGAGGTTTTAAAACAGCTGCATAAAATGCTTAAAAATGGTGGAATTCTTTTAATTGCTCATTCACAGTCAAGAAAGGCTATTAATCAACTTCACAAAAGTTTGCCTGCTCCCGTGAATAATCATTTTCTGCCCAGTGCATGCTATATTAAAATGATTGCTAAGAGATATTTTTTAAATTTAAAAATTATCGATGATGATGAAATTTTTGCAATTGTCTTGAAAAAGAAAAGTCTATAAATTATAATATACACTTGTTGAGCATCACGAAGATGCTCAACAGTTAGATTGTTATTTGGTACATACAAAAAATCTAAGAAACTCTCAATTATATAGATATAAAGCATATAAACATAAAGCCCACGAAGGGTGAAGGTTTCACCTTTGGTGGGTTTTTATTATTTTATCACAAATATATACAAAGGAGGTATAAAATGATGAAAAGTAAATCTTTTAACTTGATAAGAAAAACGGTAGTAAGTTTTTTATTGATTTTAAGCGTTTTACTTCTGATTGCCTCTGCTGCACTCTCAGGTTATGCAAAACAAGTAAAGTCTTCTCAAAAGCTTATCATCACAGACCTTCTTGGCAGAAAAGTAGAGATTGAAAACAAGAAAAACAAAAGAATTGTTGCGATAGGACCTGGGGCACTCAGGCTTGTTTTGTATGTCAATGGAACAAAAAATATAGTTGGAGTTGAAAATGCAGAAAAGGCATGGGAAGAAGGTTCAAGAACATATATCATGGCATATCCTGAGCTCAAAAGACTTCCAACAATTGGCCAAGGCGGGGCAGACTCATCCCCTGATCCAGAAAAACTTATTTCTGTAAAACCAGATGTTATTTTTGCAGCAAGTTTTTTAGACAGGGCAAAGGCAGATGCTCTTCAAGCAAAAACAAAGATTCCTGTTGTGGTACTTGACTATGGTACAAAGCTTCTTTTTGATGAGAATGTATACAAATCGCTCAGAATCATTGGAAAGATTGTAGGAAAGCAGCAGCGTGCAGAAGACCTCATAAACTATATGCAAAGGTGCAAGGCATTTTTCAATGAAAGAACCAGAAATATCCCGGCTTCTAAAAAGCCAAGGGTGTATGTTGGGGCTATCAGTTTCAAAGGCGGGCATGGATTTGAAAGCACAATGGGCAAGTACTTTCCATTTTTGGCCATAAACGCAGTAAATGTCGCAGACCAGGCAAACAAAGAAGGCTGGTTCATGGTTGAAAAAGAAAAGATTTTAGAGTGGAACCCTGACATTATATTTATTGACGAGGCAAATTTGGATCTTGTAAAACAGGATTACAAGAAAAACCCTGAGTTTTATAAATCACTTTCAGCTTTCAAATATGGCAAAGTCTACGGTCAGCTTCCTTACAACTTCTATTGGACTAATATAGACACTGTTTTAGCAGACACATTCTGGATTGCAAAGGTTGTGTATCCAGACAGATTCAAAGATGTTGACCCAATCAAGCGAGCAGATGAGATTTACAAATTCTTCTTAGGGAAGCCGCTTTATACCAAGATGGCAAAGAAATTTGGTGGGTTTGTGAAAATAAAGCTTGACTAAAAATTAAGAGCAAAGAGGTTTTATGAAGATGACTCAAGAAGTAAAGAAACACCAAAAACTAAAATCCCAGTACAAAAAGCTTGTTGCTGAGAAAGTGCTGTTTTTAACTACTATTGCTATCTTGACAGTGCTTCTTTCGGTATATGCAATATCGTCAGGTTCATCGGATTTGAGTTTTTCTGATGTTTTAAAGGCTTTTTTAGGAAAAAGTGATGCAAGAACAGCTCTTATAGTCTTTGACATAAGACTTGTAAGAGTTGTTGCGGCAATTTTGGCAGGGATTGGCCTTGCAATTGGAGGAGCTGCAATTCAAAGCCTTTTTCACAATCCCTTAGCATCTCCTTTTACTCTTGGAATTTCGCAGGGTGCTGCGTTTGGTGCGGCAATTGGAATAATTGTGCTGGGCGGCGGGGTAGCATCCTCTGCCGCCTCTGACTCTGTTACCATTTTGCATCCATCAGTGGTCGTTGTGTGTGCTTTTTTGGGGTCAATGTTATCAACTGGAGTAGTACTTGCTTTAGCACAAATAAAGAGGTTTTCACCAGAGGCAGTTGTGCTTTCTGGAGTTGCCTTGAGTTCTCTTTTTTCTGCCGCAACAACTATAATTCAGTATTTTGCATCTGATGTTAAAATTGCTGCGCTTGTGTTCTGGACATTTGGCGATATTGGAAGAGCGACATGGGATGATGTAAAGATTATGGCGGTTTTTGTAATTTTAGCATGGTTGTATTTTTTGGCAAATTCATGGAACTACAATGCAATTGCAAGCGGCGAAGATGTTGCAAAAAGCCTTGGTGTGAATGTTGAAAGAACAAGGTTTTTTGGGATTTTAGTAAGCAGCTTTATAACATCTGTGATTGTATCCTTCTTAGGAATTATAGGTTTTATATGCTTGGTAGCGCCTCACATAGCACGAAGGTTTATAGGAAATGACCAGAGGTTTTTGACTATGGCATCTGGTCTTGTAGGTGCGTTTTTGCTTCTTTTGTCAGACACAGTAGCAAGACTTATAATACAGCCAGTTGTTTTGCCAGTTGGCGCTGTGACATCTTTCCTTGGTGCACCGCTTTTTATGTATCTTTTAATCCGCGGAAAGAAGGTATGAAAAATGCTGAAAGTAGATAACCTTGAATTTAGCTTTAAAGACTTTCAGGTCTTAAATGGGATTTGTTTTGAAGCAAGAAGAGGAGAGTTTGTGTCAATTTTAGGAAACAACGGTGCAGGAAAATCTACACTTTTAAAATGCATAGCAAGGCTTTTAAAGCCCAAAAGTGGAGTTGTGCTGATAGACGGCAAGGACGCAAATAGTTTTTCTTTACACCAGCTTTCAAAAAGTGTTGCATATGTTCCGCAAAGATACACTACAAACAGAATAACAGTGTATGAGGCAATACTTCTTGGGAGAAAGCCGCATTTTACAGGACTTATCCCTTCTTCAGAAGATTTGGAGAAGGTTGAGATGGCACTTGATATTTTTGGCTTGAAACACCTTGCTTTCAGATACTTAGATGAGATAAGCGGCGGAGAGCTTCAAAAAGTGGTGATTGCAAGGGCGTTTGTCCAAGAGCCAAAAGTGTTGCTTTTGGATGAGCCAATAAATAACCTTGATTTGAAGAATCAGATAGAGGTTTTGAAGATTTTAAAAAGACTTTCAATGCAAGAAGGGATTTTAGTAATTGTAATCTTACATGACTTAAACTTGGCCATCAGGTTCTCTGACTGGTTCATCTTCATCAAAGATAGAAAAATATTTGCATCAGGTGGGAAAGAAGTAATAAGGGCTGATATAATCTCAAAGGTATATGGCATAGATGTAAAAGTAGAAAAGCATGGTGATGAGATTTTTGTTGTTCCAATAGTAGCTGCTATTTAAACATAAGTTAGTTTTTAAAAGGGGAGATTTTGGACTGATGGAACTTGTAAAAATAGGAATAATTCACAGTCCATATAAAACAAAAGAAGAGGCGCCACGGCAGGGTGCAGATTCAGAAGAGATTTGCTATATAGAAATATTTGAAAAATATATTGAAGGATTAAAAGATATTGAAGAAGCAAGATACTTAATTGTTTTGTATTGGGGTCATCAGTCAAATAGGGGGGTTTTGACAACTTTGACGCCATTTTCAGATGTTCCCAAAGGTGTTTTTGCATGCAGGTCTCCAAACAGACCAAACCCAGTACTTTTAGATATTGCAGAGCTTATAGACCGAAAAGGCAATGTTCTTGTTGTAAAAGGGCTTGATGCAATAGATGGCTCGCCTGTAATTGACATAAAGCCTTATTATGAAAGAATTGACATTCCCAAAGGGTTACAAGAAAAAATTTTTGAAGAACAAAGCAAATGACATGTTTGAAAGGTGGTGTTAATATGACATGGGAAAAAGAACTTTTCTGGAAAAAGGCAGCTGAGTTTCACGGGCACATATGCCCAGGTCTTGCAATAGGTTTTAGGGCATGTGAGGCAGCAGCAAAAAAGCTTTCTCTTGAGTTTTCTTCGGATGAAGAAGTAGTTTGCATAACAGAAAACGATGCATGTGGTGTTGATGCTATTCAAGTCATTTTGGGCTGTACTGCTGGCAAAGGTAATCTCATTTTCAAAGACAGGGGCAAACAGGCATTTACATTTTTTAGGCGAGATACAAATCAGGGTATTAGAGTTGTGTTCAAAGGTTTTGCAGAAAACAGGTCAAGAGAAGAAAACTTACAGTATATCCTTGAAGCGCCTTTGGATGAGATTTTCGAGTACAAAGAACCAAAAGACAAAGTTCCAAATATGGCACGAATTTTCCGTTCTTTAAAATGTGAAAACTGTGGAGAGAGAGCAGCAGAGCACAGAGTAAGAATTTTGGATGGCAAATTTTTGTGTCTTGACTGCTATGAAGACTACTCAAGAGGATGGGGAAGATAGGAATTTTCCTCATTCTCTTTTTTTAAAGTTTCTTTTATATCCTCAATTATCTGCGAAAATATCTCTTTCATAGATAGATTTACAGTGCCAGGAATAAATATTCCATGAAGATTCAAAGGAATTATGTACTTTTTGCAATCAAGGCTGAAAACTAAATGTGCTATCTTTGCAGTAATTTCACCGTTTATTCCGCCACAGGTCAGAATTCCAATAGGACCCACAATTGCATCTGGTACAAAGTTTGTCAAAAAATAAACAATTTCATCTTCACCGCAATATCCTACATCTGCACCATTTTTGATCATGTTCTGCATAGCCACTTTGTTAGTTCCAAGCGCAACAACTTTTATTTTATCTTCAAATTCTTTTTTTAGTCTTTTTATAAATTCCCTTCCAATTCCAGCACCCTGTCCGTCTAAAACTGCAATGACCATGTGTGTATCTCAATCCTTTGACATTGTGTTTTTTAAGTAATTTTAATTATAAAACCTTTTAAATTTGGTTGTCAAAAAAAATTATCTATCATCTTTATTGATTTTTCAGTTATATAGCTTTTGTATTATTTTGCCTTCAAAAAATCGCAAAAAATTTAATTGAATATTTGCAACAATTTTGTGTATAATTTCTCATGTATGGAGTTCCAAAATACTCAAATAATAATTTTATATGGTGAAGGAGACTATGAAAAGGATCTTGATTGTTGATGACTCTGAACTGATGTGTGAAGTTATAAAAGGAGCTTTGAGGGGTTTAGAAGAAGATATAGTTGTTTTTATAGCTACAAATCCTCTTATTGCTATTAGAAAGGCTGGTTTATTTAACATTGATTTAGCACTAATTGACTATGAAATGCCTTATATGAATGGTCTTTTACTTATCGGCTATTTAAAGGAGATAAATCCATTAACAAAAATTGTAATGGTTTCTGCTTATACTGAACCTGGTGCCCAGATTACTCTTGAAGCACTTGCAAGAGGTGCAATTGATTACATATTAAAACCCTCAAATAAAGAAGAATTTGAAGGATTTAAAAAAGAACTGTTAGATAAAGTTCGCTGGATATTAACAGGAAGAGAGTTTAGCCGTAAAAAAAGTAAGATAGAGAAAGACAGACCTAAAGTTTTAAGTTATCTTGAGGGTCTTAAAGCTGGTACTCCTAATTATTTAGTGGATAAGCTAAGAGAAAGTAAAGTAATAGCAATTGGAATTTCGACAGGAGGTCCCCCTGTTTTAGAAAAGATTTTTACAAATCTTAAGAAAGATTTTTCGATTCCAATATTGGTTGTTCAGCACATGCCACCAGCATTTACAAAAGCCTTGGCTGAAAGACTTTGCAAACTTTCTCAAAGACAAGTGAAAGAAGCCGAAGATGGTGAAAAGATTGAAAATGGTGTAATTTATATAGCAAAAGGTGGAGTGCATCTTGCTGTTGAAAAGATCTTAGGAAAGTATTACTTAAGACTTCTTGAAAATGTCGAAAAGGTGAATAGCCACAAACCATCTTGTGATATTTTATTCAGTTCAGTAGCTGAATGGTACGGGAAAAATGCAACAGGCATAATCATGACTGGAATGGGCTGTGATGGAGCAAATGGTCTTTTGGAAATGAAAAATCAGGGTGCCTTGACAATTGCGCAAAGCAAAGAATCATGCGTAGTTTTTGGCATGCCAAGAGTCGCCATAGAAAAGGGAGCGGCAGAAGCAGTACTAAGTACAGATGAGATTATAAGACTTTTAAATGAGGTATAAACCTAAAATAATAAATTTAAAATATCCCTTTAAGATTAAAGACACATCGATATATTCACACTGCCTAAGATAAATGTTCAGTGAAGATTCAAAGGGATTATACACTTTTTACAATTAAGGCTGAAAACCAAATGTGCTATCTTAACGGTAATTACACCACTCTATTCCTATACCTTCACATCCAAAACAGAAGTTGAAAAATTGCTCTGCAAATAAGGTACAACTCCATTTTGAGGACTATAAGTATACATCATAATGTCTTGCAAAATAGGGATGTTATTGCTCATAAGATTTTTTAAATCATCAGCTGACAGTCCTTTGGTCAAAAATAAATAACTACTGGAGAGCATAGTAATGTCTTGTTCTTGAAAAGTTTGGTATGATGTCAAAACTCCTTTTTTTAGAAGATTTAGCTGGTTTGCTATTTCAACTAAAGTACTTGGTGAGGACAGATCTGGCATCTGCTCAAAACTGTTTTGTACTACCTCTAAACCTGATTTGGAGCTTAGGATTTCTGGACTGTATATTTTAAGCTGGTTTTCGAAACTTGGAAGTTGTGCTTGCTTTTCAAGGATAGCTACTTTATCAGGTGTTATGTTGTTTTTCAAATTGTTCAAAACATTTCCTTGAGAAATTATTGTATAGTCAATTGAATTTTGCAAACTCTGCGAAAAAGTGTTTATCAAAGATTTTGAACTAATGTATGATATACCTACCATTTTACCTCAACTCTTTTTATACTTTTTTGGATATCCCCTCATATTTTTATTATACCACAATTCTTACTCAAAAGTTTTCAAAAAAGATGTGTATCTTTTTGCTCAAGTATGGTATATATAAAGTTAAAGCAAACTCTTTTGGGGGCTTATGATTTTAAGATGGACAGCCAAACTCAAATACCCGAAAAGTTTAAAAAATTCTTTTGGGATATTGAATTTGAAGATTTAGACATTCAGAGGCACAAAGCATTTATCATCACGCGCCTTCTTAACTTTGGAGACCAAGATTGCATAAAGTGGCTATTTAGCACATATTCAAAAGAAGAGATTAAAGATGTGGTAAAAAATAGCAGAAGTCTTTTGAAAAAACCTGCAAGATTTTGGCAACTATATTTCAATTTGAAAGAGGATGAAATGAGGTGTTTTGAGGTTTTCAAAAAGATGGAAGGGATGTTTCCGTTTTAGGGGTATTTCAAAATGGAGGTTAGCGTTAAGATGTTTTTTAATGTTTTAGAGTATCAAAGATATGAAGTTCTAAATAAGATTGTAAAAAGTGATGTAATTGGAGAGTTTTACTTAGGTGGGGGGACAGGACTTGCTTTGCAGCTTGGACATAGAGTTTCAGAGGACTTCGACTTTTTTTCACCAATAGAATTTTCAAGCGACTATATAATATATAAATTGGAAAAAGTAGGCGATATAAACATATTGTACTCAGCAAAAGATACTCTTCATATGCTTTTAGATGGAGTTAGGGTAACATGGCTATATTATCCTAATCCTTTATTAGATAATCTTGTAATACCAACTGAAATAAAAGGCTTGAAAATTGCTTCAAAAATAGATATAGGTGTGATGAAATTAGTTGCTATTTCTTCAAGAGGCTCAAAAAAAGATTTTATTGATTTGTACTGTATATGTCAATCAGGAATAAAGTTAGAGGAGCTTGTTAAGTTTCTTCCACAAAAATTTCCAAACAAAATGGTAAATCTTTATCATATCCTTATGAGTCTCTGCTACTTTGATGATGCTGATGATGAAGCAATGCCCAAGATGTTCATTAGACTTGACTGGGATAATGTCAAGAGGTTTTTCTTAGATAGTTGTCGGAAATTAATCAAATTAATAGAACAATAATTTTCAAGAAAGAAGGTGTACCATCTTGAAGGTAATGACATTTTCACACTACAAAGAGGTAACTGATGAGGTTTTAAAAGACTCATATGCCATTGTTATTGACCTTCTCAGGGCAACATCTACCATGATTTGTGCCATTTCAAATGGTGCAAAGAGAATAATTCCTGTTGAGGATATTTCTGAGGCAAGGCTTTTTAAGAAGTTAGATGAAAGCGTTCTTCTTGGAGGAGAGAGAGGCGGCTTAAAAATTGAAGGTTTTGACCTTGACAACTCACCTCTTTCGTACAAAAAGGAAGTTGTGTTTGGCAAAACTGTGGTTATGACAACAACAAACGGCACAAGAGCGCTCAAGAAGGCATCCTTTGCAAAGCGAATCTTTCTTGGTTCATTTATAAATGCTAAAAAAACTGCAGAGTATATTATAAAAGAGGCTCTACAGTATAGCGTTGACACAATCTCAATTGTGTGTGCCGGAACAGAGGAGAAATTTACCCTTGAGGATATCCTTTGTGCTGGCTATTTTGTCGATTTATTTAAAGAGAATTTTCCAAATGCGTTTTTGGATGATCTTTCTCTTGCATCACATGTGCTTTATAAAAAATTTGAAAATGACCCTCATGAAATATTAAAATATTCATATCACTATAATCATTTAAAAAGGATTGGCTTTGAAGCTGACCTTCAATTTTGTCTCAAGAAAGACTTTATAGATTGTGTATGTGAGTATAAAAACTTGGTAGTAGAGAAGGTGTGAAAATGTTCGAAATCTATCTTTCTTCATACTCAAAAAGAATTTATAAAAAAAGAGCCAAGATAACATCTATTGTAGGCATATTTGTAATCATTGCAATCTCAAGCTTACTTCACTTTGGATTTGACTTTTTCAGCAGAATAAAGGCCTCTGCTGTGATTTTTGCAGTCAATGAGAGTGTATGGGAGCATCTTAAAATTGGATTTTTCGGGGGGTTGATTTTTTACATAATTGAATTTATCATTTATGGAAAGAAGTTTGACAATTTTATTGTAGGAAAATCAGTTGCGCTATTTTTAATACCATTTTTAACAGCGGTGTTTTTCTACACCTATACAGCATTTTTAGAAGACAACCTAATTCTTGATATACTCACTCTTGTCTTAGCAGTAATAATTGCTCAGCTTGTTTCACTTGGAATAACACTGTCAAATAGAAAGATAAAAAAAGCGCCGTTTGTACTACTTTTAATTATCATGCTGATTTTGTTTCCACTATTTACATACTTTCCACCCAAAATTCCAGAACTTTTTTACGATTTTGCTCACAAGCGTTACGGAATGTAGATGTAAAAATATATTTCAAATATTAAAAAGTTTCAAAAAGAGGAGGAAAATGGTTCATGGGTAAACCAAAGTTTTATATAACAACGCCTATATACTATCCATCTGATAAGCTTCACATAGGTCACACATACTGCACAGTTGCAGCAGACACCATTGCAAGGTACAAAAGACTCAGAGGATATGACGTGTTTTTCCTGACAGGCACAGATGAGCATGGACAAAAGATAGAAAGGAAAGCTCAGGAGGTGGGCAAGACTCCTCAAGAGTATGTTGATGAAATAGTTGCGTCAATAAAAGACCTTTGGAAGCTTATGAACATCTCATATGATGACTTTATTAGAACAACAGAAGAGCGCCACAAGAAGGTTGTCCAGAAGATATTTACAAAGCTTTATGAGCAGGGCGATATCTACAAGAGCGAGTATGAGGGTTGGTACTGCACACCGTGTGAGTCGTTCTGGCTTGACAGACAGCTTGTTGATGGCAAGTGCCCTGACTGCGGCAGACCTGTTGAAAGAGCAAGAGAAGAGAGCTACTTTTTCAGGCTTTCAAAATACCAAGATGCACTTATAAAATACATTGAAGAGCATCCAGACTTCATAGTTCCCCAGTCGCGTGCAAACGAGATGATAAACAACTTTATAAAACCAGGACTTGAAGATGTGTGCGTTTCGCGAACAACTATAAAATGGGGAATTCCTGTGCCATTTGACCCCAAGCATGTGATCTATGTCTGGATAGACGCACTTTCAAACTATATAACAGCACTGGGGTATATGAGCGAGGATGACAGCAAGTTCAAAAAGTATTGGCCGGCAGATGTTCACCTTGTTGGAAAAGAAATTGTGAGATTCCACACAATAATTTGGCCGGCAATGCTGATGGCACTGGGTCTTCCTCTTCCAAAGATGGTGTTTGGTCATGGCTGGCTGCTTTTAGAGGGTGGCAAGATGTCAAAGTCAAAAGGGAATGTAGTGGACCCAGTAATACTTGCGCAAAAGTATGGAGTTGATAGCCTAAGATATTTCCTCTTAAGAGAGATTCCGTTTGGTGCTGATGGTCACTTTTCAGAAGATGCTCTAAAGACAAGACACAACAGTGACCTTGCAAATGACCTTGGAAATCTTTTATCAAGAACAGTTGCAATGATTGAAAAGTACTTTGATGGAATTATCCATCTTCCTGAAGAAAAAGAAGATCTTGACAATGAACTAATAACCTTAGCAAAAGAAGTATACGAAAAAGTATGCAAGTATCTTGATGAGCTTCAATTTTCAAATGCCTTGATAGAAATCTGGAAGCTGATTGCAAGAGCGAATAAGTATATAGATGAGACAATGCCGTGGGTGCTTGGCAAGGACAAATCAAAGTATCCGCGACTAAAAACAGTTTTGTACAACTTAGCAGAGGTTTTGAGAATTGTGGCAATATTGATAGAACCATTTATGCCACAGACAACACCAAAGATGCTTGCCCAGCTTGGAATTTCAAAAGAAGAAAATCCTGATATAACATCTTGGGAGTCAGCAGCAACATTTGGGCTAATTAGAGATGGCACAAAAGTGAAAAGAGACCAGCCACTTTTCCCGAGGATAGTTGATAAAAAGGAGGAGAAGGAAGTGCAAGAGCAAAATAAAACTGATGTTACCAAAATAGAAGGTGCTGTCCCTGCAGATGACAAAAAAGTAGATGAAAAGAAAGAGTATATTTCAATAGAAGATTTTTCGAAAATTGAACTCAGAGTTGCCAAGATTTTAGAAGCAGAAAAGATTGAAGGTGCAGACAAGCTACTTAAGCTCATTGTTGACTTAGGGGATGAAAAGCGCCAGATAGTTGCAGGCATTGCAAAACACTATTCACCCGAGCAGCTCATTGGCAAAAAGATTGTGGTTGTTGCAAATCTAAAGCCTGCAAAACTGCGTGGTGTTGAGTCACAGGGCATGCTTTTGGCAGCGTCAATCGATGATGAGCTTTGCCTAATTACTCCTGAAAAAGACATCAAAGAGGGTGCAAAGGTAAAGTGATGATAGTTGATGTTCATGCTCATTATGACGATGAAGCATTTTTGGATGACTTAGAGGATGTGATGGCAAGGCTAAAACAACAGGGAATTATTGCCATCTCATCCTCTTCATCTATTGAGTCATCAAAAGAGAATATTGAAATTGCAAAAATGTATGACCACATTTATATAAGTGTGGGAATTCATCCTCATGAGGCAAAAGATGCACCAAAAGATTTTGAAGATGATCTTTTTGAGCTTGCCAAATATGAAAAGAATGTTGCAATTGGTGAGATAGGTCTTGATTACCATTACGATTTTTCGCCAAGGGATGTGCAAAAAGAGGTTTTTGTCCACCAGATTGAGGTTGCAAAAAAATTAAATCTTCCCATTGTTGTTCACTCAAGAGAAGCGCACAAAGACACACTCGACATTTTACAAGAACATGCAATTGGCAAAATACCAATTTTGATTCACTGCTATTCAGGAAGTGTTGAGATGAGCAGGATTTTAAGAAAACATGGGATATATATCTCTGTTGGTGGTGTTGTCACTTTTCAGAATGCAAAAAAGCTTATTGAGGTTGTAAAAGAGTACCCGCTTGAACTTTTGATGCTTGAAACAGACAGCCCTTATCTTACTCCTCATCCGCACAGAGGTAAGCGCAATGATTCAACATATTTAAAGTATGTGATAACAAAAATTGCAGAGATAAAGGGAGTATCTGAAGATGAGGTAATTGAAAAAACAACCCAAAATGCCATGGATGTGTTTGGTATTAAATAAGGCTAAAAAACAAAAAAGATGGGAGATGAATCAAAGTAAAGATGGGAATGATAACATACACAATTGACAACAAGCTATATATCAATGTTACAAACAAATGCACAAACTCATGCATATTCTGTATAAGAAACACGCCAAGAGGTCTTGGTGAGGGGTATGACCTGTGGCTTGAAAAAGACCCAACAGTAGATGAGATTTTAAATAGCATAAAAGACCCGCAAAAGTATGACGAAATTGTCTTTTGCGGCTATGGTGAGCCACTTATAAGACTTGATACTGTGATTGAGGTTGCAAAAAGGCTAAAAGAAAAGACATCTGTGCCCTTGAGAGTCAACACAAATGGCCATGCCTCTTACATTCACAAGAAAAATGTTCCACAGCTTCTTCACGGCCTTATTGACAGAATTTCGATAAGTCTTAACGCTTCAAACAAACAAAAGTACAATGAGATTTGTAGACCATTTTATGAAGACATATATGACCATGTGATTGAGTTTATAAAAGAAAGCAAAAAATACATAAAAGAAGTGTGGGTTTCGTGTGTAGATACGGTCATAGATGAAGAGGAGATAGACAGGTGCAAGGAAATTGCAAAAAAACTTGGTGTAAATTTTAAATTGAGAGCGTATGAGGGATAATATAGAATAAGGTGAATTTATTAGGACTATAAAAATAAATTGAGGTGTCTTTTAATGAAATTAAGAAGTTTAAGCATTAAAAACTTCAAAAGCTTCAAAGAAATAAATGTAGAGCTAAAAGATTTTAACGTGGTTATTGGTGCGAATGCTTCAGGAAAGTCAAATTTTGTCCAAGTATTCAAATTTCTACGCGATATTATGAATCTTGGTTTAGAAAATGCTGTGTCCATCCAAGGAGATATTGAATATCTTACTAATTTAAAAGTTGGCCGAGGTGAAGAATTATCAATTAGTATAGTGTGCGAAATAGAAGATAATGAAAAAATCGTAAATACAAAGCAAAACATTGAAATGACTTTCCATGAAATGAGGTATGAGTTTTCTCTAAAAGAGAAAAAAGGAGCGCCAGGTTTTAAAATTGTTAACGATTGTTTGCTTCAAAAGTTTAAATTTAAAGATGAAGATGGGAAAATTATTGAGGGTGAAATCAGACTGTCCCATAAAAAAGATAAAGTAATGTACGGAATTTTTCCAAAAGGTATTGAGGAGAAAGTGGAAAGTCTTATTCCGCTTTTATATTTAAAAATGGATTCTTTACCCCAGAACATTCTGCTAATTCAAACGCCTTTGTTTTTTATCTGGCGGCGATTGACGATAGATAATATATTCCGTAATATTTCGATTTACGATTTTGATCCAAAAAAGTCCAAAGAGGCGGCTCCAATTACAGGTAAAGCTGAATTAGAAGAAAATGGCAGCAATCTTTCAATAGTGTTAAAAAACATTTTAGAAAATGAAGAAAAAAGGCGAAAACTTTTTAATTTAGTAAGTGACGTTTTGCCATTTGTTAATAATCTGACTGTAGAAAAATTACCTGATAAGTCTTTGCTTTTCAAGCTCCAAGAATCATACTTTGAAAAAAAGGATATTCCTGCATCATTGCTTTCTGATGGGACTATTAATGTAATAGCAATGATAATTGCGTTATATTTTGAGAGAAAAAAGTTTGTTATCTTTGAAGAACCCGAAAGGAATATTCATCCTTTTCTTATTTCAAAAGTTATTGAAATGATGAAAGAAATTTCACGAAAAAAGCAGATTATTGTTACTACGCATAATCCTGAGGTTGTAAAATATGCAGGGGTTAATAATCTCCTTTTGGTTTCTCGTGGTAGAGATGGATTTTCAAAAATTTATCGTCCACTTGAAAAAGATGAGGTAAAGATATTTTTGGAAAATGATTTGGGGATAGAAGAACTCTTTGTTCAAAATCTTCTTGAGGTAGGGGGATAAATAATTAATGAACTGTAGCAAAGGAATATATATTTTAGTAGAAGGTCCAGATGATGAGAGGTTTTTTAAACGTATATTAGAACCAAAACTTTCTTCTAAATATTCTTTTGTTCATATCATAAAATATGGAGGTGATGAGTACAAAAGTACAAAAAATTTACAAAAATACTCCAACTACATAAGAGCTTTTTTAAAAAGTAATAATGACTATATTTTTGTGGTAGATATAGACGACTCACCCTGCGTTACATATAAAAAAGAACAAATTACAAATTTAGTAAAGAATATAGACAAAGAAAATATACTCGTTGTCAAGAAAGAAATAGAAAGCTGGTACTTAGCAGGTGCAGAAGATAATTTTTTTTCAGAGTTTGGAATTTCAAAGTTTACAATTAATAATACCGAAAAGTTGTCAAAGGAAGATTTTAATAAGATTATTCCGCGAAATTTTGACAGGACAGATTTCATGATAGAGCTTATAAAGAATTTTTCAGTAGAAAAGGCTAAAAACCGCAATAAGTCTTTTAAATACTTTATGGAAAAGTATATTGAATAGAATCTCTTTTTTATAGTTTTTCTAAATGTAATGTTTAAAAATTTTCGTATTGTTGAAAACATATAAAATAGAGAAAATAATTTATTCATATAGGTCAATTATTCACATAACCACATTTACAAAAATAAAATAAAAACTTTGAAAAAGTTCATTTATTTTTGGTATTGATTGGTGTATACAAAAAACATATAATTAAAACTGTAAAGAGTGGAGCAAGGGACAGACAACAAAGAAATGCTGCGGACAACCCCCTTGAGTTTTTAAAAAATACATACAGTAGAATCCCCCCCGATTCATTTCCTCCTTTTATATAGAAAGCGGGCAGGAGCTCTACAAGCAAAAGAGCTTCTGCCCGCTTGCGATTTTGGGGGAATTTTTTAATGCAAGCTTTTTAAAAAATATTGTAAAATAGAATAAGGCATCTTTTTTGTCAAAGGGGAATTTTAAAAGCAACATGGCAAAATACAGATTGGGTCAAGAAAAGAGTGGAGTAGTTTTTAGGAAAACTCAAAAAGAGAAAAAAAGAAGATTTAAACGCAAATACATCCTCTACATCTTTGCTATTTGGATTTTAGCAAATGTACTTTTGTTTTTGGTAAAAGAATATCTTTCAAACTACTATTTCTCAACCCAGCTACCTGAACTTAAACCAGAAAATTATAAAAGAATACTCATATTTGCACCACACTGTGACGATGAAACACTCTCATCTGCAGGGGTCATTCAAAAAGCACTTGCAGCAGGTAGCAAAGTTAAGGTTGTTGTGATGACAAACGGCGATGGGTTTACAAGAGCAGCTGGGCAAAACTTTGGAAAGATTAGATTAAAAGCCAAAGATTATATTAGATTTGGGTATCTCCGTCAAAAAGAGACCATTCATGCGCTTGAGGATTTAGGGATTGACAGGAAGAATATCATTTTCTTAGGATACCCTGATAGGGGTTTGAGGTATCTTTGGGAAAAGTACTTTGACTCAAAAGTGAGCTATTTTAATCCTCTTACCCGAACCTTTCATAGTCCATATTCAAATTCCTATGAGAAAAATGTCCAATACAAAGGTGTAAACGTTGTGAAAAACATAGAAAGTATAATAAAGTCATTTGAGCCAGATTTGATTATATACCCATACTCACGTGACCAGCATCCTGACCACTGGGCAACCTCTGCGTTTGTTAAGTTTTCACTTCTCCAATTGGGATATAAAGGTGAAGAATGGCAGTACCTTGTCCACAGAGGCGACTGGCCAACTCCGTTTGGCAAGCACCCGGACATGTTTTTAGTACCACCATTTAAACTTGCATTCACAGACACCGAATGGTATCAGGTGCCACTTGATGGTTTTATGATAGAGAAAAAAGCAAACTCTATTTCAGATTATCATTCTCAGATAAAGGTTATGCGAGGGTTTTTAGAGGCTTTTATAAGACAAAACGAGCTTTTTGCAAAGCTTGGCAATAGCATTGCCAAAAGGTATGAGGGTGACGACCTGTTTTCGCCTAAATATCTGGTGATAGAAGAACCAACGCATGATATATGGTCGCTTATTTTTGAAAAAGGTGCAGACATAGATAGTATCTATGCTGCACATGACAGCAAAAATATATATATTGGTATCAGAATGGTTGGGTCCGCAAAAAGACTTATTAACTATTACCTTCACATTCGTGCATTCAAAGACCAAAAATATCTTGGAAGGATGTATATACAAATTTCAGGAAGTAAAATGAAGAGTGTAAAAACTATGACAACTCCTCAGTTTTCTTTAGACAATTCAAAATTCCAAAGAAACAAAAATTATATGAAGATAGTTTTACCAAAGAAAGATTTACAAAACGCAAATATGCTATTTTTAAGTCTCAGGACAGAGTTTTTAGGCCGTCAGCTTGACAGAAGCGCATGGAGGGTGATACTGCTAAAATAAAACCTTTATTGAGGTATCAGCTCTTCGTACTTGTAAGTAAATTCAATAAGCTTTGGCGCCATATAGATAGGGCTGTTGGTTCTGAGAGCAAGTGCAATTGCATCGCTTGGTCTTGAGTCTATGACAGATATGACATTATTGTAGTCCCTAAGATAAAGCTCTGCATAGTAAGTTCCATCTTTGATATCAGTGATTACAACCTTTTGAATTGAAATACCAAATTTTTGAAAGATGTTAACCATCAAATCATGTGTGATTGGGCGTGGAAGTTGCTGCTTTTCAAGTGCAAGTGCGATTGACTGTGCCTCTAAAGGTCCAATAAAGATAGGGAGTACCATTTTGTTGTTTTTGTCACACAGCAGGACCGCAAATCCCCCACCTTCTTGGAAAAATGCAACGTTTAAAACGTACATTTCAATCATAGTGAATAGCACCTCTTTTAAATTGGAATAATTTACAACCAAGCAAAAAACCCCTTACTCTAATATTATGACACAAAGCAAGGGGTCAAGTGAACTACCATCCACCTTAAAGAGGTGGATGGCTTCGCGAGAAGTCTGGCAGCTTCTCAAGCTACCCTTATTTTCACAGGATGGTTCACACACCCACTACTGGTTATTTGCTCTGCGGCAAACTCACCAGCTACTTTCGCAAGTATGTTTACCGCTCCATTTATATCTGCATTCATTACACTCCCACATTCCCTACAAACATACAATCTCCTGTGCTTCCTGTTACTCTTCCTTAAAACTCCGCATCTGCTGCACTTCTGGGACGTATAACTCTCATCTACTTCAACGTACTCTATCCCATACTCTTCACACTTTGATTTAAGTTTCCTCTTGAATTTCTCATACGGTATCCCCACAAAATTCTGATTGTTCACCCTGCCAAGTTCTATACCCTGTTTTATATTATCCATCTTCCCTACCACTACTGTCCCTATTCGATTTCCTAAACAGTGCTTGATTATGAAACTCACCGCCTGATTTAAAAAGTTGTCCAGTATATGTTGCCTCTTGAGAGAAATCTTTGCAAGTTTTGAACCACACTTAATTCCCTGCTTTGAATATACACTTTGCAGTCTTGCCTTTTCTTTGTTGTACCATCGGTTGACTGACTTTATATACCTGCCTTCTATCAAAAAGGCAGTCCCGATGGTATCAACCACCGCTGCAAAATTGTCAAGCCCCAGGTCTATCGCTAAAAACTTGCTTCTGTCAAGACTGTAACACTTCTCTTCTTCCTCATACACATACTCAATCTCAAACCATCTGCCATGAAACCTCGGTATTATCCTGACTTCTTTTATTTTCTTACCTAAAACAGTAGCTGGCAGGTCGAAATACAGGTATCTTACTCCAAACTCTTTTGCAAAATCCCTGCCAAGGCTAAGTCTTAGTTTATCATCTTCTGCCTTGAACTGGTCTTTCGGAAAACTCAGAAGAAACATACCATCTCTGGGAAGGTACTTCGGCATTGAAACTTTTTTGACAGCTTTACCCTCTTTCTTTGCCACAATAAGCTTGAAAAATGATTTAAATGCTTCATCTACACAAACAAGTGTTTGCTGTGCAATCTGTGATGGCAAAAGTCTGTAGTTTTCGTTTTCCTTTACAATATGATATACACTTTCATATCGCAGATATTGCCGAGTATTGAAATAATGCTGCCTTATGTGATAGAGAGCATAGTTGTACAGATTTTTTGAAATATGGCACAATACTCGCCACAGCTTATATGTTTGTTTATCACACCTTATGTGATTTTTCTGTGTTTTGTACATTTAGCATTACCTTAAGAATATTGTATCATATCTCTGGCAATTTATCACCATCTTGTAGAAGATGGAGTCTTCTTGCTTAATTTTTGATAAAGATTTTAGAAAAAATTATTTTTGATTTTTTAAAATTCTAAGTGAGTTCAAAATGGCAATTAAAGCAACACCGACATCTGCCAAAACTGCCTCCCAAAGATTTGCAAAACCCAGTGCACCCAAAGCCATAACTAAAAACTTTACAGAGAGCGAAATTGCAATATTTTGGATTACAACTTTGCGAACAAACCTTGAGACTTTTATCAAATCCAAAATTTTGCTGATTGAATTTTCAAGAAGTATTACATCTGCTGCCGCAGTTGCAATACTTGAGGCGTTCTGTGCGAACGAAATTCCAACATCACATGCAGCCAAGGCAGGAGAGTCATTTATCCCGTCACCTACAAATGCGACTGTTGCATTTTTAGCTTCTTTCTTTATGTCTTCAGCAATCTTTACCTTGTCTTGAGGAAGAAGATTAGCAAAAACTCCATCAAAGTCAACTTCACTTGCCACTTCTTGAGCAGCTTCCTTTTTGTCACCTGTAAGTAGGTAAGTCTTTATTCCAAGTTTTTTTAACCCATTCAATGCATCTTTTATATCTGGTTTGAGAAAGTCCTTCAAAACAACATATCCGCAAAACCTACCATCAACGGCTACATACACTGTAGTTGAAAGAAAGCTTTTTTCTTCTATGTCCACCTCTACACCCTTTTCTCCTAAAAACTCTTTTGTTCCAGCAATGACCTTTTTCCCAAAAACAATACCTTCTATTCCTTTACCAGGCCACTCTTTTACCTCTTTTACTGAGCTTGTATCAACTTTGGTTTTAAATTCATTGGTGATAGAAATGGCAATTGGATGGTTTGAAAAGCTTTCTATGTGGCAAAGAAATAGTACAAACTCTTCATGAGAAATACCTTTTGTCACAACTTTATCAACTTTAAGAGTACCTTGCGTAATTGTTCCAGTTTTATCAAAAAGAATGGCATATATTTTTCCTGCCATCTTATCGATATATGTTGTACCTTTTGTAAGTATTGAATCTCTGGAGAGTTTTGCGACCCCTGCAAAGTAGGAAAGCGGGACAGATAAAACAAGGCTGCACGGGCAAGAGACAATCAAGAATATCAGTGCCCTATAAACCCACTTGTCAAATGGCTGTGAAAACAAAAGCGGTGGTAAGAGTGCTACCAAAAGAGCAAAGAGCGTAACAATAGGTGTATAAACCTTTGCAAAAGAGGTAATGAACCTCTCAAGCTGTGATTTTTTGGATGTTGCATTTTCTACTATCTCTATTATCTTTGAAATTGTAGAGTCTTTATAAAAGCTCTTTGCTAAGACTTCTATTGTCCCATCAATATTTATTGACCCTGCAAAGACC
This sequence comes from Caldicellulosiruptor changbaiensis, assembly GCF_003999255.1. Lineage (GTDB taxonomy): Bacteria > Bacillota > Thermoanaerobacteria > Caldicellulosiruptorales > Caldicellulosiruptoraceae > Caldicellulosiruptor > Caldicellulosiruptor changbaiensis. Next base: position 216,042 of record NZ_CP034791.1, read on the forward strand.
TCATCGTTTTCCTCCACAGGAATTAGCCTTGACTCGCCTGTGATTGCAGATGTGTCCAAAAAACAGCTGCCTGCTGCTACAACTCCATCAATAGGTACTTTTTCACCTGCTTTGACAATGACAGTATCGCCAGGAACGATGTCTTTTGGATTTACCCTTTTTATTTCATTTTCAATCTTCAGGTTTGCATATTCAATTTCAAGGTTTTTCAAGGAATTTATAGTCTTTCTTGACCTTCTGATTGCTGTCTCTTCAAGTAGCTCGCCTATTTTGTAAAGAAGCATAACAAGAACTGCTTCAGGATATTCTTTGAGCAAAAAGGCAGAGATTGTTGCAACTGTCATCAAGAAATTTTCATCAAAGACTTTTAATCGTAGTAGATTTTTCAAAAACTTTTTTATTACATCTTTTCCCGCTAAAATGTATGCCAAAACAAAAAATATAAGTCCCCACCAAGTTCTTTTGTAAATAAAAAGTCCAATTACAAAAAAGAGAATTGACAGAATTATCAAAGACAGATCTTTTATATCAACCACAGGCTTTTCAGCTTCTGCCTCTAAAACTCTCACGTTCGGCTCAATTTCATTTACAATTCTGGTAACACTCTCTAAAAAGAGTTTATAATTGTTAGGTGAGATTTCAGCTGTGAGCTTTTTTGTGACAAAGTTCAAATTTGCACTTTTGACAAAGTATAGGCTATTTACCCTTTCCTCAATTTTAGATGCACAGTTTGCACAAGAAAGATTTTCTAATATGAGTTCAACCTTGCCATTTGTCAAATTTGCCATCCCCTTTTGATGTTATTAATTTTTGTAAACAAATCAAGCTTTTTCTGAAAGGTGCAAAAGCCCAAGCTCTAATATACTTTTTACATGGTCATCGTTTAAGCTGTAATAGACCACTTTTCCTTCTTTTCTGCTCTTAACCAACCTAAATGCCTTTAAAAGCCGCAGCTGGTGAGATATTGCCGACTGCGTTACCTGAAGCAGCGCTGCTAAATCGCATACACACATCTCTGATATCAAAAGTGCGCTTAAAATCTTCACTCTTGTGGAATCAGAAAACACTTTAAAAAACTCAGATAGATCAAATAGCTTCTCATCATCAGGTAAATCTTTTTTAACCTTTTCAAGGATGTCCTGATGAATCACTGTGCATGAGCAAATTTCAAGCTTTTTTGACATTCATTTCACCTCAAATCACTGGTGGATTGTTAAGCAAAAATAATTAAGATTCTATTTTAAAAAACATATGAACAATTATTCATATGTTCATTATATATCTTTTTGTATTGTCTTGTCAACCACCACAGGATTTTTAGCTTGAAAGATGGCAATATAATTTTGAAATCCTTGACGCAAAATCTTTTCAAGTGCTACACTTGAAAAGAAGAGGATTGTAAAAAATTTTTTTGGGGGTTTGACAGGTGAACCTTATACTCCTTACAATTGGCTATCCCCATCCTAAAAGGGATGTGTTTGTGGGAAACGAGATAGATTTTCTTTGTAAGGCTTTTGACACGATCTATATTCTGCCAGTTCAAGCGGGCAAGATTTTACCCAAAAAATTAAAAAACGGTGACAAATACAAACCCCACGAAAAGGTAAAAGTGTGGGATGTTGAGTACACAATAAAGGATGTTTTATTTATTTCTCCAAGGCTAATAGGACTTGCAATAAAAGAAGCCTTCAAGGCAGTTTTTCAAAAAAGCACAATTAGGTATAAGATACTCTATCTTTGGATGATTTTTAGATGGATCTTTTTGACAAGCATAACATTGAAAAATCTTAGCAAACTATTTGAAAAAGAAGGAATTGACCCAAAGGATACAGTCCTTTATTCCTATTGGTTTCACTTTTTGGCATTTGCTATTTCTCTTTTTAAAAAGCCTGTTGCGCTAAAAATCTCAAGAGCGCATGGCTCAGACCTATATAGAGAACTTTACCCTCAGCCCTGTAAAGAGTTTATAATAAATCGCATTGACAAAGTGTTTACATGCTCTAAGATGGGAGCAGATTATATAAATAAAAAGTATAACACAGACAAAGCAGTCGTTTCATACCTTGGAACTTTCAATGACTATGAAATAAATCTTAACAAGAAAAGATCAAAGCCTTTTAAGATAGTCAGCTGTGCAAGGGTTGTATCTGTCAAAAGGGTTGAAAAAATAATAGATGGTCTTGAGAAGATTACAGACTATGAAATCTCATGGATTCACATAGGTGATGGTGATCTTTTTGGAAACATAAAAAATTATGCAGATGAGAAACTTTCAAAAAAAGAAAATATTAGCTACAATTTTCTGGGATTTATGCCGAACGATAGAATTACAGAGCTTTATGCCAAAGAGAATTTCAACCTGTTTGTAAATACAAGCTCATCTGAAGGTCTTCCAGTTTCAATCATGGAGGCAATGTCATTTGGAATACCAGTTGTGGCAACAGACGTTGGCGGTGTGCGTGAGATTGTAAAAGATGGATCAAATGGTTATTTGCTTGAAAAAGATTTTTCAGCAGATAGGCTCTCATCGTTAATAAAAAGATTTATTGAAATGCCAGAGATAGAGTATCAGAGATTTTGTATTGAGGCAAGAAAGACATGGGAAGAAAAGTTCAATGCTCAAAAAGCGTATGAGGAGTTTGTGAATACTGTGATAAAGCTTGCACAATCAAAAAAAGGAGCTGGGCTAAAACATGGAAAATAATAAGTTTGAGCTGCTACGGAAAATAGATCTTTTTTTACTAGACATGGATGGCACAATCTATCTTGGCGACAGGTTATTTGAGGGCAGCAAGGAGTTTATACAGCTTTTAAAAGAAAATAATAAAGAGTTTTTGTTTTTGACAAACAACTCATCAAAAAGCTCTGATGACTACTTAAAAAAGTTATCAAAAATGGGAATTGAGATTGCAAAAGAGAATTTACTTACCTCAGGTCAGGCGACTGCTATTTATCTTAAAAGTATTAACCAAAGAAGTGCTATTAGCGCTTATGTTGTCGGAACTCGGTCTTTGAAAGATGAACTCAAAAGTTTTGGGATAAATGTTGTAGGTAGCATTGAAAAAGAAGATGTAGATTATCTGATTGTTGGGTTTGACACAGAACTTACCTACAAAAAGCTTCTAGATGCTTGCAAGCTTATAAGAAAAGGAGTGCCATTTTTGGCAACAAACCCTGATTTAGTTTGCCCTCTTGACGGTGGTGAGTACATTCCAGATTGTGGTTCAATCTGTATAATGCTTGAAAATGCAACAAAGAAAAAGCCTCTTTTTATAGGAAAGCCATCTTCGATAATTGTTGATGTCATCTCAAGGTTTAAGAATGTAGAAAAAAGCAAAATAGCTATGATTGGCGACAGGCTCTATACAGATATAAAGATGGCAAATGACAATGGAATGATTTCAATTCTTGTTTTATCTGGCGAGACAACTTATGAGGATGTAGAAAAATTCCAGATAAAGCCTACTTTGATATATAACTCAATCAAGGATATCTATGAGAATTTGAAAATTCTTTACAGGGGTGTAAAGTGAAATGTGTGGAAGATATCTATTTTTGCCAGATGAACAAATCGAAGAGATAAAAAACATCTTACAAAGAATTAATCAAAAATTTTATGGTACACCATTTTTGGACAAACTCAAAATAGGAGAGATTTTCCCAACAGAGCTTGTCCCTGTAGTTGTTGCAAGTGAAGATGGGAAAGATGCTACAATTGCCCGCTGGGGTCTTCCTATTGAGGGCAAAAAGCAGGTGATAATAAACGCGAGGGCAGAGACTTTGCTTGAAAAGTGGACTTTCAAAAAGATAGCTCATCAAAGGTGTCTTGTTCCAGCAGTCGGATTTTATGAGTGGCAAAAGCAAGATGATAGCAAGCAAAAGCTTTTAATAAAGCCTCAGGACAGAAGCCTTTTTTACATGGCAGGGCTTTACGAGAAAATCAATTTAGGAGATGACACTGAAATTGATGCATTTGTAATTATCACAACGCAACCAAATTTCCAAATTAAGCCAATTCATGACAGAATGCCAGTGGTACTAAAAAAAGAATATGAGGATTTGTGGCTTTTTGAAAAAGGTGATGAGAAAATCTTGAGGAAACTTTTTGAGACTGTGCTAAAACCATATGAGGGGGAAATGGAAATTGAAAGGATCAATGAGTAAGGAGATAGATTTGCATTTGTTCTAAAACATTGGATTTAGGAATTTTTTAAAGTCCAGTATGAGAAATTCTATTTACTCTTAGGATTAAAAATAAGCGCAATTATATACCCAAAAAACACAGCTGCAGCAATGCCGCCAGCTGTCCTTGATACTCCCCCTGTAAATGCCCCAACAAATCCAATTTTTTTCACCTCTTCAATAGCACCTTTTGCTAAAGAGTAGCCAAACCCAGGCCAAGGAACGGTTGCACCAGCTCCTACAATGTCAACAAGCTTTTGATAAAGTCCAAAACCTTGCAAAATTGCACCAAGTGTTACAAAGAGCACAAGCACTCTTACAGATGGCAATTTTGTCTTGTCAATCAAGATTTGACCTATCACACAAATAAGACCGCCTATTACAAATGCCATTAGATAATCCATTGTCATCTTCACCTTTGCAGAATTAAAAAGGTGACAATCTATTCAACTTCAATCGATAGTACATGGGCGATTACAGGAATGCTCCTATAAAAAACACTAAAAGGCAGTTTTTCAGAGTATTTGTCCTTGGCTCAATAGATTTTACCATGCTCTGGTATTATTGAACTTTTTTCTTTTAGATTCATCCTTATTCCCCCACAAACCAGGATAACTGCTGCAAGTATCATTAGCCACTATTTTATGTTTATATGGGCAAAGGGAATGTGCACAATAAAAGAAGAATGTGAGCTTGAGAATGTTTTTGGTTTGGAGTAAGATATAATGTAGCAAGAGAAAGAAAAATTTTTGCAGCAAGAGAGGATTTATATAAGATGCTTCAAGACATAAAAGGCATGGTAAGCGACATTATATATAGAAACTTAGAAAACAATTACACAGTGTTTGAGATACTCTGCGATGATGAGGTTTTCACAGCAGTTGGAGTTGTACCTGACATTGTAATTGGTGAGAAAGTAAAAGTATATGGTGAATTTTATGTCCACCCTGTCTATGGTCAGCAGCTAAAGGTGTCGTACCTTGAAAAGCTTTTGCCGGAGACAAAGGATGAGATTTACCTCTACCTCTCTTCAGGTGTCATAAAAGGCATTGGGCAGAAGACTGCAAAGAGGATTGTGGAAATGTTTGGCGACGATACAATGAGAATTTTGCAGGAAGAACCTGAAAAGCTTTTGGCTGTGCGCGGAATGACACCTGAGAAGGTTGAGAGAATAAAGAATATGTTTTCATTCCAGAAGTTTTTAAAAGACATCATGACAATATTTTCCCAGTATGGACTTTCACAAAACCATGCAATGAGACTTTTTAAATTATATGGTTTTTCAGCTTTGGGGCTACTTTACGACAACCCCTATTTTTTGCTTGACGTATTTCCAGAGCTTGACTTTAAAAAAGTGGACAGGCTTGCATTTGACTTGGGAGTTTCACCTGATGATATGAGAAGAATCTCAGCAAAGATTGTAAATCTTTTAAACATGGGTAGCAATAATGAAGGGCATACATGCCTTCCAAAAGAAAAACTCATTTTGTTTGTTTCAAAGGCGCTTGAACAAGATACAGAGAAGGTTGAAGAAGCCCTTGATAGTCTTATAAAAGCAAAAAGGGTTGTTATTGATACTGTTGACGGTCTTGAGATGGTCTTTTTATATGGATTTTTTGAGTGTGAAAGGTATATCGCGGAAAAGATTGCCTCAATGCTAAAGGAATATGATGACATTTTAGACATAGATGAAAGAATCTCTGAGTTTGAAAAGAAAAACAGCATAGTATTTTCTCAGAATCAGAAAAAAGCTATCAAAATGGCCCTAACTCAAGGTGTGAGTGTGATTACTGGGGGGCCCGGCACAGGAAAGACTACAATTATAAAATGTATAATTGAGATATTTGAGCAGGAAGGCAAAAAGGTTTTCTTGTGTGCACCAACTGGAAGGGCAGCAAAGAGGATGCAGCAGCAATGTGAAAAAGAGGCAAAGACTATTCACAGGCTTTTGGAAATGACTGTAACAGATTCTCAAGTGTTTTTTCAAAAAGGACCCAATAATCCCTTGAGATGTGATGTCATTATAGTTGATGAGATGAGCATGGTTGACAGCTACATTATGTACTATCTTCTTTCTGCGACAAAAGATACAACAAGACTTGTTTTAGTTGGCGATAAAGACCAGCTCCCTTCTGTTGGTGCAGGAAATATATTAAAAGACCTGATACGAAGCGATGTTGTTCCATATGTAAGGCTTACTGAAGTGTATAGACAAAGTGAAGACAGCTTTATAGTTTTAAACGCACACAGGATAAACAATGGTGAGTTTCCATACCTTCAGAAAAACAGTGATTTTTATTTCATTCAAAAAAATTCTCAAGAGGAAATACTAAAAACCATTGTTGAACTTGTAACAAAAAAGCTGCCAAACTATTTATCAGCCGACCCACTGACAGACATTCAGGTTTTGTGTCCATCTAAAAAAGGAGTTGTGGGGATGTACAATATAAACAGGGTACTTCAGCAGTATTTAAATCCCAAAGATGGGTCTAAAAAGGAGGTTGTCTACAAAGAAAACACTTTCAGAGTCGGCGACAAGGTGATGCAAATAAAGAACAACTACTCACTTGAATTTACAATTATAGAAGGTGAAGAGAAGGGCAAGGTCTCAACAGGGATATTCAACGGCGATATTGGGGTTATAAAGGACATTGACAGGGCAGGCGGTGCAATGGAGATTGTATTTGACGATGACAAGCTTGTATTTTACGACTTTTCTCTCTTGGACGACTTGGAGCTTTCTTATGCCATGACTGTTCACAAATCCCAAGGGTCTGAGTTTAGGTGCATTGTAATGCCAGTTGTTGAGACCTACCCGATTTTAATGACAAGAAACCTTCTGTACACAGCAGTTACGCGCGCAAAGGAACTTGTTGTGCTGGTGGGTAAAAAAAGTGCCTTAGAGTACATGATAGCAAACCAAAAAGAGGCTATGCGATATTCAGCACTTTACGACTTTTTAAAAAGGAAGCTAAAAGATACGCAATTGCAAGCTTTATAATATCAGGTATTACAAATGGTGCAACACCTACCAAAAAAGCCTTTTTTAAAGTAAGATGAGCAGCAACTGCTAAAAACAAAAATCCCAATGTATAAATTAAGCACAAACCAACAATGAGAGCAAAAGCTGCGTTTATAATATCATTTTTTATTGGCTTTTTTGTATTTATATAGCTTGTTACAAATGCAGCAATTGGAAAAGCTATTAAATACCCACCTGTTGGGCCAACAAACTTAGAAAGCCCACCAGTAAACCCTGCGAAAACAGGAATACCAACAGCACCCAAAAGGTCATAGACAAGAAGGCTTAAAAAAGCATACTTTGGTGGCAAAATTAAGCTTGCCAAGAAAATTGCCAAAACCTGCATAGTAAACGGCACAGGCCCAATTTGAATTGAAATTTGGCTACATGCAGCAACAACTGCTGCAAAAAGAGCAGAAAGAACAAGCATTTTTGTTGTATATGTGCTCTTTGTATATTCCATATTTTTTGCCCCCTTAAAGTAAACTTTTTATTTAAAAATGGTTTACTAAAAATATAGCAAGGAAATAGACAATTGTCAAGAAGGATGATGGGTGGTTTGGAAAAATGAAAAGAATTTAAATAAATGAGATGAAAAGAAAAAGATTTCTGTACTGCTTTTTTAAATTAATGTAGGTATTTACAACTTTGTATGGTTGTATTATTATAGATATAAAAGGGCACATCTTTTAATTTTCTTTGGTTCGAAACTCTGGCTTTAAAGAAACATAAAAAGTTTAGTAAAAACTTGGAGGGAAATAAATTATGAAAAGACTTTTGTCAGTTATACTTATTATACTTTTAAGCTTGAGTGTTTTGCCTACAGCTGGTGCAAAGAATGAAGTTAGTGTTACTTATGTGATAAAACCGTCGTTTGATTTTGGTGATGTAGGAGATTTTCACGAAGGGTTTGCTGCAGTGGAAAAAGGAGGTAAGTGGGGTTTTGTAGATAAGAGAGGTAAAGTTATTGTGCCTTTTATATATGATGAAGTATGGGATTTTCATGAAGGGCTTGCAAAGGTAAAGAAAGAAAACAAGTGGGGTTTTATAGACAAGACAGGAAAAGTAGTTGTGCCTTTGATATTTGATGATGTATTTAGTTTTTTTGAAGGACTTGCGAGAGTGAAAAAAGGAAACAAGTGGGGGGTTACAGACAAGACAGGCAACGAAATTGTTCCTTTGATATATGAAGATGTATCGGATTTTTATGAAGGACTTGTAGCAGTAAAAAAAAGTGGTAAGTGGGGAGTTATAGACAAGGCAGGTAAAGAAGTTGTACCTATAGTATATGATGGGATTAGATTTTTTTCAGAAGATCTTTTAGCAGTAAATAAAGGAGGCAAGTGGGGATTTGTAGACAAGACAGGCAAAGTGGTTGTTCCTATAGTATATGATGAGATAGACTATTTTCTTGAAGGGATTGCAAAGGTAAAGAAAAAAGGTAAGTGGGGATTTATAGACAAAACAGGCAAAGTTGTTGTGCCTATAATATATGACGAGATAGAATATAATTTTCTTGAGGGGATTGCAAAGGTTAAGAAAGGAGGCAAGTGGGGTTTAGTAGACAAAACTGGTAAAGAAGTTGTGCCATTAATATACGATGAGATTGGTTTTATTTCCGAAGGGCTTGCGGCAGTAGCTAAAGAAGGAAAGTGGGGGTTTGTAGACAAGACGGGCAAAGTAGTTGTACCTTTAACATATGATTTGGTAGGGTCTTTTTGCGAAGGGCTTGCAGATGTGAAGAAGGGAAGAAAATGGGGGTTTGTAGACAAGACCGGCAAAATAGTTGTGCCCATAATATATGAGGCTGTAGCAGGATTTTCCAATGAATTGGCAGTAGTAAAAAAAGATGGCAGATATGGTGTTGTAGACAAGACAGGTAAGGTTGTTGTACCTTTTTTATATGATTGGATAGGGGATTTTTATGAAGGACTTGCACTGGCAAATAAAGATGGAAAGAAAGGCTATATAAATAAAGAGGGAAAAGTAGTTGTACCTCTAATATATGATTGGGTAGCAAGTTGCTTTAAGGATGGGTTGGCAATAGCAAATAGAGGAGGCAAGTGGGGTTTTGTAGACAAAACTGGTAAAGAAGTTGTGCCTTTAATATATGAAAGCGTAAGAGAATTTTCAGAAGGTCTTGCGTGGGTTAAAAAGAACGGCAAGTGGGGGATTATTGCAAATCCTCTTAAGACCAAAAACCTGCCGGTAAAAAGCAAATAATTTGTATCAGAATAACAAAAGGGGATTTTAGCAAATTATGCTAAAATCCCCTCAATTTATTTTTACCACTATTTACATCCTGCAGACTTTAAAAAAATATGCTTTTGTGGTACCTATTAAAGCATTGGGGAAACTTAAAATGTAATCAAATGCTGGATTGAAACAGCAGGAGAAAAAGGAATGCAAATTCCACCGCCAGATGAATATAAATGAAGAAAAGTAGAGTGAAAACTTGTTTTGCGCACTCCAAAGTTGCTCAATAAGCGCCTGTCAGAGGAAGCCAAAAATGAAGGAGTTAGCTTAAATTCTTTTATTCAACATCTAATTTCATATGCTTTAGGATTTAGTGACAATAAATCACATGGAATGACTATTGATCTTGATGTTCTATATAAAGGGAAAATCAGATAAATGAGAAAAAGCAGGGTGCAAGGTTCCATGCTTTTTTTCGTAACACAATTCTCCTATCCCCGTTTATAATTATAAAAATCTTTCCATCCAGCATAAAGCCGTTGTGTAAATTTTCTCATTGTGATAATATGTTATACAACAATGAAAATCAATTCTCAGAATCTCAATTTTAGGTCGAATTTTGTCGAAAGCTGTTGGAAAAAGGTTGTTTTTAAACTGCATGTGATTTGCATTTTTGAGGCTTTAGCAAGGCTAAGCTGTAGAATTTTTTAGCTTATTCTGACTTTGAAAAAAAGGTAAAAAATTAAAGAAAGGAGATGGGTTTTAAGTTGGCTTTTTTGATTGAGCTTGCTGTTGGTATAGCAATTCTTTATCTTTTCTTAAAACTCATAGGACTTAGGATAATACCAAACGACAAAGTGGGAATTGTTGAAAAGTGGTGGTCATTCCGAGGTTCTTTGAATGAACAGATTATAGCCTTAAAAGGTGAGGCAGGTTTTCAGCCAGAGGTGTTAAGAGGTGGTATTCACTTCAGAACTCCTCTTATGTACAAGGTCCACATAGTCCCGCTTGTGACAATTCCCCAAGGGCAGATAGGCTACGTCTTTGCACGTGATGGGAAGCCTCTTGAGCCGACACAAACTCTGGGTAAAGTCGTTCCTGAGTGCAACAACTTTCAGGATGTGAGAGCTTTTTTGGAAAACGGTGGTCAAAAAGGTCCGCAAAGAGGTATTTTGCGTGAAGGTACTTATGCTTTTAACCTTGCGCAGTTCATTGTCTTCACAGAAGACAAGATTTATTATCTTCCAATGGGCAACAAAGAAGAAAAAGAAATGATAGATAACATGGCACAAATTTTAAGACAGCGAAATGCCTTCCGACCGATTATAATCACAGAGGACAAAGTGGGAATTGTTACAGTACATGATGGACCGTCTTTGCCAAGTGGTGATATTGTTGCACCAACGGTTGGAGATGATCCATCTGACCCTGAAACATATCATAACAACTTCCAAGACCCAGAAAAATTCTTAAAAGCAGGTGGTTTTAGAGGAAGGCAGCTTCAGGTTCTTGTTGAGGGCACCTATTTTATAAACCGCCTTTTTGCAACAGTTGAGCTTATTGACAAGACAGTCGTCGAGGTTGGTTATGTTGGAGTTGTTGTATCATATGTTGGACCAAAAGGGCAGGACACATCAGGTGAAGATTACAAACATGGTGAGCTTGTTGAGAAAGGCTTCAGAGGTGTTTGGAAAGACCCTCTAATGCCTGGAAAATACGCATTTAACGCCTACGCCGGCAAAATTGTAAAGGTGCCAACTACAAACATAATTCTAAAGTGGATAAGTAACCAGACAGGAACACACAGATATGATGAGAACCTAAAAGAGGTAAGCCTTATTACAAAAGATGCGTTTGAACCATCACTGCCTTTGGCTGTTGTTCTTCACATAGACTATAGAAAAGCGCCTTTGGTTGTTCAGAGGTTTGGCGATTTGAAGATGCTTGTTGAACAGACACTTGATCCAATGGTTTCTGCCTACTTTAAAAACATAGGTCAAAAAAAGACTTTAATTGAGCTTATCCAGCAGAGAGATGAGATTCAAAAGATAGCATCAGAGGAGATGAAAGAAAGATTTACTCATTACAACTTAGAGCTTGAAGAGGTGCTCATTGGTACGCCTATGTCATCGCCAAATGACAACAAGATTGACGCCATTTTAGAGCAGCTGAGAGACAGGCAAATTGCACTTGAGCAAATTGAGACATATTCACGCCAGCAAAAAGCAGCAGAAAAAGAGAGAGAATTGCGCGAAGCTGAAGCAAGAGCAGCACAGCAAAAACTTTTGACAGAGTCTGAGATAAACATTCAGATTCAGACAAACCAAGGAAAGGCAGAGTATCAGAGGTCACTGCAAGAGGCGCAGAAGATTAAAACTTTGGCAGAGGCAGAGGCAGAAAAAGAAGCAAGGATTGGTATTGGTCGTGCAATTGCAATTGAAGAACAGGTAAAGGCTTACGGCGGGCCGCAGTATCAGGTATTGCAGGATGTCATGGGCAAATTCACAGCTGCCCTTGAAAGGACAGCAATTGACATTGTTCCAGAGACAGTTGTCAATATGAGCGGAAAAGATGGGATAGGAAGCTATAATGCATTTGAGATGCTTTTGACATTACTTTTAACAAAAGAGCTTGGTGTTGAGTACAAACCGATTGAAAGAGAAGATGAAAACATCAAGAGAATAAAACAGGAGATTTTAAATTCAATACTACTTGCCAAAAAAGAAGAGGGTGAAGAATCTAAGGTCTCTATCCAAGAAACCCTAAATATATCTAATAATTTAACTAAAGGCAAAAGTCCCCCTACAATATAAAAACAAAGCTCAAAAGCACATGAGAATAATCTCAGGCTCCCTGTGAAAATGTAAGGGAGCCACTTTTTTTAACATAATTTCCACTATTAATTTGTGCAACAATATGATATAATATTCTTAACAGAATGCAAACGTTTGCTAACTGACAAAAAAGTTAACGAAGAGTTTTATATAGCAGGAAGAAGGGAAGTATTGTTTAACAAAAGTTTGCAAATCAATAAAATTTTTGTTACAATCAAAATTCAGAAACGGATTAAAACCCTTTACATAAACTTTTTAATTGAAAGGGGAGAAAAGTTTAATGCGAGACAGTAGCATTCAAAAAGTTGTTAAAATCTTAGAGTCAAAAGTAAAAAAGTGGGATAAAAAAAATGACTACAGAATTCCAAAACTTTGGGATACGTTTGGATACAAAGGAGAGGAAAAAATAGAAAATGCTGACGGCACAATTTCAGTAAACCCCTATAACTTTCTTTACCAGTGCATAACAAAAGCTATATTGCCAAGCAAGGATACAAAGATTAATTACCTGCAATCGTTAGCACAAATTGAAAGACAAAAAGGTATTACTTCATATGCTCAAGGCAATTGGATTGAAAAAAGCAGCATCTATGGAATGCAGATTAGAACAAGCTCGGCATGGGACCATGACAGTGACAGGGAGTTGAAACTTGAAAATAAATTTGGACTTAAAGACACAGGAACCTTTATAAAAACAATTGCACTTTTACCCCTTATAAAGAAAATGGGTTTTGATTGTATATACACTCTTCCAATTACAAAGAACAGCACAAGATACAAAAAGGGTGAGATGGGTTCACCTTATGCGGTTAAAAACTTTTTTGAGCTTGACCCTATTTTAAAAGACCCTATGACAGATGAGCTTTCAATAGAAGAAGAGTTTGCAGCTCTTATTGAGGCTTGCCACATACTTGGAATAAGATTTGTTATAGACATAATACCGCGAACATCTGCAAGGGATTCAGATTTTATCTTAGAACATCCTGATTGGTTTTACTGGATAAAAGTCTCAAACAGAGAAAAATACGGTCCACCAAAGCTAACGCTGATAAAAGAGTTCACAAAGGCAGATGAGTCTAACATTGAACTTATCTACAAAGACCCCGCTGTAAAGGAGCATCTGAAGCTTTTTATGCCCTCACCTGACAAGTACGCACCTGAAAAGTGGGAAAAAATAAAAGAAGTTTGCAAGCAAAATCCAGATAGAGACTTTTTTGAGCTGATAGAAAAGGAAATAGGGCTTACAACTGCTCCTGCATTCTCTGACTGTCTGAATGACCCACAACCGCCGTGGACAGATGTCACATACCTCAGGCTTTATTTAGACCATCCTGTGCAGTCTGCAAGGTATGTAGATCAAGACCAGCCACCTTATATTCTTTTTGATACTATAAGGGCAAATATTTTCAAAGGTAAAAAGCCAAACATAGAACTTTGGGAAAGAATTTCAAATATCATTGTACATTACCAGCAGAACTTTGGGATTGATGGTGCACGAATAGATATGGGTCATGCACTGCCAAAAGAGTTGGAAGACATGATAATCACCAAGGCAAAAGAAGTGGATCCTGATTTTTGCTTTATTGCAGAAGAGCTAAGTTTGAGCGGCGACAAGAAAGCAAAAGAGTCAGGCTATGATATGATAATTGGGGATGTTTGGGCAAGAGAGCCAAGGTATTATGAGGGAAATCTCAAAAAGATGATAGACAAGCTTTTGAAATTAAAACTTCCTGTTTTTGCAGCATCTGAGATTCCAGACAGTCCGCGGGCGGCATCAAGGATAGGCAGCAAGGATTTTTCAAGGTTTTCTGTTGTTCTCAACAACTTTTTGCCAAATGCAGTTTTCTTCTTGACATCAGGGCAAGAGGTTTTTGAGGTCCAGCCGATGAACTTAGGGCTTGACCCACAGCCAGACGGAAGGTTTAAACTTTCTAAGTCTGATCCGCTTTACGGCAAGCTTGCGTTTTTTGACAGGTACGCTCTTCACTGGACAAATGACGGTGCTCAAGAGATGATAGAACTAATTTCTGCCGTGTCAAAAATAAGAAAAAGGTATGTTGATTTTATTAAACCTGAAAACTTCATTAAGTTTCCATACAACAGCAAATTTGTCATTGCCTTTGGCTACAAGCTTGAGCTGAAGGATGAGAAGTATCTGATTGTCATTGCAAATGCTGATTTGCTAAGAGCAAAGAGAGTAGAAATTAATTTAGAAAAGGCACAGCTTGGCTTGGCAAGAGAAATAAAAGAAGTTGACACGCTATTTGCTCTTAAAAGTACCAGCCCTGTAAAGTTTCAAGATCAGAAACTCAGCAACTTTTTAGAGCCTTTGGATATAAAAATTGTTTTAGCAAGATAAAGAGAAGGGGCTTTGTTTCAAAAAAGGTGATTGAAAAGCCCCTTCTATTTTTATATGAAGCTATTTTACATAGAAAAACTTCTTTTAGAGAGTTATTTCTACAACTTCATTTGCCCTGTCAAGGACAAAATTAGCTTTTTTGTCTTTGCAAACAACTTCATATTCGCCCATGAAACCTGATACTTTTACAGTGCCATTTTCGTCTGTAATCAAACTTTGTGTATCTGTCCACCATTCTTTCTTTATCAATTGGTAAAGGGTGGAGTAAATGGGTTTTGTCCTACCTTCTCTTGTAATAAATCCGGCTGGTGCACCAAGCCAAGCGAAAGTATCAATGAAATTCCACCATGTAATTGCTTCAACAAGTGGGTGTGCAAACAGCATTTTGTAGAAAAGTTTTGCTTCCATTGCTTGTCTTTCTTCGCCCTCTGGTGTTGAAGGCCAGCTATCTACTTTGTAATCATTCAGGTCTTTAATGTGCGGCGGCATGAGTTTTCCAGAAATTAATGTAACTTCTGTAAAGTGAAGAAACAAGCCAAAACGTGAAAACCTTTCAAGCACTTCCTGGGTTTTTTCAATTCCCCAAAAGCCCTGATGCATGTGCGACTGTATTCCTATTGCGTCAATCTTCACACCTGCATCAAGCAATGCTTCAATCAATATTTCATAGGCGTCTGATACAACATAGTCATTGATAAGCAGAATGCTTTTCGGATTTGCCTCTCTTGCTGCATCAAAGGCCATTTTGACAAGACCTATCCTGCCGTATTGCCTGCAAATTCTGGTGATTCCATTGTCGTATTTGTTGAAGTTTGGCATTATAACAACCTCATTTATTACATCCCACATGTCGATAAGACCGGCAAAATCGCTTACCTCACGCTTTATCCTCATAAGCTGAGCTTCTAAAATTTGGTCATTGGTAAGTTCTAAAAGCCAGTCAGCAGTGACTGTGTGCCAGCAAAGTGGATGGCCTTTGAGTTCAAAACCGCGATTTTTTAACCACTCAGCTGCTTTTTTAAGCCGCTGCGTATCTGGCTTGCCCCTGACAGGTTCAAACCTGCCCCAGTAAAACGGAAGAGTGGCAAAGTTGAAAAGGTCCACAAATTTTTCAAAAGCCATTTCAGCTTTTTCTCTCAGGGCACCTGAAAACTCGCCGTTTACAAAAGGAACAATTGAAAATTCTGCACATCCAAATAAAAACTTGTGTTTAGTTTGCCGGACTGTGATTTCAACATTTTTCAAAGGTTTGCCATCAGCTGCGGTGATTTTTAATAGAACTTGGCTTTTTCGGTGTTCGTATCTATCCATTTTTAAAACCTCCTAAAAACAAAATATTCACAAAACTCAAGTTTAATCGTATTACCAGCTACTTAAGTGCAACAATTTGACCACCATTTACTTCAACAGCACGACCATTTACAGAAAGCCATACAGAAATGGCCGAAGGATTATAAACAATATCTCTTTTTACAGAAAACTCAAGCATTCTCAACGCTTTGATGTATCTTACAATTTCAATATTTGTCGCAAACCAAACAGAAGTTGTTTTTGAAACCATCTTGCAAAAATCTTCAATCAACTTCCAGTTGTTTTCTCGTTCAAACTCGAAACTGTGGCCCCATACATACATAAGTTGTAGATGATTTTTATTTTCTGTTTCCAAAAACCTCTTCGTAATTTCGAGCAGATCTTGTTTATGATGGCAGGTTGGATTCCACACAAAAAAATTTGTTGGTATGTTAAAACTGTAAGTGGAATTTACCGTCCTTGAATATTCAATGCCAAGCGATGGCAAAATCTTCACAACTTCTTCATTGTAAACTCCATATGGGTATGACATTCCTTTAACTGGGTATCCAACCAGAGTCTCCAAATATTTCCTGTCTTCAATAATCTCTTCAACTATGCTTTCAAGAGGTATTGAGTCTAAAAAAGGATGAGTTTTTGCATGTATTCCAACTTCATGCCCTTTATAAAGCTGAGAAACTTCATCAGGAAGAACAAAGATATCCTTGCCGAGATTTGCTGAGTTTAAAAAGAAAGTTCCTTTAATTCCGTATTCGTTAAATAAACTGACAAGTTTTCTGTCATATATCTGCCCGTCGTCATAGCTCATTGTGAGCGCCTTCGACTTGCCACCAGGGAACAAATAACTTATATTCATTGATAATCACCCCATCAACAGAATATTTTAAATCTCATCTTCAGTGGTAAAAGGTGATGCTGGCAAACCCTCTTTGTTGTAAAGATTTGCACCTTCTGGATTGTCAGCCCAAGCATATCTTACATAAACAGGGTTTTGAATACTGTCGTGCCAGACAACCACTTTGTCACCTTCAACTGCAGCATTTGCCCATACAAATTTTTTGTCTTTTCCAGCTATTGCAAAGTGTTTTAGCATGTCACCTCCTTTTGCAACAAGGCCACTGCCCACTTCTGAAAACTCTAAAACTGCCTTGTTCCCTTCAATTTTCATTGATTTGTAAAGAGGACCTGATGCTACTAAATCTTTTTCGCCGTATGCTACTTTTTGCGCAAGAAGAGCAAGCCTTTCACCGACATCTTTTTTGTTCGATGGGTGAAGGTCGTTCCACTCACCAAGGTCAATTGCAACTGCCATTCCCACATTGTCAAGGAAAAGAAGTGCTCTTCTTTGTTCTTCTCTCAGCCTTGCCCAGTTGCTCTCACAGGGCTGCGGCTTTGCTTCCATAAAGTTTGCAAGCTGCACATATAAAAATGGTAGATTGCTATCACCCCATTTCTTTCTCCAGTCTTCAACAAGAGCACACAGCTTTTTGCAGTAGCCCTCAGGTCTGTCTGTATTGGACTCTCCCTGGTACCATATTATACCTTTTATACTGTAGTTTAGAAGCGGTGCAATCATTCCGTTGAACAGACCTGTAGGTTTGTACTGCCAAAAAGTTTGTGGTGGCAGAGGTTCTTTGGCTTGAGCTCCAACCTTGCACAACCACTGACCTTTGAGGTCAAGCTTGCAGTCTTCTGTAAATATCTTGTATTCTTTTCCTTTTACAAACTCTCCATTCCCATCGTTGCTTATAACCCTCACAACAATTGTATTTTTTCCTTCTTTTAAAATACCTGCAGGTATATTATACTTTCTTGGTGGATATCGATATGAAGTTGAACCAATCAGTTTTCCGTTGACATATGTAAAGTCGCTATCAACTATTGTCCCAAGGTATAGTTTTGCTGGTTTTCCTGCCATGCACGAAGGTATGTCTATTTCTTTTCTGAACCACACAACACCTATTGTTGAGTCAAGCCCCATTTCCTTCCATGTGGCCGGGATGTTTACTATTTTCCAGTCAGATGGGCTATAGTTTTCATCAAAGAATGGTAGAGGTTGATTTTTAAGTCCAATGTCGGTAGTATCTAAATAGTCAAACCATGCCTTTATTTTTGCCTCTTGTTCTTTTTTGACAGATTCTATATAGCTGTCGTCTTTGAGTTTTTCAAGTTCTTCAGGATTTTCAAGAAACTTGTATACTATGTCTTTGCTCATCCACGCTTCTATTGGAGTTCCACCAACACATGCTTTAATTAAACCTATTGGGACATTGTATCTTCTAAATAGCGCTTTAGCAAAGAAATATCCCACAGCTGAAAACCTAAATACCGTTTCTTTATTCAAAGGTTCCCAGCTTCCTCCCTCTAAATCTTCCTTTGGACCTTTAAAATGGTATCTGTCTGGAACTGTAAATTGTCTAATTAAAGGAATATCACAATCGTCAAGTTCCTCCTTGTAGATATCTATTACTCTTTCCATTGGCACAACCATATTCGATTGTCCAGAACAAACCCATACATCACCAATCAGTATATCTTTAATAGTAATAACTGAATTTTGGGACTTTATTTCCATAGAGTAAGGACCGCCTGGTTGCATTGGTGGCAGGGTAACTTCCCATTTTCCGTCATCATCAGTTACAGTCATATATGATTTGCCTGAAAAGTTTACTGTTACTGTTTCTCTTGGCTCAGCCCAGCCCCATATCTTTACTTTTTTATCTCTTTGAAGTACCATCCCATCACTCAGTAAAAGTGGCAATCTTAATGGCATAATTAATCACCTCGAAACAATATTAATGTTTTTTAAATTTGGATTGTTTGAATCTACAAAGTAGAAACTATTTTAATATTTTTTGGGCCTTTTAATATAAGAAAACGATTTCAAAGAAAGATACAACCCCAACCCCTAAACTCATTAACTCTGGTTATAAAAACCAGATGAGATAGAAAATTAAAATGTGATTAGCTTCTACAGTTTTGAGTGTTGAAATATAAAATTAACCTAATTATGATAACTAATATACAAATATTATATCACTCAAAATAGGTAAAGAAAACTGAATAATTAAAAATGTCAGAACAATTTCTCAAGAGGTGAAAAAAGGTACACAATGAATTATAATTATTATATATGTGTAAATTACAATAATTGAGGAGGAAAACAAAAGGTGTTTAAAGATTTATCGATAGTAAATAGCATTTTGAACTCAATTATATTGATAATTGTAACCATTTATACTGTAAGTGAAAAGATTATAAAAAGCGATTTTAAAGAACCACAAGGTTCAGATGTTAAAAGTACAATTTTGTTTTATACTTTATTGATGCTCTTTGCTCCAGGGTACTTCTTCTTGCATGTCTACAATATTAAGATTGATAAACAAATTGGATATATGCTTTTGTTATTGGTATTATTATCTGGATTAGGCTTATTATGGAACAAACAATTTAAAATGTTTATATTCAAAGATAAAACAAACTATTTCTCGAATATGAAAAACAAGCCAGCATTTTACATGTCTGTTTCAATAGTTGTTATTATATTTGTCGTGAGTATATGGTTAAGCTATTATCTCTTCGTACTGCTTTCAGAAATTATCATGAGTAATTATTTCAGCGGAATTAAATTGTATGTGGCGTTGTCTCTTATCATTCCTACATTTCTGATTGAGTGTTATGCTCTGGTGTATTGGATTCATATTGCTATGTACTATACTCTTACTACTGTTCGTATCCAATTAACTGAAAGAATGTTTGGACTGAAAGAAATTATAGGCTTATTAATTTCCCAAAATAAAGAGTTTTATATAGTAAAACTTGCAAGAGGTACCTCAAAAAGTAGTATGAAAGTGATTATGATACCTAAGGAAGCTGTAAAAGCTATAATGATAATTGAAAAACCAGTTATTTATTAAGATTAGAAAGTTGGGATAAAAAAATATACCATTTTTACTTTCCAATCTTTAACCCTTGTAATAAAGCTAAACAATTTCCAACAAAGATGATATAATATACTCAAGCATTACTTCTAAAACTTTCAAATATTTTGTGAGGAGAGAGAAAAGGGATGGGTAAGTTGTTAAAAAGATTAGCTACTTTTGTATTTTTGGTTTGCTTTACAGTAAATATCGTTGCTTTTGTTGGCATAGCAGCAAACACCCAAGCTTATAACCAGGCAGCAACAGTGTTAAAACAAAAAGGAGTGATGACAGGAGATACTAAAGGAAATCTTAACCTTGACAAGCCTCTTAAAAGGTCAGAGATTGCAAAGATGATGATAATTCTTCTTGGCAAAAAACCTTTGGCAGATTTTTATGCAAACCAGAGAAGATCTTCTTTTAAAGATGTCCCAGTATCACACTGGGCTTTAGGATATATTGAAGCAGCAAAGAATATAGGGCTTATAACAGGATATCCTGATGGAACATTTAGGCCTGACCAGTACTTAAAAGTGGAAGAACTCACTGCAATGGTTGTAAGGGCTCTGGGCGTTAAAGAAAATGAGCTAAAAGGGAAATATCCATTAAATTACATCAAAAAAGCCTATGATATGAACATTTACTTTGGAATTGAGGCTGAGATTGAGGTTGGAAAGCTTATTACACGCGGTCAGACAGCAGTTATTCTATACAATGCATTTTTGAATGAGTCGCTAAAAGAAGCAAAACCTGTTGCAATTGAAAGCATTGACAATACAACTGTAAAAGTCACCTTTGACAAGGAACTGAAAACACTTGACAAGTCTAACTTTGCGTTTGACAATGGACTGAACGTCTTAGATGTCAAATTTGCCGACTCTACAAAGAAGGTTGTTGAAATAAAGACAGCTGCCCAGCAGGAAGGAAAAGAATACACATTTGTTTACAAAGGACAAGCAACCAATTTGAAATTTACAGCTAAAGTCATTCCATTTGGCTTAAGTGAGGATATAAAGGTTGAAAGTCTCAAGAAGATAGACATAAAATTCACAAAAGCAATTTCTCAAAGCCAGATTGACTCGTTGCCAATTAAGGTGTATGTCAACGACAAAGAGGACTCAACAGCAAAGTTTGCAGTATCACAAGATTTCAAAACAGTGAGTATAATATTTCAAAACAAATTAAATCAAGGCGACAAAGTAAGAATTGTAATTACAAACCTTATGTCAGAAACTGGACAGAGCTTTAGCATCACAAAAGAGATATCCTGCATTGATGCTACCCAGCCCAAAGTAGTTGATTTTAAAGTTATTAACAGCAAAAAGTTTAAAGTGATATTCAATGAGCCAATTGATAGCAGTTCAAATGGAAGTTTTAAGATCTGCGATGTATCTTCTGTAGGTGCAACAATAAAAGTTGATGGAAACTACCTTTATGCAAAGGTTACACCAAAGTATGAAGAGAACGCGATTGAGATTGAAAACTACACACCGCTTGCAGATGGCAGCCACACGATTGAAATTGCTGATGCCAAAGACTTTGCAGGCTACAGGATTGCATACTATAAAACAACCTTCACCACAACCCTTGACAGAACACCACCAAGGCATGTTGCTTTGAACTTTGTTGCAAACAATAGGCTCCAGCTTGTATTTGATGAGGAGATAAGAACAATTGATGGTAGCACGCCAACTGGAGAGTATGAAGTGTATCAGGCATCAGACAACACAAACCATGCAATTGGTGCAAAAGTGAAACTGCTATCAGATGGAAAGACAGTTGACATTGAACTTGCCTCCGCTTTGAAGCTTGATGTCAGAGCGCTTGTGTCTTTTGAGATAAGGTACAGAAATGTTGAGGATCTTCTTGGGAACAAAGATACAAACTGGGTAGTGGTTTCTTCAAAAGCAAACGATGATACAACAAAACCCTCTGTAAAGTCTGTTGAGGTTTTAGAAGGGAATGTTATAAAAGTTACATTTTCAGAGAGTGTCAATGCCCAGGACAGAGTGTCTTCGTTCAAGCTTCTGTCCTCTGATGGACAAACAATTTTAGATCAGGTTGCAAAAAGTGTTCAGAGGCTAAAAGAAAATGACTATTCAACATATTTGGTTGAATTCAGCTCTCTTGAAAAAGTAAACGGTGGGACATACATCTTAAAAATCAGTAGTATTCCAGATGTGTCTGTAAGGGAAAACATAATGGATGACGCTACTTTATCATTTGCTGCAAAAGACACATTGCCGCCAACAATTACAGCGGCCATTGCAAAGTATGACCCTGCCTCTGACAATGATAAAATAGACATCTTCTTCTCAGAGGCAATGGATGTTGATAAATTAAAGAATCTCAGCAGTTACTTTATAGGTAGTACATCTGCCACAATACCACTTTCAAGCGTCAAAGGTGCAAAGGTTGACTATATATCACCTTCTGCAAACAGGGTGACACTTTTGATACCCGGTGCTGATGATAAAACACCTGGAAAGTGGTCTGTAGCAGGTGGTGTGGTTGACAAGCTTGCAGCACCTACTTTAACTGATACAGCAGGGAATTTTTTGGCAAATGCAACAATTGCAATGCCGTATTCAATTCTTGCCAACTTCAAAGGTATATCACCGCAAGACATTGAGGTTTTAGCAATTGACAAAAACACAATCCAGATAAAGGTACTAAATGACTATATATTTGCATCATTTGACCCAGCTTCGATAATGTTCAGAAATGCCCAAAGCACAACCAGCCTCAATGGCAATCCTGATAACGACAAAATTGTAAGCCTTGGAATTGTAAGCTATGTACTTAGTCCTGATAAAAAGGTAGTGACACTAAAAACAGCGGCTCTGTTAACGTCTGATGCTAAAGCGGATACAAATGACGCGGGCCAGGAACCTGAAGATCTAAAAATCTATACAACAGGTTCAGGCATAAAAGACCAGTTTGACCAGGTGCTGAATATTCCGCCTACATTGGATGTAAACTTTTATCCGAATATAAAACTGAAGGACAAAATTTCACCACAGCAGCTTTCTGTATCTGTTGGCACAGGTCAAAACTCTGATACCATAATTGTTACGTTTGATGAGCCTGTTACAACTTTGCCTGGTATAAACAATACAATCTTGGCAGCAGGCATTGAGCTAAAAGATGGAACTGCAACACTTTTGCCTGATATCGACTATACAGCTTACACTCAAAATGGAGTTCTTTATATAAAAGTCAAAAAACCAGGAGTTGTTGACAGGTCAATTTCTGTCGAAATAAAAAGACCTGATTTGATTATAGACTACAATGGCAATCCAGTGGTTCCTGCAAAAGCTCAGGTTGTCGACCATGTGACAGAAAGGACATCACCTGATGTGTCAGCAGAGTTTTCTACAACTGATACAAGAAAGGTAAAACTTACATTTACAGAACCAATGGACCCAGCAACATTGGTCCCTCAGAACTTCTCCTGCGTTGCAGGCGGGAATATAATAAGCTTTGTAAAATCTTCTGACAATAGAGTTGTTGAAATAACATTTACAAACCCACTACCAGCAGGGAGCATTGTAAACATATCACCAAATGTCAAGGATTTGGCAGGAAATTCTGTCTTGACCCAGGCTGTGAAGAAGTAGTTGGGTTTGTGGTATAATTATATTTATTGAAGATTTGAAGATTTTATATAAATGATGAGGTGTTTAAAATGATATTAGATGCCAAAGAGGTAATTTCTGATGTAGACAAATATATGGAAATTATAGAGAAAGAAGTAATAATATTACAAAAGGATGGCAAGAAAATTGCCAAAATCGTTACAATTAGGAAAAGGAAAAGGAGAAGAGATAATACAGAAGAAGTTTTAAAAGCAATAAAGGAACTGACAGGTATTGCAAAGGAGCTTAACATGGATGCAGATACAGTAAGAGAGGAGAGAATTTTGGGGAGTGACTAAGGTTGTAATTGATACAAATGTGGTTTTAGATTGGATATAAGGTAGAGAACCTTTTAAAGATGCTGCTGAGAAAATGTTCGAAATTATAACTTTAAGAAAAGATATAAAGGCATATGTGACTGCAAATAGTGTGACTGACCTCTTCTATGTTGCTAAAAAAACAATGAAAGTTGACAGAATTAGAAATTTACTTCTTATAATTTTCAAAAAAGGTAGATATTATAAGTGTATTGAAAAGTGATATAATAAAATCATTAAAAAGTAACTATAATGATTTAGAGGATGCATTACAAATTATTTGTGCTCTCAAGATACAGGCAGATTACTTGATAAAGTAAACGCCCGCACACTCGTGTCTTTAGGCATGAGTAAGGGCATTATCATTGTGTAATTGCAATATTAGATAAAACCACAATAAATATTTGTTAATCTCCTTTGCATATGTTATAATATATGCAAAGGAGATGATAGAAGATGGCAGTAATCCACCACGGAAGAGGATATGTATATTCCATTCAGTACCATATAGTTTGGTGCGTAAAATATAGACACAAAATTCTGCAGGGGGAAATAGATACAAAATTGAAAGAAATACTTTTTGAGATAGCAAAAGAACAGGGTTTTGAAATAATAGCAATGGAAACAAATCAGGACCATGTCCATCTTTTAATAGATTGTTCACCTCAGCATTATATACCCGATTTAATAAAGACTTTGAAAGGTGTTAGTGCCAGAAGATTGTTTCAGTTCTTCCCAGAACTCAAAACTAAACTCTGGGGTGAACATTTATGGAATCCTTCCTACTTTGTTGCGACAGTAAGTGAAAATACTGAAGAACAAATAAAAGAGTATATCAATTCTCAAAAGGAGAAGTAATTCAGATGATAATCACTTACAGATACAGGCTATATCCTACGAAAGAACAGGAAAGACAACTGAAGAAGACCTTTGGTTGTGTTAGATTTGCATGGAACTATTTTCTTGCATACCAGAAAGAAGTTTATAGGCAGCAGAAGAAATCACCAAATGCTTTTGCGTGGATAAGACACCTGCAGCAGCACCTCAAAAGAGAGTATCCATGGCTTAAAGAGGTGGACAAGTTTGCTCTTGAGAACGAAATTAAGAGTCTTGAACAGGCATTTGAAAGATTCTTCAGAAACCAAGCTAAATATCCGAAGTTTAAAAGAAAGAAATCGAACTACTTTTCATACACAACAAATTTCACAAACAATAATATCCAAGTGGATTTTGGAAAGTTAGCTACTGATACTGAACTAAACCGTTGCTGGGGCAGGATAAAATTACCTAAGCTTGGCTGGGTAAAAGCAAGAATCCACAGAACTTTTAATGGTAAAATCAAAACAGCAACTGTAAAGCTATTGCCAAGTGGGAAGTACTATGTATCAATAACAGTAGAGCAAGACAAAGTAGACAATCCGAAGATAAAGGAGACACCTGCAAACTTTGCAACTGCTTTGGATCTTGGAGTCAAAGACTTCTTTGTGGACAGCAATAGCAGACACGTTGAAAATCCCAAGATTCTTGCGAAGTACGAAAGGAGAATAAAAAAAGTACAGAGAGAACTTTCAAGGAAAAGGCCTGGTAGCAAAAATTTTGAGAGAACAAGGAGAAAACTTGCAAAGCTGTATGAAAAGGTGACAAATATCAGGATGGATTTTTTACACAAATGGTCTTCACGGGTTATTTGCGAAAACCAAGCGATAATCTGTGAAGACTTAAAAGTAAAAAACCTTGTGAGGAATCATCATCTGGCAAAAAGTATTATGGATGTATCATGGTCAAAGTTTGTAGAGATGCTGGAATACAAATCTAAATGGTATAACAGGATATTTCTGAAGATACCATCAAGTTTTCCATCATCCCAGATTTGCAGTAGTTGTGGATATAGGAATGAAGAGCTAAAGGACTTAAAAATAAGGACATGGCAATGTCCATGTTGTAGACAGAAACATGATAGGGATGAGAACGCAGCCAAAAACATTCTGAAACAGGGATTACTCCAGTTAGGAATGGTAGTAAGTGTATAGGCGATGTAGTAGGGTTGGGACGACCCGAGCCGATAAAGGCGATGCCTGCTGAGACCTGTCCTCTACTACTGGGGATACAATCCCAGTAGCAAGTCTGGTCGATGAAGCAGGAAGCCTGCGACTTCAGTCGTGGGTAGTTCACTACTCGTGATAAAGAAATGCATAGTAATAAAATTAGAATAATAACCCCAGAAGAGTTTATAAAGGTGTTTTCTTCTTAAAACTTGAAAATACCTCAAAATTCAAAAAGAGGCTGTATTAGTTTTAAAGGCAGCCTCTTTAAATTTTACATTTTTGCAAAAAGGAGTGATATTTCCTTGCTTCTCAAAAAAATCTTCAAGTTTGATGCAGCGCACAACCTCACAAAGTACCATGGAAAGTGTGAAAAGTTGCATGGGCACACGTACAAGCTTGTTGTCACAGTCAAAGGAAAATTAGATGAGCAAGACATGGTTATAGATTTTGCCCTGCTCAAAGACATTGTCCAAAAAGAGGTCATAGACATTTTGGACCATGCATATTTGAATGATATAATCGAAAACCCAACAGCAGAAAACATTGCAAAGTGGATTTGGCAAAGGCTCTATGATAAAATTAAAGCGCAAAATTGTACCCTTTATGAAATTGAAGTCTGGGAAACAGAAGACAGTGGCGCAGTCTACAGGGGTGAAGATGATGATTGATGTTCAGAGCCAGAAAGACCTTCGCGGCATTAGCATTCAAAAAGTAGGGATAAAAGACTTGAATTGGCCAATTGTTGTGATGGACAGGGCGAACAAGACTCAAACAACCATCGCAAAAATCACGGCAGCTGCAGAGCTGAAAGGTGACATGAGAGGTACTCACATGTCGCGTTTTATTGAGGCAATAGATGAGCTAAATGTGGTAGGTCCAAAAGAAATAGAAAGGCTTCTTGACAGAATAAAGGAAAAGCTTGACTCTCAAAAAGCCTACGTTCGCTTTGACTTTCCATATTTTATAAACAAAAGAACACCTGTAACCGAGACGCTTGCACCTTTAAAAGTTGATTGCTACTTTGAAGCAGAAAAAGGCGAAAAGTTTGATTTAAAGGTAGGTGTAATTGTTCCTGTCCACACACTTTGCCCGTGCTCAAAAGAGATTTCTGAGTACGGTGCTCACAACCAAAGAGCGTATGTGACAATTGAAGTGAGAATGAGACGTTTTATGTGGATTGAAGAGCTTGTTGAGATAGCAGAATCTTCTGCCTCATGCCCGCTCTATTCTATCCTAAAAAGGCCAGACGAAAAATGGGTTACAGAACGTGCTTACCAGAACCCGAGGTTTGTTGAAGACCTTTTGCGTGAAGTTGTTGTAAAAATAAACAGTGACAAGCGAATCAAGTGGTACAAGGTTTTTGTTGAGAGCATAGAGAGTATTCATAACCACAACGCATTTGCATATATTGAAGGGGAAATAGCAAAATGATACAATTAAAGTAACAAATCACTTTTGAAAAAGCGAGGGAAGGTTTTTTAAAACCGCCACGTAATGAAGATAAAGATATATACAAAAAGGCTGGGAATCAGTATTGCTGTGCTGGTATTTGGGATTGTATTTATCTTTCTCTTGATAAAGTATATAACAGTACGGAATGTCCAGCCGCAAGAGGACAATATAAGCTATCTTAAAAAACTATTTGGTCTTAAAAATGCCCAGCTTGTTGAAAGTGATATCAAGCTTGAAAAGCTTCCTGATGAGACTTTTATGTACAAGTACCTTTTTGAAGATGACAAGTCAAAGTATGAAATCTATATGAAAGAGAACCAGTCAGTTGTTTACTTCAAAAAGTATCAACCGTCAGATGTTGTAAATGACTTTTCATTCAATGATGTAAAGTCAAAAGCATTCAAGCTTCTGTACAAGTTTGCACCATACACAAAAGGAAATGTTGAGCTTTATGTCACCCAAACCAAAGACAAATACATCTGCAACTTCTACCGTGTAGAAGGGGACAAAAAGGTGCTGTCAAATGAAGCAGTGATTGTTCTAAATAAAGACAATGGTGAGCTTTTAGAGTTTAACATAAGCTGGTTTTCGAATATAAACTTTAAATCTGGTAGCAAAAAAGGGAATGAGGAAGACAAAATTTTAAAAAGTATAAAGATTGTGCCAGCAATCAGCAGCGATTCTTTTTTAAAATATACGACATTAAACAATATTCTCTCCTTAAAAGACCTCTACTTTGACTATGTAGAAGGAAAAGTCTTCCCAGAGATCAATTTAAACCCAAATAAATTTAATCTCCAAGAGTACAACAATTACGTAGATTATGTCCAAAAGAAGGCATCAGTTGAGTATGTTAAGCTAAAATTTGGCAAGATTTTAAACATGCTATCGTCTCAGCAAAGAAGATTGCCATTTTCATTATCTGAATTCAAAATTGAGCCATCTGGTGGATATTCGTACAAAAAAGATAGTTTATATGGCAAGGTAGAGATATCGGCGGATAAGTTTGGAAACATCCTCAAGATGACAGCAAACCTCAAAGCATCTGGCAATATCAAGAAGGTAGAAGCTAAGGTTTTGAACGACAGGGCAGAGCAGCTTATGCAAATTCTTTTGGGTAAATATGTTACTGCTAAATCCTATATTTTTGACAATGAAAATGAACATGCTGTTTCATACAAATTCTATGTTGGCGGGGCTTTTGTTATGGCAGGAAAGCTAAATATCAGCTTTGACAAGCTTTCTGGCGAGGTCACCACAGTTGATTTTGATTTAGGATTGAAGCCAGAGTTTATGGAAAAGGCAAAAGAAGTAAAGGACACAGCTGAGTACCTAAAACTTGTGAGATCCAGCGGGTTTGAAGAGGTGTATGTATTGACAAAAGACTATGGCAAGGTGTATCTTTTTGAAAAGGGTGTAGATGCACACTTGGCGCTAAAGCCCAAGTTTGACCTGACATATCTTATGAATGCAACAAAGTAAGATAAAATAGAAAGGGATGAGGTACATAAATGGAGGTACTTATTAAAAATGCAAAGATTTTTACAATGGATGAAAAGGGAATAGTTGAAAAGGGAGACATCTTAATCAGGGATGGCAAGATACATAGAATTGATGAGAAAATCACAGCAAATGGTGCAGAGGTTATAGATGCAACTGGAAAGCTTGTCTTTCCGGGCTTTATAGATGCACACTCTCACATTGGTATGTGGGAAGACTCTGTTGGCTTTGAAGGAGCAGATGGCAATGAAGATTCAGACCCTGTCACACCACATCTTCGCGCAATTGATGCTATAAATCCGTTTGACAGAAGCTTTGAAGAGGCGATAGCAGGCGGGGTTACATGCGTTGCAACAGGTCCTGGGAGTGCAAATGTCATTGGCGGCCAGTTTTGTGTTATAAAGACATATGGCAAAAGAGTCGACAAGATGGTTATAAAAGAGCCTGCTGCGATGAAGGTTGCGTTTGGCGAAAATCCAAAAAGTGTTTACCATGAAAAGCATCAAGCACCTCAGACGCGCATGGCAACAGCCGCAATCTTAAGAGAAGCTCTTTTTAAAGCTAAAGAGTACTTAAATAAGAAACTTGAAGCAGAAAAAGACGATGAAAAAGACCCTCCAGAGTTTGACATGAAAAGCGAAAGTTTGATTAAGGTATTGAATAAAGAGATTCCGTTAAAGGCTCATGCGCACAGGGCAGATGATATCTTTACAGCTATCAGGATTGCAAAGGAGTTTGATGTAAACCTAACTTTGGACCATGTGACAGATGGGTATTTGATTGTGGATGAGCTGAAAGAAGAGAACATCCCATGCATTGTTGGGCCAAACCTTACAGACAGGTCAAAGGTTGAGCTTAAAAACCTTGACTTTAAAAACCCCGGAATATTAGCTGAAAACGGCATTCTTGTTGCTATCATGACAGACCATCCTGTAATTCCACAAAAGTACCTGACACTTTGCGCAGCGCTGGCCTGCAAAAGTGGGATGGACGAATTGGAAGCTTTAAAGGCAATTACAATAAACCCTGCAAAGATTTTAGGAGTTGACAGCAGGGTAGGAAGTATAAAAGAGGGCAAGGATGCAGATATTGTTATTTATAGCGGCCATCCTTTTGAGCTTTTTTCTGAGATAGAGTATGTACTTATAAATGGGCAGATTGTTTATAAGAAGGGATAACGTTTTTAAGTAGAATTGAAAGAAAAATTTCAAAAGGATGTAAGTAGCTATGAAAGATCTGATTTCATATTCGTATGATGAGACACTTTCAATTGGCTATAAAATAGGCAAAAACCTTTTTAAAGGTGCAATTGTAACGTTGCACGGGGATTTAGGCAGTGGCAAAACAGCCTTAGCAAGAGGCATTGCAAAGGCTTTTTCAATCGATGACATCTCAAGCCCAACCTTTACTATATTTCATATTTATGATGGAAAATTGCCGGTGTACCATTTTGACATATACAGAATAGAAGAGGATGATCTTGAGGACATAGGCTATGAAGAGTATTTTTATAATGATGGAGTAACTTTGATAGAGTGGGCAGACAAACTAAAAAGACTTTATCCAAAAGAGTGTCTTAGAATTGTCATTGAAAAGCTTGATAGCAATGTTCGAAAAATTATTTTAGAAGGTATAGGGGATAAATACAAAAGGATAGAGGATGTGGTTGAAAAGGATGAAGATTTTGGGGATTGAGACATCGGGCAAGGTTGCAAGTGCCTGTATACTTGACGATGAGAAGATTGTTTCAGAGATAACTCTTAACACAAAGCTTGTTCACTCTGTTATGTTAATTGACTTAATTGACATGGCACTCAAAAATGCTTCAATTGACATCTCTGACATAGACCTGTTTGCGGCCTCAATAGGCCCTGGTTCTTTTACAGGGCTTAGAATTGGTGTTTCAACCATCAAAGGATTTTGTTTTGCACTAAACAAACCCTGCATTGGTGTAAACACTTTGGAGGCACTTTGTTACAACTTTTATTCATCATCAGACTTTCTAATGCCTATTTTGGATGCAAAGTCTCAAAAGGTGTTTGCAGGGGTTTTCAGGTTTGAAGATGGAGAGCTTGTGACCTATGAAGAGACTTCAATCTATGAGGTCGATAGGGCAAAGAAAATGGCAGAGAAATACAATCCAATTCTTCTTGGTGAAGGATTGGATGTATATGACTTTTCCTCTTTTAAACTTGCGCCAACGTTTTTGCAGTATCAGAAAGCCTCAAATGTGGCAATTGTAGCAAAAAAGCTTGCAGAAAAAGGCAAGTTACTTTCTCACTTTGAACTTGTCCCGCTGTATCTCAAAAAATCGTATGCAGAAGGGAAATGAGAATGACTCAAAAAGGTATTATCAGAGGGATGACAAAGGAAGATGTTGACAGTGTTTATGAGATAGAAAAGCTTTCTTTTTCTGTGCCGTGGAGCAAAGAAAGTTTTTTAGAAGAGGCAGAAAACAGCTACGCTATCTATTTTGTATACGAAGAGGACTCAAAGGTGTGGGGCTTTGCCGGCATGCACCATATAGTTGATGAAGGACACATTACAAACATTGCAGTGCACCCGGAAAAGCGAAGGCAGGGCATTGGCAAAGCACTCCTTTGCGCCCTGATTTCCTATGCAAAAGAAAATGGTCTAATTGGCCTTACACTTGAGGTAAGAAGCAAAAACATTCCTGCAATTTCGCTTTACAAAAGCTTTGGATTCAAAGAGGCAGGCCTTCGCAAAAACTACTATACAAATCCACCTGATGATGCCATAATAATGTGGCTTTATCTTAAAAATCTCAAGACTTAAAAAACATTGAAGATACTAATTTTAAAGCTCTAATGCCTCTTCTATTTTCTTTAATATCTTTTCTGTTGCTTCTAAACACTCAATGGTATCTTCCTCACTTACATACATAGGTTCATCAGGCGGGTATCTCACTTCAATGTAGAACATATTTATAAAAGAAACGTCCTTGATAAATTCTTTTAAAGAAGGTTCAAATTCCATTGCTTTTTTGCAGAGTTTGAGCAGGTTGTGACCTTCATGAATTATTCCTGTTTTGTTTAGCAAAAATGCTTTTAAATATTTTTCGACTGCCTGTTGACAATGAAAACAAACAAGGCCATTATCTCCATTGTGCTCATGAAGAATCTGAGCAGCTCTTAAGTCTTTTTTTCCCATCTCAATCCAATCTGTGAATTTCTTAGAATCTACCAAGAAGGCTCACTCCTGTTCTGTAGATTAAATTTGCAAATGTTGTTGTGTCGTTTTTAAGCCTTTCCCACTCTTCAGGCGTGTACACTATAATGTCAACATCTCTTGAATAGTCTAAATTTAGTAGCATTTCTTGAACAAGCTTTCTTTTATCAGATGTATCTATAATCAAGCAAAGGTCAATATCACTGTCTTTTCTAACAGCCCTTTTTGCAACAGATCCAAATACAATTATATCCTCAACAGGATATTTTTTAAGAATCTGTTCTTTTAAGTACTCAACTTCTTCATATATAGTCATGCTTTTTTCCACTTTTTGCTGTCTCCCTTAATTTCTCTTGTTATTTAATTATATCAAATTCTATCCGGCTTTTAAAATCTCTTTGCAAGCTCCAAAAACTCTTCCTTCGGCATAGGCTTTCCAAAAAGATACCCTTGCCCAAAGTCGCAGGAAAAGATCTTTAAAAGTTCTGCCTGTCTTTCATCTTCTATTCCTTCTGCTACAACTTTCAGATCTAAAATATGAGAAAGGTCAATCAGGCTTTTTGCCATCTTTTGCTCTTTTTGGTCATATGTCATGTTTTGTATAAAACTTCTATCAATTTTGACAATGTCAATTGGAAGCTGCTTTAAATAGTTCAAAGATGAATAACCTGTTCCAAAATCGTCAAGCAAGATCTTTATGCCTCTTTCTTTTAGAAAGTTCAAAATCTCAATTGTCTTTTGGGGGGTCAACCATTGCAACAGATTTTGTGATTTCAATGCCAAATGCTGTTGGTTCGATCTTCAAGCTGTTTATAGAATATAGAACATTGTCTACAAAATTTGAGGTTGAAAACTCTTTCAATGAAATATTTACAGAAACATAGAAATTATCATTTATCGCCATTTTGATATCTTTCAAGTCAGAAACCGACCTTGAAATGACCCACTCACCAATCTTGAAAATCAGGCCTGTTTGTTCAGCAATTGGAATAAAAGCAAGAGGTGGGATAAATCCTTTTTCTGGATGAATCCAGCGAATTAATGCCTCTGCCCCACAGATTTTCGTTCTTTTAAGGTCGATAATAGGTTGATAAAAAAGTTTAAATTGATTTTGTTCAATTGCCTTTCTCAAATACGATTCTAATTCGAATCGCTGCTGCAGAACTTTATCCATTTCTTTGTTGTAAAAACAAAAAGTGTTTTTTCCTTTCTCTTTTGCACTATTCAGAGCTTTGTGAGCATTTTCCAAAAGTGTTGTTGCATCATTGCCATCATTAGGAAATATGGCAATTCCAATGCTGGCTGTTATATAAAATTCATAGTCCATAATTTTCCAAGGATTATTGAATATGCTAGTAAATTTGTGTATAAAATAGTCAAGAAGACGGATATCAATAAAGTTATACAAAATTATTGCGAACTCATCGCCTGTGAGACGGGCAACAAAACCTTTATCGGGTATTACTGATTTTAATCTATTAGCAATCTTTTTCAAAACCGAATCTCCTGCTATATGTCCTAAAGTGTTGTTGACTTTGTTAAGATTATCAATGTCTATGTAGATAATAGCAAGCTGCTGATTTTTCAAGTAAGCTTCTTTTATAGCTTTTTCAAGTACAAGCTGAAAGTGGTTTTTGTTTGGAAGTCCTGTCAAACTGTCGAAAAAAGAAAGCTCTCTTATCTTTGCTTGATTTTTTGCAAGCTTTTTGTACTGAACAGCTAACTTCTCTTGTGTTTGTGAAAGCTCTGCATTTGTCTTTTGCAGTTCTTCTAAGGTACTTTGCAATTTGCTTTCTGAAAGATGTAAAGTGTATAACTTACTACGTATTAAAAAGTACAGAAGAACAGCAGTAATTGCAACAAACATCCAGCCCTTCAAGATAGAAATCAATGGAAAAAGTTGGTTGCTTTCGAACATCTTACATACTATGTAGTCAGATGAAATAATCCACACGCTACTCACAACTGTATAAATTACAGCTATTTTTGCAGCATAACTACTCGCTTTTCGACCCGCACCTTTATTCTTTTCTTTCATTTTTTTTACTCCACTAATTTACTTTACATAACCTCTAAAAATATTTATACCCGGTTTGTAAAAATAATTAACATTAAAATTTAAAAGTTATTGACATATGCCAAAAATGAATATAAAATAAGAAAGCACAAGAAAACTTTATGATATAGGGAGAGATTTGAGTTGAGAGAAAATGTAATGCACCCGATTCCCAAAAATGAATTTACTGATGTTAAAAAAATTTACGCCATTGTCAGCGGCAAAGGCGGGGTTGGAAAAAGCCTTGTTACATCTCTTTTAGCAGTAGGTTTAAGAAGAGAAGGGTTTGGTGTAGGGGTGCTTGATGCTGACATCACAGGCCCTTCCATTCCAAAGATTTTTGGTGTAACCGGGGCAAAGATTGATTCTGACTCTAAAGCAATTTATCCTGTGAGAACACATAATGATATAAGAATAATGTCAATGAATCTACTTTTGAATAAAGAAGACGCTCCTGTTATTTGGAGAGGACCACTCATTGCAAAAACAATAGAGCAGTTTTGGACGGAGGTTGGCTGGGGTGTTTTGGACTATCTTCTTATTGACATGCCACCTGGTACGGGGGATGTTGTTCTTACAGTTTTTCAATCAATTCCAATTGATGGAATAATAATTGTAACATCTCCTCAAGACCTTGTATCTTTAATAGTCAAAAAAGCCTATAACATGGCAAAACAGATGGATATACCAATTGTAGGAATTGTGGAGAATATGAGCTATGCAATATGTCCTCATTGTGGAAAAGAGATTGATATCTTTGGCAAAAGCAAGCTGGAAAGCATAGCCCAGCAGTTAGATTTAAAAATTTTAGGCAAGGTTCCAATAGACCCAGAACTTACTAAACTTTGTGATGAAGGTGAAATTGAAAAGGCAAGGAATTTGTACCTGGATTCTTGCATAGAGGTTTTAAAGAAAGAGATTGCAGAAGAATAGAAAAGGTTTTTAGGTGGCTTTTGTGGTTTAAAAGAACTTTGGGAATTTTTAAATATAGCGAAGTTATCTTGGCTGCTTAGTGCCCTTGTGAAAAAACAAGGGTAAAATTTTTTCAAAAAAGTTATTGACATATGCCAAAAACATAGTATAATTATAATTAGCATATGCCAATAATAAAAATAAAAATGGTTTTGGAGGTGAAAAATGATGCCTTGGGGTTTTGGACCTGCGTGGGCAGGCAGAGGTTTTGGAAGAGGCTGTGGCAGAGTTTTTGGCGGCGGTTTTGGTTTTGGCAGAGGCCTTGGAATTTGCAAATGGCTATATTTGACAGGCTCAAGTGAAGTTCCTTTTGCTAAAGAAGCTTTGGAGTATGAAAAGCAGGTTTTAGAGCAAAGGTTAAAACTAATTGACAAGCTTCTTTCAAAAGAACAAAAACAAGAGTAAAAGCTAAAATTGCTTTGAAGGGGGGCTTTCAAAAAGGTAAATTCTCGTGCCCCCCTAAATAGCTTTTCAGGTGTAGATTGAAAATGAATGAGTTTCAGTTTCAGAATATGGTGAAATGATATGGTGGTGTATAAAAAGAGGCTTTTAAGAAATAATCAAATATGTGAAATGATACTTGACAATTTAAAAGAAAATGGCAACATTGCGAAAAAAGAAGACTTGGTTAAAAAACTAATAAGCTTTGCAAGTTTGAGCACTATCTATAGAGGTATAACCAGATTAGAGAAAAAAGGGTTGATAGTAGCATTTGATGTAGCCAATGATAAATACATTGCCTATATCGGTGACAGGTCCAATAAGATCTTGAATTTAACCATCTTTGTATGTGATATATGTAATCAGAGATTTTGGCTAAAGCTGGGCAACACAACGCTTGAGAAGATTAAAAGAGAGATAAAAAAACTGTATGATTTTGATTCAAAATTTGTATTGTACGAATTTCACGGAGTTTGCAAAAGTTGCTTGCTGTCCAAAAGTTCAAATCCATTGAGTTTAAAAAAAGGAGGAGATAAATCATGAAAATAGCAGTTATGCTAATAGGTGACAAAATAAGCCCTCACTTTGGTGGGAGCGAGAAAGTTTGCGTTTATACAATTGAAGATGGTGCTATTGTAGCAAAAGAATATTTTAACATGCCAGAGCACAGGGCTGGGCTTTTTGCAAAGTTTATAAAACAAAAAGGAGCAGATGTTGTAATTGCAGGGTCAATGGGCGAGAGAGCAAGATATATATTTGATAGTCTTGGCATTAGGTATTTCATCGGTGTTTTAGGCTCTCCAGATGAAGCAGTTGAAAAGCTATTGAAAGGTGAGATAAAATCAGATGAAATGCTTGCAAGAGAGATTCATGACCATGAAGAGGGGTTGCATCATCACAGGCATGGTCACAACACGCCTTCTTGATACCATTTTTCCTAAGATATGTTAGTCAACAATGCATACTTGACAAACTATTTTGCGTTAAAAAAATGAAATATAGTGGTATAATAAACTATATAAAGAGAGAATTTAAGTTGTCGCAAAAATTTCAAGCAAAGGTTAGACCAAAAAAAGGGGGCCTGAGTTTTGCCAAGACCAATTAGGTGCCGAAGAGTTGAGTTTTTACCAAAATTTAAGTATTTTTCTCCTGCTCAAGGGACCAGTGATGAAGTAACATTGAAAGTAGAAGAATTAGAGGCAATCAGGCTAAAAGATCTGGAAGGGTTGATGCAGGAAGAGTGTGCGCAGAAGATGCAAGTCTCGCGTCAGACATTTCAACTCATTTTAGAAGAGGCAAGGAAAAAGATTGCAGATGCGCTTGTCCATGGCAAGGCTATAAGGATAGAAGGCGGGAATTATGTATATGGAAAGTGTTCATATATATGCCTAAACTGTGGAAAAGTCTTTGACTCAGATTACCATGAATGTCCAGAGTGCCATTCGAAAGACATAGGTTGCACAAGAGGCAGAGGAAGATGCTATTGCTTTGGACATGGAAGAAGATAATTGATGATGAAAATTTTTTTATTTATTTTTAATTCCCACTTGACATATAGGAATAGTGGAGTATATAATATAATTGAAAATGGCATATGCCAAAAGGGGGATGAAATAAAGTGGAAAGAAAAATATTAGATGTTATGGGCATGAGTTGTGCTTCATGTGCAAGAGCTATTGAAAAGAGTGTAAGCAAAGTGGAAGGTGTAAGCTCAGCCTCTGTAAATTTCGCCACAGAAAAGCTTGTTGTAGAGTATGATGAAACCAAAACTAACCTGGAAAAGATAAAAGAAGCTGTGAAGAAGGCAGGTTATGATGTAAAAGACGTTCCAGATGAGACAACAAAAGATGTTATAATACCCATTGGTGGTATGTCATGTGCATCATGCGCAAGGGCTATTGGAAAATCTATCTCGAAGTTGCCGGGCATTAAAGAAGTGAGTGTTAATTTTGCAACAGAAAAAGCAAGAGTTGTTTATGATCCTTCCAAAGTAAGGCTTTCAGAGATTAAAGAAGCAATCAAAAAAGCAGGTTATACTCCGCTTGAGGTAGAAGAAACTACTGCTGCAGAAAGCCAAGCAGATCGCAAGAAACTTGAAGAGCAATACTGGTTCAAGAGATTTGTAATTTCGGCTATTTTTGCTGTACCAGTACTGTATATTGCGATGGGCAATATTATCGGTTTGCCCCTCCCTCAGATAATTGACCCTGATAAAAATCCTTTCAACTTTGTTTTTATCCAATTGATACTGTCAATACCAATCTTTATAGCAGGTATACGGTTTTACACAGTGGGGTTTAGTAGGCTTATACAACGCCACCCTAATATGGATTCGTTGATTGCTATTGGTACTGCTGCAGCATATATATATGGAATCTATGGAATGTTTAAAATCGCTGCTGGTGATACAAGCTTTGTTGAAGAGTCGTATTTTGAGACAGCAGGAGTAATAATTACACTTATTCTTCTTGGCAGATACTTTGAGGTGGTTTCAAAAGGAAGAGCATCTGACGCAATCAAAAAACTGATGGGACTTGCTCCAAAAACAGCAACTATTTTGCGCGACGGTCAGGAAACGGTTATTCCAATTGAAGAGATAGAAGTTGGAGATATTTTGATAATAAAACCTGGTGAGAAAATTCCAACTGATGGTGAGGTAATAGACGGAAGAACTTCTGTTGATGAGTCAATGCTAACCGGTGAAAGCATTCCAGTTGAAAAAACGGTTGGAAGCCCTGTATATGGTGGCACAATCAACAAAAACGGTACTATAAAAGTCAGAGCAACAAAAGTTGGTAAAGATACTGTGTTGTCGCAGATAATAAAGCTAATAGAAGAAGCGCAAGCTTCAAAACCACCAATTGCACGACTTGCAGACATTATTTCTGGCTATTTTGTCCCTGCGGTCATAGCAATCGCAATAATCTCGGGAACGCTTTGGTATGTATGGGGCAAACCCGGTAGCTTTGCCTTGAAAGTATTTATAACTGTGCTCATCATTGCGTGCCCGTGCGCACTGGGGTTAGCAACACCGACTGCAGTAATGGTTGCAACAGGTAAGGGTGCTGAATTTGGAGTCCTGTTCAAAAGTGGTGAAGCGCTTGAGACATTGCATAAAATTGATACTATTGTTTTCGACAAGACAGGGACAATCACCGAAGGAAAACCAAAAGTTACAGACATCATAACTGCCGAAGGATTTGATGAATTAGAAGTCCTAAGACTTGCTGCCTCGGCAGAAAAAACATCAGAACATCCTCTGGCTGAGGCAATAGTAAACTATGCGAAAGAAAAGAACTCAGACCTTGTTGATGCACAAGAGTTTGAGGCTATTCCAGGGTTTGGAATTGAAGCTACAGTGGATGGCAAAAATATCTTACTTGGCAATAAGAGGTTGATGGAACAGAGAAACGTAAGCATTTGGTTGACAGACGAGGTTCAGAGATTGTCACAAGAAGGAAAGACTGCTATGTTCATTGCAATTGATGGCAAATTTGCTGGAATAATTGCTGTTGCTGATGTTATCAAACCTACAAGTAAAAAAGCAATAGAGATTTTGCATAAGATGGGCATTAACACTGTTATGTTAACAGGTGACAACAGACAAACTGCTCTGGCAATAGCAAAACAGGTTGGCATAGATAAAGTTATTGCTGAAGTTTTGCCTCAAAATAAAGCTGAGGAAGTGAAAAAGCTCCAGACAGAAGGGAAAAAGGTTGTAATGGTTGGCGATGGAATCAATGATGCTCCAGCATTGACTCAGGCTGACGTTGGAATTGCAATTGGGTCTGGAACAGATGTTGCAATAGAGTCTGCTGATGTTGTGCTAATGAAGAGCGACATAATGGATGTGGTGACAGCTATTGACCTTAGCAATAAAGCAATAAGGAACATAAAACAGAATCTCTTCTGGGCATTTTTCTACAACACTGCTGGTATTCCAATTGCTGCTGGAGTTTTGCACATATTTGGCGGTCCGCTTTTGAACCCGGTGATAGCAGCTTTGGCAATGGCGTTCTCATCTGTGTCGGTTGTCACAAACGCTCTGCGTTTGCGAAGATATAGACCTGCAAAATAAAAAATTTATTTTGAGAGGAGGATTTTACATGACAAAAAAGATTTATATTGAAGGGATGACATGTAACCACTGTGCGAAAGCTGTTGAGAATGCACTCAAGGGACTTCATGGGGTAATGTCAGCAAGTGTAAACCTGGCAGAAAAGTATGCAGTTGTTGAACTTCACCACCCCATCGAAGATGAGAAGTTTGTTGCTGCTGTGGATGATGCAGGCTATAAAGTAGTAAAGATTGAGTAAAAAGTTGGCAAGCTAATTAGCATTTTGAGCTAACCACTTTGGTTGCAACTGTGAAGAGTTATCAAAAAAAAAGAAAAAGTTTGATGTGAAAGGAGTTGTTTTGAGATGACAAAAAAGATTTATATCAAGGGAATGGAAAGTGAACACTGTGCCAAAATAGTTGAGAACACTTTAAAATCCTTAGATGGCGTTCATTCTGTTAAAGTGGATTTGAAAGAAAAGGTTGCTGCTGTTGAACTTCACAAAGATGTGAAGGACGACGAGTTTGTTCGAGCAATTGATGATGCAGGGTATGAGGTTGTAAGAATAGAATAGAGGCTGGATATTACCAGCCTCTAAGTTTTTTAAACTATTTCTTTTTCCATTTAAACTACAAAAAGAAGTAGGTAGAATGCAAGAAGGAAAATTAGTCCCAGTGGGAGCCCCAGCTTTACCCATTCCTTGCTCTTTATTTCAAGTTTATTTGCCGCAATTATGTTTGGAATGTTGCCTTGAATTAAAATACCACCACTTGCAAGAAGGCTGAGCAGTATTGCTTTTACTTGACCAGTTGAAAGGCTTGGTGTGATCTCAGCAGCTGCTATGGTTGCATTGTCGAGAGCTGCTGAGATGATGTTTATCCAGAACAGAAGTTTATCTCCCAGTTTTACAACGTACTTATCGATAAAAGGTTTAAAACCACTGCCCAATAGTTCCAATGCGACTATGAACATAAAAATTTTGCCAGCACGCAGTACTACATCTTTCTTCGCTTCAGCAGCTAGAATAGCTCTTTCTTCAGCTTTCACGATATCCTCTTCTTCTGTCAGAAGCTCTTCATAAGTTGGCAGAATACACCCTCTTTTTCTTTCATACAACAAGATAAAGTAGCTTAAAAGTGATAAGATGATTATTGTTGGTACTATATACGTTCCAAGATTTTTAAGTATATACAAAAATTCAGCGTTCAATGAACTTACAACAATTGTTGAAAGTGGCTCTCCAACGGGAGTTAATGCTGCACCAAATCCTATAGAAAAGCAGCCTATTATTGCTACCTTAACCTTTGTTTGGTGTTTCAGTGGCAGCAAGTGAATGATTTCAACCAGTATCAATGTTGCAACAATTGCAGTGATGATACTTGATATAAGCCCAAGAAATAAAATCACAAGGGCCACGAAGAGCTCTATTTTTATCTTGCTCAAAATGGAGTTTATTGCAGTTTTAAGTTTGCTGACAGTGAGGTTAAACACAAAACCCATAACAAGAACAACTGCGGTAACAAGATAAAGAAGATAATTGCTAAATACATGTCCCAGAAGGTGAAATGATAAAGTTTTAGAAACCACAGTTGTAATCAAGCCCATGATAAGCAAAAATAGCTCCAAATTGTGCTCAATCTTGCGAAAAATGAAAGGTAATATAAAGACAAGCAACAGGATTATTATCAGCAATATGTCAACCACAATAAATAGATCCTCCTTTAAACAATTTTTAATAGCGCTCCATTTTATTACATGAGCTTTTAAGTAATTTCATCTATAAATTTATCAAAGTCACTTAGATTGCTTTGAAGTATGTCATACAAGGC
This sequence comes from Caldicellulosiruptor changbaiensis, assembly GCF_003999255.1. Classification (GTDB taxonomy): domain Bacteria; phylum Bacillota; class Thermoanaerobacteria; order Caldicellulosiruptorales; family Caldicellulosiruptoraceae; genus Caldicellulosiruptor; species Caldicellulosiruptor changbaiensis. The sequence continues at coordinate 257,362 of NZ_CP034791.1, forward strand.
TAAATTATCAACCTCAAAATACAAATGAACAATTCTATTTCATCTATATTAAGTGTCATGATGATTTCTCTCCTTTAATTCTTCATAGAATTTCCTGTAAAAGTACTCATGATCTTGATACAAATCCAGAACAATCTCCTCAAAATCTGCTACTTTGATGGGGTCTTTTTTAATTATTTCTTTTCCTTCACTGATGGTTTTAAACTGTAAGGTTAGCGGTGCTTTGTTAAGGTTTATAATGTCCACTTTGTCTGTTTGAAGAATGTCAGATATCTGCACTTCTAAATCCAGTTCATCAAAAAAGCTGATTTCTTTAGAAAATAAAATCGCAAGGTCAATATCGCTATTTTCTGTTTGATGTTTTGTACCATACGAACCTACTATCCAAACAGCTACTATATCATCACGTGCTTTAAAAAAATTAATAAGCTCAGGAAGTTTATTATCTACATTCAACATATCAGTTCGGCTCCATATAAAAATTCTTAGCTTAATAATACCATGAAAAAATTATGCGTTGCAAGATTTGACAGGGCGATTTTGAATTTAAAAATTTCTCTACGAACTCTTCACACTTTCTCAATTGTCACATCTCCTTGTTTTTTCGATTTAAAATGTGGTATAATATAAACAAACAAAAATTAAGTAAAGTTGTTAATAGTAGAGAGCTTTCTACTATGAGGTGAAAAATTGTGGAGAAAATAGATATTAACTATGATTCAGAATCGCAGTATGTTTTACTTAGAATTCAAAGAGAGATATTTGAAGAAATAAGAAAATTATTAGGTGATGATGTTATATTAGCATATGATGAGGAAAAAAAAGAAGCCATCATTTTCAAAAAACCAGAATCATTTACTGAGGAGTTAATTAAGATTGGTTCAAAAATTTGGGGAGATATTAATGCTGAAGAGTATATAAATCAGGAGAGAAACTCATGGGAAAACTTCAGCAACTTTTAGATAAATGTAATTGCATTGCGATTGATACTAATTTGTTTATTTATTTAGTAGAGAAAAATCCTAAATATGCTGAGTTGGCAAAATATATATTTGAAAAAATTGAACATGGCGAGGTCCATGCAGTAACCTCTTCATTAGTGATTGCAGAATTGTTGGTAAAACCTTTTGAAATGGGCAATTTCACGCTTGCTAAAAAATATAAAGCATTAGTTAGTTTTTTCCCAAATTTAACCTTAAGAGAAATTGATTATATGGTATTAGAAAAATGTGCAGAAATACGAGCAAGATATAAGATCAGAACACCAGATGCAATATTTCTTGCTACCGCAATATTAGAAAGGGCAGATATTTTTATTACAAACGACATAAAATTAAAAAATATTAAAGAAATCGAAGTTATTATCTTAAACGAGTTAATATAAATTAAAAAATCAAATATTAGAAGACTCCTTTTGAAAAGCTGAATTCCCAGGGGAAAAGGACTGGGATACGGGGGACCCAATTTTTCTTGGGGTGAATCAGAAGCCAAAAGCTTCTGTAGGGCTAACCCTTTCGGCCCGAACCCGTCAGCTAACCTCGGAAGCTTTGAAAGGGGAGGCAAAATGGGTTTTACGCCTTTTAATAGCTGCAAGAGAAGGCGTTCTTTTGCCTTTGATTTCAAAGCAGCCAAATTCCGAGGTTATGGAGTTTGGCTGCTTTTATTTTTGTAAAATACCTGGGCGTTAAATTTTGAAAGGAGGTATCTAGCAAATGGAAAGGTTAGATGTTGTTAACAACAAGGAGAGGTTTGAAAAGCTAAAAGAAGCAATTCAAGACTACTTAGATGTCAAAGACACAATCAAAACTGGTATAGAGGATGAGGAGAAAATTGAATATCAAAAGAAAAAGATACTTTCTTACTTTGGTGCCGGTGAAAATGACTGGGAAAATTATAAATGGCAGCTGAAAAATAGAATTGCCTCAGCAAAAATATTAAAAGTTCTTCTAAACCTTGATGAAAAAGAAGCACAGCAAATAGAGCAAGTGGGTAAGATTTATCGCTTTGCAATCTCACCTTATTATTTGTCACTAATTGACCCAAATGACCCAAACTGCCCAATAAAAAGACAATCTGTTCCAAGCAGTTTAGAGCTGGTAGAAAAGGGCGAGCTTGACCCAATGGACGAAGAGCACACATCCCCTACAAAGATTATTACACAGCGCTATCCAGACAGGCTGATAATAAAGGTTACAAATATATGTGGGATGTTTTGCAGGTTTTGCCAGAGGAGAAGACTTATCGGTGAGACTGATACACACGCATCGCTGGATGACATTACGGATGCAATTGAATATGTGGCACAAAATCCAAATATCAGAGATGTACTCATCACAGGCGGAGATGCCCTGATGCTTTCTGATGAGATTTTAGAGTGGATTTTAAGGTCGCTAAGGCAAATACGTCATGTTGAGATAATCAGAATTGGCACACGAGCACCTGTGACTTTGCCACAAAGGATTACAAAAGAACTTGTTGATATGCTAAAAAAGTATCACCCTATTTATATAAACACCCACTTTAACCACCCACGTGAAATAACAAAAGACTCAAAAAGAGCTTGCGAGATGCTCTCAGACGCTGGGGTACCACTTGGCAACCAGATGGTACTGCTAAATGGAGTCAATAACCACAAATACATTGTAAGAAAGCTCAATCAAGAACTTTTAAAAATCAGGGTAAAGCCATACTATATCTTTCATCCAAAAAGAGTAAAAGGAACATCCCACTTTTGGGTGACAATTGAAGAGGGTATGGAGATTATTGAGAGCCTCAGAGGAAGAACCTCAGGCATGGCAGTTCCCACATACATCATAAATGCACCAAAGGGCAAAGGAAAAACTCCAATCATGCCAAATTATCTTCTGTACTTTGGTAAAGATAAGGTTGTGTTTAGAAATTGGGAAGGTGAGGTTTTTGAGGTGGATAATGGGCAATAAGCCTAATTTAAGTTATTGTCTTGAGCAACCGCAATTTTGTGGTTGCTCTTTTATATTGTTTTTGTTATTTGCAACGAGATCTTGAGGAATCATTTTAATCTTATCCTCTCACATCTTTCTTTCTAAAAATTCCTATCACACATTTTTGCTCCATTTCATATTATACTTATGTAAACACAATAAAAACGGAGATGATGGTTTGATGCTCAAAAACTTTATCAGTATTGAAGGGGTTGCAAATGTATCTGAGTTTCCCACACTTACAACTCTTGACAGATACAACCAGTTTGAGGTAGAGGAACAAGTTACAATACCTGCAGAAAAGCCTGAGATGGAGCAAATTGTCTCTGTTATGGTAGAGGCAAGTATAAAAAACTACTATGCAATTGCAACTCCAACCGGGCTAAAAGTAATTATCGAAGGTGAACTTAAGCAAAAGATAACATATGTTGCAAATGAGCCAACACAGTCTATTCACTCAGCAATGTTTATAACAGGCTTTTGCAACTTTATAGATATACCACTCAATATTCCATCTGGTCAGAATGTGCTAAACATTTTACAAACCCTTGGAATTACCTTAGATGATGTAGTCAGCGCACCACCTAATATCATTATAGAAGACTTTTCTATATCCCAGATTGACACAAGAAAAGCAAAAAAATGTACAATACTTTTTGCATGGGTAAGAGTAAATGCGCTATTGGCAACCTACTTGCCAGCTTAGAACAATTGATTTTATGGAGGTGTGAGAAAGAATGCTTAGAAATTTTGTTGACATAATCGGAATTGCAGATGCGTCAAGCTTTCCAACTTTACTTCCGACAAATCCTAACACAGAATATATTGTAGAAGAAAAACTCACAATTCCTCAGGAAAAACCTGATGTTGAGCAAATAAATACAGTTTTGATTGAAGCAAAGGTGACAGACTCAAGAGTAATTCCTACACCTGTTGGACTGAAAATTGTTGTTGATGGTGAGCTCAAACAAAAGATCATATACACAGCCAATGTCCCAGAGCAGTCAGTTCACTCAGTTTTGTATGTCGAGCCATTTTGCACATTCATTGAAGTGCCACTTAATCTTCCTGCTGGCACAAACACATTACAGCTTCTGCAGACATTGGGTATCACTTTAAACGATGTTCTGGTTGGGAAACCCAACGTGCTGATTGAAGATGTGACAGTATCACTTCTTGACCCAAGAACAATTGAAAAATGCACAGTCCTTTTCATCTGGGCGACATTAAATGCTGCACTATCATCTGTACTTGGCTAAATTTAGTATCATAAAATAGGAGAAGTTGCCATAAAATCAACATTAGAACAATGTTAAAAAGGTCTATAGGAAAAGATGGAAATACAAAAAGGTTGTGCATACTTAGGGATAATTGAGCCACATGAGTATGACGATGTAAAAAAGACACACGTTTATAAACAAGTACTAACAAAGGCAGAGTTTGAAATTCCAGAGTCAAAGCCAGAGATAGAAGATTTTTCATCGGTAGTGATGCAAATTACAAGAAAAAAGTGCAAGCTAATCTGCGGGCCGCTTGGTGACAAAATAGTTGTTACAGGTACAATAAACTTAAATGTGATGTACACAGCTGCAAATCCACAGCAATCTGTTCACAATGTACATTTGTGCCACGATGTTGATGCTTTTATAAACATCAAATGCTTGGAAGAAATTCACAAAAGCTTTTGTGGCTGCTGCGATGTTAAGATGTATATTGAGTGGGCTGATCTTGAGGCAGTAGCCAAAAGGAGAATCAAAGGATGCTTTTTAGTGTTGATAACCGCCAAGTGCAAGTCTGTAAAGTAAGGAAGTGATGATAGCTTTGAGTGGTCCAGAGTTTGTCAGAAAGCCAAGGGATGAAATTATAAATGCGATTTTAGAGTCTATTGCAAAAGAAGAAATGGCTATTGCAAATCTTATGAACGCTGAGGCTGAGAAGATAAAAAGAGTTGTTGCGAGCCATGATCTTCCAAAAGCTGAGGATTTTTCACAGCTACTTAGTCTTCAAAAGCTTGTTGCAGAGATTTTAGAAAAGCTCATTCAAAAGCAAAATATCATAATCAAAAAGCTTGATATGATAAGAGAGTTTAAGGCTACTATAAAGAAAGAAAAACCTCATCCTTACCATGCTATGCCGCAATATGACAATGAAGAGTGAAAAGTTTTAATCTTGGTGGTGTTATACCATCAAGATTTTTTGTTATTTGCTTTCTAAAATTCCCATTGCACTTTTTAAAATTCTATCATAATCCATTTCCTTCTTTGAAAACTCATGAACTTTTTTGCCTTCTCTCAAAACCAAAATCCTATCGCACATGCCAATTAGCTCTGAAAATTCAGAGGAGATGAAGATGATTGCACAGCCAATTCGTGCAAGTTCGTTTATGATGTTGTAAAGATTTACTAGAAAATATCGTTATTGCCCTGCTTTTTTAGTGTATTTAGTTTTCTTTTCAGATAATTCATGGTATAATTATTATAAAACACTTCATGTAGGAGAATCTAATGTGTAATAATTTACCTCACAATGTAAATGATCTTGAATACAAATATATATTTTCAAACAAAAGCCTATTTTTAAGACTTTTGAAGAGGATTGACAAGATAAAGATATTCAAGGAACTAACAGAAGAAAACCTTGAACTGGTGGACAAAAATTATGTATTGCCAGATTTTTCCGAACAGGAAAGTGATCTTTTGTACAAGGCAAGATTGCAAGAAGAAGAGGTTTTTTTCTATATTTTGTTTGAACACCAATCTACAGTTGATTATAATATGGCTATGAGATTGTTATTTTATATAACCGACATTTGGAGAGATTGGCTCAAGCAGTTTGATAAAAATCAATTTAAAAATAAAAGTTTCAAATTTCCACCAGTTGTGCCAATAGTTTTATACGATGGTGATAATCCTTGGACAGCGAGTGTAAATTTGAAAGAGAGAATAATGAATTTTGAGATGTTTGGAAAGTATATAGTAGATTTTGAATACATACTGATTGATTTAAATAATCCTGAAGAGATGGTGTTCAAATATAAAGATGTTTTAAGTTTAATATTAAAATTGAATAAGGTGAGAACATGTGAGGAGTTAGAAAGATTGTTTTTAGATTTAAATGAATATCTACAAGGTGCAAAAGAAAAGGAGATTAATACCCTAAAGATATGTTTGCCAGCTGCATTGAAGGAATTAGGTGAAGAGAAGATACAAGAAGCAAGAGATATTTTGGAATATATAACAGGAGGTGAAGGTATAATGCCACTTTTTCAAAATTTGAGAAAAATAAGAGAAGAGTGGTATCACGAAGGAATTCAAAAAGGAATTCAGGATGGACTGCAACAAGGGTTGCAACAAGGACTGCAACAAGGGTTGCAACAAGGACTGCAACAAGGGCTTCAACAAGGGCTGCAGAAAAAGGAGCTTGAGATAGCAGAAAAGATGATAGTAAAAGGATATTCAGATGAAGAAATTCATGAGATAACAGGGCTTGATATTGAAAAGATAAAGGAGCTGCGCGCAAAGCATAATAATTAAATGATTTTTTCGCTTTGTCCAAAGAAATTTTCTTTAAAAAACAAAAGGGCTGGGCAGAAAAAACTGTCCAACCCTTTGTTTTTACTCACCAATTTTCCTTCCAAAGATCATATAAGCAGTATGGCCTATCATCCTGTCATCAGGTCTGAGCCTTTCTGGCACGGGCTTGTATTGGCGAGCTAAAATCTCAACAACTTCAGATACATAAAACTTATGCTCTTCTAAAGCCTTCAGGGTTTCAGCAACCTGATTTGTTGTAGGTACAAGTATTCCTAAGTGCCCTGCAGGCTTTAATGCTTTTCTGATTTCAGGTATAGCTTCTTCTGGTTCTCTTATGTCCAAGAAAAATGCATCCAAATCTCTTTCTTCTATTCCATCGAGGATTGATTTGTTATGCGTCACGACATTGTCAAATTTTGAAAAGCCCTTAATGTTCTTTTCTGCCAGTTTATAAAACTCCTCTCTTTGCTCGTAAGTATATACTTTTCCTTCGTTTCCTACAGCCATTGAAAGATATAAAGTGAAAGCTCCAGAGCCGGTACCTGCTTCACCAACTCTTTTTCCAGGGCTTATATCAAGGCGCATGAGTATGTATGCCCCATCTTTCGGGTAGACAATCTGGGTATGGCGCTTTAGATAATGCATAACATAGTCAAATGTATCACAAGGGAACACATAATACTCAACATCGTTTGCCACAAAACTGCCGCCTGGTGGTATTTGCGCTAAAGAAGTAGAGTCTATATGTCCTGTTGGCAAATTTACTCTCTTTGGGACAGTTATGTCAACTACTTTTTTAAAGCCATCTGGGCCAATTATAACCCTTTTTGTTTCAAATCCCTGGTGCAATTGTTAGCCCCCTTTTCACAACAGATTTTTTGCAATTTTTAAAAATTTACTTGAATATTTAATACTACATTTTTATAAAGTAATCAACTATATCCTCAAGCCCTACAAGCCCTATTACTTTTCCATTGTCTAAAACAGGTACAGCTGAGATGTCATTTTCACGCAAAAGCTTTGCAACATGTTTTATATCATCGTTTTTATCAGCAGTAATTACCGCCTTTGTCATTGCAAGCTCAACAGAATATGTTTCAAAGTGCCCAGGCTGACTTAAGAACCTGTATATATCAGCTTTTACTATAATTCCTTTCAGAAAGTCATTTTCATCTACAACAACCGCAACGCTTTTCTTTCTTTTTTGCATTTGTTCTAAAGCATGCTTTACTGTATCTGCTGGAAAAAGCTTTATAAAATCTTGGTTAATAATGTTTGAGAGCATTTTATCTCCTCCAGAACAAATGTTATTTTTCTTAAAAAATTTTTCTCTTGCTATTTATTATATACCCAAAAGTTTTTACAACACCAAAAATTTATTTAATGTATTGACTGTTAGTCAATTTTGTTTATAATATAAATCATGACTATTAGTCAAAATCGAAATGGAGATGATGTGGCTGTGCACAAGTTTGGGCTTTTTGTTGCAAAGCACAGAAAGCTTGTTTTAGCAATTGCAATTTTGCTTTTGATTCCATCAATCTATGGGTTTGTTACCACAAAGGTCAATTATGACATTCTCACATACCTTCCAAAGGATTTAGAGTCAGTAAAAGGGCAGGATATCTTGGATAAGGAATTTAAGCAAGCTGCACTTTCAATGCTCATTGTAAAAGGAGATATGAACATATCAAGTATTCAAAGGCTCAAGAGTAAAATCTCGCATGTTGATGGGGTTGAAAAGGTCATATGGATTGACGATTTTTTAGACCCAACAATTCCAAAAGAGATGCTACCGGATATTTTGAAAAACACGTTTTATAGCAAAGACTCAACCCTTCTGCTTATTCAGTTTAAAAACTCAGCATCATCACTTGAAACTCAAAATGCAATATCAAAGATAAGGAAAATTGCCACAGCTCAGTGCTTTTTAAGTGGTATGTCAGCAATTATAAAAGATACAAGGGATTTGTCGGACAGAGAAACTCCTTTGTATGTACTTGTTGCTGTAATATTTATATTCATCCTTCTATTGTTGACAATGGAATCACCTATTGTACCTATCCTGTTTTTGACAAGCATCGGGATGGCCATCATATACAACTTGGGTACAAACAAATTCTTAGGGGAGATATCATACATTACAAAATCACTTGCTGCAGTGTTGCAGCTTGGTGTTACAATGGACTTTTCAATATTTTTGATGCACAGATACGATGAGGAAAGAAAGAGGTTTGAATCAAGAGAAGAGGCAATGGCAGAGGCTATTTCAAAGACTCTTGTTGCAATCTTGTCAAGTGCTGCAACTGCAATTGCAGGGTTCTTGGCACTCTGTGTGATGAGACTAAGAATTGGTGCAGACATTGGTATAGTTATGGCAAAAGGAGTATTCCTCGGTGTTATTGGAACTGTAACGATTTTGCCTGCCTTGATTCTAACATTTGACAGGGCAATCCACAAATTTAGACTAAAAAATATCCTTCCGACATTCTCTAAAACAGCAGAGTTTGTAACAAAATACCATGTAGTGCTTTTTGTTGTATTTTTGCTTGCATTTATACCAGCTATTTATGGCAGAGTGAACATCAAAGAATATTACAACCTCATAGATTCTTTGCCAAAGACAATGAAATCTGTGCAGGCAACCGACCTTCTTAAAAAAGAGTACAACATGACAACAACTCATATGGTTTTAGTTGACAGGTCAGTGCCAAAGTATCAGATTAAAAACATGTGTGAAGAAATAAAAAGGGTCAAAGGTGTTGAAAAGGTATTGGCATTTGACGATATCTTGGGACCGGCTATTCCAGATGAGTTTATACCATCGTCTGTCAAGGAGAACTTTGAAAAAGGAAATTTCAAGCTCATAATGATAAACTCCATTTACAAATCAGCAACAGATGAGGAAAATGCCCAGATAGAAAGAATACAGCAAATAGTCAAAAAATATTCTAAACGTTCATATGTTACAGGCGAAGGTGTATTGACAAAAGACCTTGTTGAGATGGCAGACACAGACCTGAAAAGAGTTGATTTTGTCTCTATTTTGGCGATATTTATGATAATACTCATAACATTTAAATCAATCTCAATTCCAATAATTTTGGTTTTGGCGATTGAGCTTGCGATATTTATAAATTTAGCAATTCCGTATTACACAAATGTAACAGTACCGTTTATTGCATCAATTGTACTTGGCACAATCCAGCTTGGTTCTGCTATTAACTATGCAATCTTGATGACAACAAGATTTAGAGAAGAAATTCAAAAAGGTCATGATAGATTTGAAGCTATAAAAATAGCTGTAAAAACATCTTCACGCTCTGTTGTAACAAGTGCGCTGGCATTTGCATTTTCTACATTGGCTGTAGCACTCATTGCAAAGATTGATATGATAAGAAGCCTGTGTGAGATGCTCTCACGAGGTGCAGTTATAAGCATGATAGTTATATTGTTTGTTCTGCCATCATTGTTACTTCTTTTTGAGGGTGCAATTGCCAAAACAACTTTTGGTTGGAGATCAAAAGAAGCTTCTGTAAAGCCATCAGAAGAATATGAAACGTTGTAAGTGTAGAGAAGAGGAGGGAGAGTGAAGTACAATGATGAGAAATAGAGGCTTTTTAAAACTAATTTCTCTCAGCCTTGCGGTGGTGTTTTTGTTCACAAACATTACTGCTTTTGCTAATGCAGCTGTCAAAAAAGAGACAGTATATGTCATTTTGGACGCTGGCGGCAGAGTAAAAAGCCAGATAGTAACTGACTGGATACACTCAGATACCCCAAATGCCACAATAAAAGACAAATCAGAGCTTGAGAATATAGTAAATCTAAAAGGCGATGAAAGTCCTCAAAAAAATGGTGAGTATGTCACCTGGAAGTTAAATTCCAATGATTTGTTCTATCAGGGCACCATTTCAAAAGAGCTTCCTTTTGAGGTTTCAATCAAATACTACTTAGATGGAAAAGAGATAAAACCCCAAGATTTAGCAGGCAAGTCTGGAAAGGTAAAGATAAAAATAGAGGTTGCAAATAAAGAACAAAAGATTGTGAAAATAAATGGGAAAAACAGAACAATTTATCTACCTTTGACCTTTGCGGCGGTTGTGAATCTTCCACTTGATAAATTCGAGAATGTCAAGACAAATGCTGGTGAGGTCATAACAGAAGGAAATACACAAGCTGTGGTTTCGGTACTATTCCCTGGTCTTTTGGAGAGCCTTGGATTGGACGGCGAAAGTGAGATTGTAGATGTTCCAAAGTATATAGAAATTACTGCTGATTGTAAGCATTTTGAGCTTTCTCCAATCTATATGGTTGCGACAAATAAGCTGCTTGATATAAAAGATGTAAAAAAGATTGATTCGGTTGACAGCTTACAAAAAGCAATTAATACACTTTACACATCAAGTGAAAAAATCCTTGAAGGTGCTGTAAAACTGTCCAATGGCGAAAAGGAGTTTACTCTAAATTTTGAAGAGTTCACAAATGGTCTAAAACTTTTGTCAAACGCATCAAGTGAACTTTACAAAGGGGTAAAGAGTCTTGAAGATGGGGCTGAAAAACTCTATAACTCTTCAAAGCAGCTTAGAGCAGGGACAAGTGAGCTAAATAAAAACTCACAGAAGCTTTACAAAGGTGTTACAGAATTTGGAAATGGGGTTTATGAGTACACATATGGAACTTCACAGTTTTCTGACGGTGCAATTAAGATAATAGATGGATACCAGACCTTGTTTGTAAAGAACAAAGAACTTTTTGATGCAGTAAAGAAGGTATCTTCTGGGCTTGATTTGGCTACTTCTTCACAGAAAGATTTGGAGGCTGGATCAAAGAGGCTGCAGGATGCAATTCAAAATGTTCTTGAAGGGACCAAAAAAGAGCTTGAGGTTTTAAACATTGTTTATAATGGATTTGATACAGTTATTTCTGGCTTGCAAAAATTAGAGAGTATTCCTCTTGTCAAAGACGTAGTTACAAATGTCATAGCAGGAATTGACAAACAAAGGCAGGCTATAAAGGGTTTGATTGATTCAAAACAGGCAATGGTAAGTGGTCTTTCACAGATTCTTGAGAATGTGAAAAAGATGTCTCAAGGGCAAGAAAACTTAAGCACAGCTTTGCTGCAATTAAAAGATGCACAGGCTAAAATTGCAAGTTCGTCTGATTTGATTGTGCAAAATCAAAAAGTTTTAGATCAGTCAGCAGCAAAGCTAAAAGACAGCAAAAAAGTTTTGGATGAAGGAACAAGAAAACTTTTGGCCTCAAAGGATCAGCTGGTAAGCGGTACAAAAGCGTTTTGTGATGGGACAGAAAAACTTGACAAGGCAACAGCTCAGTTTGTCTCTGGTACAGGAAAGCTAAAAGATGGTGCAAAACAACTTTCTGGTGGAATGGTAAAGTTTGATGAGAATATGAAAATGGTTTATTCAGCTTCAGAGAAGCTTTTGGAAGGCTCGAAAGAACTTGAAGATGGAACACTGGTTCTTAGCGACAGCTACCGAAAGTTCCACAATAAAGGTATAAAAGAGCTCTATTCAAAAACAGATGAGGCATTGGGGAAACTTGATGATATAAAAGATACTTTGAATGAACTGAAAGAATTTTCTCAGAGTTATAAGACATTTTCTGGTATTTCGGATGAACTTGATGGTGAGGTAAAATTTGTTTTAAAGACAGATGAGATAAAAGCGAAGGAGGAAAAACAGGTTTCAAAAGAGGTAAAAACAGCAAATACACAAACCCATGAAAAGAAAAGCTTTTGGAAATGGCTTTTGGGGCTTTTGCACATTCAGGTAGACTGAGGCAAAAGCCCTCTTTTTTTATTTTGTTTGACAATTAAAACCTATGTGTTATATAATATATATAACGCATATAACTTAGAAAGAGGTGCTTTGTTTTGGTATCTAATCTCAAAATCATATTTATGTGTATTACACTTCTTCTTTCAGTGGGCTTGCCTGTTGTGCTGGCTGTGATTGTTTTAAAAAAGTACTCAGGAGTTTTAAAATCAATTTTAATAGGAGCATTAATATTTTTCGTTTCTCAGGTTGTTCTGAGAATTCCGATACTTCAGATCTTATCAAAACAAAGTTACTTTGTAGAATTTTCCAAGCATTACATTGTATACTCTCTCTTTTTGGGTCTGACAGCTGGGATTTTTGAAGAGGTTGGAAGATACATTGGTTTTAGAGGGTTTTTAAAAGATAGGCTAAACTATCAAAACGGTCTTGCTTATGGTGTTGGACATGGTGGAATTGAATCAATCTTGCTTGTTGGTATGAGCTATATAAATAACATTATATATTCATTCTTAATTAACTCTGGCAGTTTAGATACGCTTCTAAAAGGCAAAGTTGCACCTGAGGTAATCGATACTATAAAAAATGCACTGATAAATACACCAACTTCTACATTCCTTCTTGCCGGGTTTGAAAGAGTGTTTACAATGGCAGTTCAGATTGCTCTTTCACTTTTGGTTCTGGTGGCTGTTAAGAAAGGAAAGCTTTATTATCTCGTGCTGGCGATATTGCTTCACACAATCATTGATGCACCTGTTGCATACATGTCATTATTGAAAGTTAATATATTTGCTATTGAGTTTGTAGTAATGCTTTGGGCTGTCTTGAGCTTGGTCTACATCATAAAGTGGAAAGACATTCATAGAATACAAGAAAGCTAAAAGGGCTGAAAGCGAGATGTTTATAAAAATTGACTTTACCTCTGACATGCCAATTTATGAGCAAATAAAGAACCAAATAATAGAAGGAATAGCAAGAGGAGAACTTCAAAATGGCGATAGCCTTCCTTCTATCCGAGACCTTGCAAGCGAAATTGGCGTCAACATGCACACAGTGGCAAAGGCATACAATGAGTTAAAGGATATGGGACTTATTGCTGTTAACAAAAAGCATGGGGCTTATATTGCTGTGAGCAAAGGTTATGATAAAGAGTTTTTAAATGAGATGATGGAAGAACTTACTCCAATTGTTGCAAAAGCCATTTGCAAGGGTATGAATAAGAATGAATTAATAAGGTTGATTGAAACTATTTTTGATAGTTTTGGGGGAAGGGAAGATGAGTGAAAAGCTACTGATTTTTATCCTTTCTTTTCCTGCACAGATTTTTCTTGTTCTACTGTGTTTTTTTATTCCGTACTTTTCGAGAGAGCACATTTTGTTTGGGGTAAACGTTCCGCCTACTATTAAAAAAAGTGAAGTTACAAAGAAATTTTATAAAGAATACTGGAGAAACTTTGCTCTAACAGTTTTAATTCCTACTTTGTTGTTTTTCTATATTCTTTTTGAGAGTACAGAGAGAGTTTTGATAAAATACAACATATTATATCCACTGTTTGTCATTGTTTTAATGACACTCAATCACTATGTAATCTACAGAAAAGTTTTAAAAGCTAAGAAAAAAGGTAATTGGCAAGAAGGAAAAAAGCAAATTGTGGTTGTCCCTATTAAAAAGGATAAAAAAGGGGGATATCCGTCAAGGTTGTGGTTTTTAGTACCAATTGGTGTGTTTATAGGTTTGTTAATAATAACTGTGGTGAGATACAACCAACTTCCTAAGATAATTCCACTTCATTACAACCAAAAGCTTGAAGTTGATTATAGTGGGCCAAAGTCAGAACTCATAAAGCCTCTCAGTATGATGTTTGGAAGTATGTTGTTAGCTCAGGGCCTGGGATATTTTGTTTATGAGCTAACAAAAAAAGGTAAAATGAAACTGAGTATATATTTTCCTGAGAAATCTGCAGAGCAGAACGAGAAAGTAAAAAACTATACAGCGTACTTTTTGATTTGGATTTTAGTCTTAATAGAGCTTATAATGGGTTTGGTTATTTTTTCAATGCTTGACATCATAAATATTCAAACCACATTGGCTTTACTTCCAGTTTTTCTCATATTTCCCTTAATAACATTAGGATATTATCTTATAAAAGTATTCAACATTAATTCTGAAAGATTAAGTTTGACGCCAGAAGAAAAAATATCCGAAAAAATAATTGACAGAGATGATGACAAATACTGGATTGCAGGAATGTTTTACTATAACCCTGACGACCCTGCCCTCTTTGTCGAAAGGCGGGTGGGTGGATTTGGCTGGGATTTAAACTACGCAAAGCCGCTTGGCAAGTTCATAGGGTTTTTAATAATTGTTATTTTGGTTGCAGTGGTAGTTGTGAGTTTGGTTTTGATTTGATTTTCTCCGATTCATGCTTACGTTAAGATGTGGTATAATGATACTGTAAAAGATTATTCTCACTCTTCTTTAAAATTTGATTTCTAAGGAGAATTAGTTAAATGGACAATGAAAACAAGGAAAAACTTCCTGCAAAAGAGCATGATTCTACTTTTAAACTTCTTTTTGAAAATCCTAAGGATATTTATCTTTTGGTGAGCAAAATCATAAACTATAGTTGGGCGAACGAAATACGTGAAAGCTCAATTGAAATAAAAAAGACAAATTACATTACAAAGGAATTTTCGCAAGTAGAAGCAGATGTTGTGGCAAAAGCAAGGCTAAAAGACAGAGATGTATATTTTTATATATTGATAGAAAATCAATCAACTGTAGCAAAAGATATGCCTGAAAGATTATTACGATATATGATTTCTATATGGGCAGAGGAAATACGAAATGGTGTTGAAAAACTGCCAGCTATTATTCCTATTGTTGTTTACAATGAGCTTGATAGAAGATGGGAAGTACCCACAGATATAATTGGAGCATTTGATATTTTCAAAAATGATATTTTCAAGTACAAAGTTGTAGATATCGCTCAAGTTGACATTAAAAGTTATTTGGAAGAGGAAGATGTTTTAACACCAATAATTTTCTATTTGGAACAGGTGAGGAATGACAGTAATGAATTAATTCGCAGATTACAAGAAATTGATCAAAGCTTAAAGAAGCTGAGTTTTAATAATATCGAAAGGTTTTTGCTATGGTCACAGCATGTTATAAGACCAAGATTAGGTGAGAAACAAAAGAAAGAATATGACAAGATTGTTGAGAGAGTAAAGCAAAAGGGGGTGGAGCTGATGGGTGAGTTTGTGTCAAATGTGGCAAGGCTTTTGGATGAGACAAAAACAAAAGAATTTTTGGCAGGCGTCCAACAAGGTATTCAACAAGGTATCCAGCAAGAGAGAATAGAGACAGCAAAAAGAATGATTCAGTTAGGAATTTCATACGATGTCATATCCAAGGCGACCAACCTAAGTATTGAAGAGATTGAAAAAATAGCGCAGGAGAAGATTAACTAAGGTCCAGAACAACTTAAAAAAACTTTATTGTTTGTTGTAAAATTAAATGTAACGATAAAAGAAAGTATTGAAGCCTTAATCAATTGATAATTTTCAGTTTCTTTTAAAAAATGTTGTATTTAATATTACAATTTAGATAGATTTGGAATTTGAAAAAGCTTATTGTTATCGATGATTTAAAAGAGGTATAATAAAAATAGCATTGACTTTTTGCAATGATTGTAATTTTACAAAAAGGAGAAAAGTATGAGCACTTATAGAAAGTATGATGAAGGATACAAGAAATTGTTTTCTAATAAAGAGAATCTAATTTGGTTTTTACAGGATGTTTTAAATGAAGAAAGATTTAGGAGAATAGAAAAGAATGATATAGAGATTATTGCAACTGAGTCGATAAATAAAAAGTGGCAAAAGAAAAGCTCAGACATAGTATATAAGATAAAATATAAAGATTCTTTCTTTTGTTTGACCATTGAATTTCAAAGTAGAGAGGACAAGAGAATTTTACACAGATTATATGAATATATGCATCTCATTCAGCTCAAGAACAAAGTAAATGGTGAAATACCAGTAGTTGTGCCAATTGTGCTGTATAATGGTATAAGTCATTGGAAACCTAATGAACAGTATAGCGAAATTATCCTATTTGCAGAAGATTTTCCTGAGTACGCACAAAATTTCAAGGTGATATTCTTAGATATCAAAAGTATACCTGAGGAGAAGTTAATTAGTGCATCAAACGTATTAGCAATAGCAATGTACATTGACCAAGTATCTAATAATCCTGAAAGGGTGCTTAATAGAATATTGAATTTAAGAGGAAAAATACATCTTAACTGGGAACAGAGAGAAGAATTAGCTGATTGGTTGTATGAGGTTATTTTAAGGTCTTATGGTGTTAGTGAGGAAGAAGCAGAAGAAATGTTTAAAAAATCAGGATTGGAGGTGGATGAGATGTTTTCAAGCACAGCAGAAAAGATAAAGCAAGGAATTGAAAGAGAAAAGAAAAAAATTGCTAAAGAGGCAATGAAGCAAGGCATGAAGCAAGGTATGAAGCAAGGTATGAAACAAGGTATGAAACGCGCAATGAAATTAATCGCAAAACAGATGCTAAAAGATAATCAACCTATAGAGCTTATTTCAAAGTATACGGGTCTTACACCTGAAGAAATAAAAAAATTGAAGTAAGAACAAACTATGGTTCTTATAACTTAAAGTTTTTTGTTGAGTTTGATTTTCTTGCAAAGCTTTTTCCAAAGTGCTATACTAAAAAGTGAAAAATTAAATATCTGGTTTTAAGGGGGAGCTGAGCGGGGCAAAGCTCGGCTGAGAGTAGGCACTAAAAAATCCCCGTGCCTTGACCCTTTGAACCTGATCCGGGTAATGCCGGCGAAGGGAAGAAAAACGCAAGAAATAAAAGCCTTTAATGCTATTTTTAGTCCGGCATTAAAGGCTTTTTTGTTTATATAAAGGCTTATTTAAAACCCCAACAAGAGATAAGCTGCCGGCAAAAGGCAGCTTTTTATTTTAAGCACACTTTCAGACAATTTTGAGCTTGCAAAAAGCCTGTAGGGTAGGTGAGAACTTTGCTTATAAGAGTAAATGACAAAGAAATGGAGTTTTGTGGAAACATTTTAGAGCTTGTACTGAGTTTAAATCTCAATCCTAAGACCTGTGCAGTTTTGGTAAATGGCGAGATTGTAAAGAAAGATGATTGGGAAAGCTTTGTTTTAAAAGATGGTGACTATGTTGAGATTGTAAGCTTTGTTGGCGGTGGCTAAAAAAATTAAAAAATCATATCAAAATAACTATGCTACAAATCCATCACAAAAATTATAAAGAAAGGTGATGCTGTATGTTTGAAATAGGTGGCAAGAGGTTAAAATCAAGGCTTTTTGTTGGAACAGGCAAGCTTCCTGATTATAGCCTAATTGAAAAGATGTACTATGAAGCCGGCATTGAGGTTTTTGCTGTGGCTGTTCGGCGAATAGGTCCTAACACTAAGCATACAAAAAATGTTTTAGAGTACATTCCAAAAGATGCCACAATCATGGTAAACACATCAGGTGCACAAGACCACAAGGAAGCAGTAAAGATTGCTATGATTGGAAGAGAACTTACAGATTCTGACTGGGTAAAGGTTGAGATTGAAAAGGACACTAAATATCTTTTTCCAGATAGTTTTGAGACGCTAAAAGCTTGTGAAATCCTTGTAAAAGAGGGTTTTAAGGTATTTCCTTACATCTACCCTGATCTTAACCTTGCAAAAGAGCTTGAACAAATTGGAGTTGAAGCAGTCATGCCGCTTGGCTCGCCAATTGGAACAAACAAAGGGATTGGTTGTGAGGTGCTTTTAAAGCCTATCATAAACGAGATAAAAATCCCTGTGATAATTGATGCAGGGATTGGAAGACCATCTCACGCAGCACAGGCAATGGAAATGGGAGCAGAAGCTGTTTTAATTAACACTGCAATTGCAACGTCAGCTGATCCTCTTAAGATGGCAATAGCGTTTGCAAAGGCAGTTGAGGCAGGAAGGCTTGCTTTTGAGGTTGGAATTTTGAAAGAGTATGAGTATGCTCAGGCATCATCACCTTTGGAGGATTTTATAAGCGGCTAAAAAATTTTTTGAAAAAGAAGGTGCTGTCAAAATGGTCAGCTTTTTAAAAGAGGCAGAAGAACTTTTTGAAGAGTACAAAGACTATATCCCTACTCACAGGGAAATTTGCGAGATTATAGAGAATAAGGAGTTTTTGACAAAAGAGGATTTAGCAAAGCTTTTGAACGTCAGCAGTAAAGAGGATATAATGCTTATGGCAAAGAAAGCTCAAAAGCTTACGCGCGAAAATTTTGGCAAAGTTATTCTTCTGTATGCTCCGCTTTACATTGCAAATTATTGCCAAAACGGTTGTGTTTACTGTGGATTTTCATGCAGGAAAAAGTATAAAAGAGAAAAGCTGAGCTTTGAAGAGATTGAAAATGAACTTAGAAAAATGAAAGAAGAGGGGATTGACTCTGTTATAATTCTCACTGGTGAGGACAGAATTAACTCTTCGGTTGAATACATTGAAAAAGCATGTAGAATCGCAACCGACTTTATGTCAGAGGTCTCAATTGAAGTGTATCCTCTTTATGAAGAAGAGTACAAAAGGCTATCAAGCATTGGCGTTGTTGGAATCACTGTGTATCAAGAGACATATCAAAGAGAAGACTATGATAAGCTTCATCCATTTGGACCAAAAAAAGACTTTGAGTTTAGGCTAAATGCACCTGAAAGAGCATTAAAAGCTGGATTTCATGAGGTGTGTGTAGGCCCACTTTTGGGACTTTCTCACCCCAAAAAAGATGTTTTGTGTGCAATACTTCATGCAGAGTACTTACTTGACAAGTTTCCAAAAGCTGAGATTTCAATTTCATTCCCAAGATTCAGAAGCGCTGGCACAGACTTTACACCTTCATACACAGTTTCAGACAAGGAATTTATTAAATTTTTGCTCATTGCAAGGCTGTATCTCCCAAGGGTTGGAATTGTGGTGTCAACCAGAGAAAGACCCTCTCTTCGCGATGTTTTGATTGATGTTTGCATAACCAAAATGTCAGCAGGCTCTAAAACAACAGTTGGTGGGTATGCAGAAGAAAAAGATGAAGATGCTGAGGCTCAGTTTGAGGTAGAAGATAGAAGAAGTGTATCCGAGGTTGTAGATGTTATAATTAGAAAAGGACTTCGACCCGAGTTTACAAACTGGGTAAAGGGTGTGAAAAGTGTATGAGCTTATTTGAGATGATGCTTAAAAACTACTTTGATGAAAAGATGCTTGAAAAACTCTCAAAGGTAAAAATTCTTATAATTGGCTGTGGCGGGCTTGGTTCTAACATTGCAGTGTTGCTTGTAAGAAGTGGCGTTAAAAACCTTACAATCGTTGACTTTGACAAGGTAGATGTTTCAAACCTCAACAGGCAAAACTATTTCTTCTACCAGACAGGGCAGGAAAAAGTGTCAGCGCTCAAAGACATTCTTGAGAAGATAAATCCGTATATAACTGTGAAGGCTCTGAATATGAAAATTGATGAGTCAAATATAGATGATTTGATTTTACAGCATGACATAATTGTTGAGGCGGTTGACAATGAGCAGACAAAAATGCTCATCTTCAAAAAAGCACATGATCATGGCAAGAAAGTTGTTTTAGCCTCAGGCGTTGCAGGGTTTGGCGATTGTGAAAACATTAAAATTAAGCGTGGCAAGAACTTTTCAATTGTGGGCGATTTTGTGACATCAATAAAAGAGAAAAAACCTCTTGCACCAAAGGTCATGGCAGTTGCCGCAATGCAGGCAGATGAGGTTTTGAGGATGGTGAGTGAACTTGAGTAAAGAAGAGAAGCTGCAGCTCTTTAGAAGTTATAACATCTATGGTCTTACCGCTGAGAAATTTTCAAATGGAAGGTCGAATATAGAGGTTGTAAAGGCAATGCTCGAAAGTGGAATAAAAATAATCCAGTACAGGGAAAAGTACAAAAGTCTCAAAGAAAAATATGAAGAGTGCCTGCAAATCAGAAAACTTACCAAGCAGTATGGTGCACTTTTGATAGTAAACGACCATGTGGACCTGTGCCAGATGGTTGGGGCGGACGGTGTTCACTTGGGGCAGGAAGACTATCCAGCAAAAGAGGTAAGAAAAATCTTAGGAAAAGACTTTATAATCGGTGTTACAACTCATACAAAAGATCAAGTTGAGAAAGCAGTGGAAGATGGGGCTGACTATATTGGTTTGGGGCCTGTGTTTCAGAGCTTTACAAAGGACAAGCCTCATCCGCCGATTGGCCTTGAGATGGTCAGCTGGGCAGCAAAAAACTGCAAGATACCTTTTGTTGCAATAGGTGGAATAAAAGAGCACAATCTAAAAGATGTGCTTGAGGCGGGTGCAAAGTGCGTCAGCCTTGTGACAGAGATTGTAGGTAGTGATGACATTTCACAAAAAATAAAAAGGCTTTGGGATATTATAAAAGAGTTTGAAAGGAGCTGATTTTGTGATGAAAACCCAGATGACATATGCAAAAGAAGGAATATTTACACGCGAGATGGAACTTGCAATCCAGAATGAAGAGATAGATAAAGAAGAATTTTTGCAAAAGGTTGCAGAGGGCAAGATTGTCATTCCTGCGAACAAGAACAGGAAAAGAGACAAATACTTTGCAATTGGAGATGGAACATATGTAAAAATCAATGTAAATATTGGCGTGTCAGAAGCATGTCCAAATTTTGATATAGAGGTTCAAAAGCTTGAGGTTGCCAAAAAATTTGATGTTGAATCTGTGATGGATTTGTCAAGCGGGCTTGATGCTTCAAACTTCAGAAAATACATTCTTCAAAACTATGACTTTATAGTAGGAACAGTTCCAGTTTACCAGGTTGCTTCAAGGCATGACGACATTACAAAGGTTGACAGCAAAGAGTTTATAGAAGAGATTGAAAGGCAGGCAGAAGAAGGGGTTGACTTTTTCACAGTACATGCAGGAATTACAAGAAGGACTTTGGAGAGGTTTGAAAAAAATGATCGTCTGCTCAAGATTGTCTCAAGAGGCGGTGCACTTTTATATAAATGGATGATGGCAAACCGAAAAGAAAATCCGCTTTATGAACACTTTGACGATATTCTAAAAATCTGCAAAAAACACGATGTCACAATAAGCCTTGGAGACAGTCTCAGGCCCGGCGCGGTCTATGATGCAACAGATGCGCTTCAGATAGAAGAACTTATAAACCTTGGCGAGCTTACCAAAATGGCCTGGAAAGAAGATGTGCAGGTGATGATAGAAGGGCCAGGGCACATGAGAGCAAACGAGATTGCAGCAAACATGGTAATTCAAAAAAGGCTTTGCCACGGTGCACCATTTTATGTTTTGGGGCCTCTTACAACAGACATTGCAGCTGGGTACGACCACATATCTGGTGCGATGGGGGCGCTCATTGCAGCTCTAAATGGAGCAGATTTTCTGTGCTATGTGACACCTGCTGAACACCTGCGACTTCCATCGGCAGATGATGTCAAAGAAGGAATTGTTGCGTTCAAGATTGCGGCTCATAGTGCTAATATTGCAAAAGGCTTTAAAAAGCCACTTGAAAAAGACATTGAGATGTCAATTGCAAGACGTGACCTTGACTGGGAGAAGATGATAAGCCTTTCGATTGACCCGCAAAAGGCAAGAGAGTATAGAAGCACATACCCTTCCGATACATGCTCTATGTGTGGAAGACTCTGTGCTGTAAAAAATTCAAGGGATGAGGCCGTGTTATAGACATCATAAAAAGATAGTTTGATGGATTCAATACATTTTAACAGGAGATGAAAAAAGTGAGAAAAGTTCTTATAATTGCTGGATTTGACCCCTCTGGTGGAGCTGGCATTGTACTTGACACAAAGGTTGTAAGAGCGCTTGGCGAGTTTGCAGCCTCTACGATAACCTGCTTGACAGTTCAAACTACAGAAAGGGTCTATGATGCAAAAACCATAGACCCTGATTTTTTTGAGTATCAGCTTCAAAAGATTATTGAGGATATAGAGCCAGATAGCGTCAAGATTGGACTTTTGGGAAGTGAAGAAATAGCAAGGTCTGTGCTGAGGAATATAAGAAGGTATAATCTTAAAAACATTGTATGTGATCCAGTTTTGAAATCAACAAGCGGTTTTGAGTTTGGGAAAGATAAGTTTGTCGAGTTTTTGAAAAGCGAATTTTTAAAAGTTTGTAGCGTTATCACGCCAAACAAAACCGAGGCAGAAGTCATTTTTGATATGAAAATTGAAAATTTTGGAGAAGATATTTTAAATTCTATTCAACAAAAAATGAATAAGATGGGTATAAAGTCATGCGTTTTAAAAGGTGGGCATGTTGATGGCCATCTTGCAGAGGATGTTTTGATAACACAAACTGAAATTTATAGAGTTTCTGCTAAAAAGAAGGGCTCAACAGACAACATTCACGGCACTGGCTGTGCTTTTTCATCTGCGTTTGCTACTTTTCTTGCAAAGGGATATAATATGTATGACGCACTAAAACAAACAAAGGATTTTGTTTCAAACTTGATACACAATTCAATAAAGATAGGAAAGGGAAGACTTGTTTTAAATCCTTAAGAATACCCAGAAAAATTAGCTGAAGATATTAATGGGAAGGGGCATGGCAAGGTGGCAATAAAGTTTGAGCTGATAAAGAAGAGCAAAAAATCCAATGCAAGACGAGGAAGGCTCTACACACCACATGGAGTTATTGAAACACCGGTTTTTATGCCAGTCGGGACTCAAGCAACAGTCAAGGCAATTATGCACAGGGACCTGTATGAGATGGGAACTCAGATAATTCTGGCAAACACGTACCATTTGTATCTTCGACCTGGAATAGATGTCATAAAAGAAGCAGGTGGGCTTCACAAGTTCATGAACTGGCAAAAACCAATTTTAACCGACAGTGGCGGGTTTCAGGTGTTTTCGCTCAGCAAGCTAAGAACAATTACAGATGACGGTGTTGAGTTCAGGTCGCACATAGATGGTTCTCGGCACTTTTTCACACCTGAAAAGGTGATTGAGATTCAGAATATCCTTGGTTCAGATATAATAATGGCATTTGATGAGTGTGTACCATACCCTTGTGACCATGAGTATGCAAAGTGGGCTGTTGAGAGAACAGCAAGATGGCTCAAAAGATGCAAAGCTCATCACAAAAACACAGAAAATCAGGCTCTGTTTGGGATAGTACAAGGCTCAACTTACAAGGACTTGAGAATAGAAAGTGCAAAGCGCACGGTTGAAGAAGACCTTCCCGGCTATGCGATAGGCGGGCTTTCTGTCGGCGAGCCAAAAGAGCTCATGTATGAGATGATAGAGGTGCTTCACCCAATTTTGCCAGAAGACAGGCCACGATACCTCATGGGTGTTGGAACACCAGACTGCTTGTATGAATCTGTCATTCGCGGTGTTGACATGTTCGACTGTGTGTTTGCAACGCGAACTGCTCGAAATGGAACAGTTTTCACAAAAGAAGGCAGGATGATTATAAAAAATGCTCAGTATGCAAAGGATTTTCGGCCCATTGAAGAGGACTGTGACTGCTACACATGCCAGAACTTTACCCGCGCTTACTTGAGGCACTTGATTAAAGCTGAGGAAATCCTTGGTGCAATCCTTCTTAGCATCCACAATGTAAGATTTTTGCTCAGGTTCATGGAAAAGCTGAGAAAGGATATTGAAGAGGATAGGATATAAAAGTAATCAAAAATGAGAGGGTGTTTTCCCTCTCATTTTTTTGTTCACATTTGCCAAATAAATAAATTTATTTTTTAGTAAAAATCAATTGATTTTGACATTACAGAATTATATAATTAAAGCTGAAACTAAAGTTTACAACATTTGAATATTTCATGCCAGAAAAACAAAGGGGGATGGATTTGTTCAAGCTAAAGAGATTAGTTCAAAGACCTGTTTTGGAGCCAATTGAAGAAAACCATTGGGAGTCAAAAGCTGTCTTTAATGCTGCAGCTGTTTATCACAATGGCTATATTCATTTGCTTTACAGAGCATGTAACAATACATTTGAAGCCCTTTCTCTTCCTTATCCTGATGAAAAGTATAAGTTCGTATCTTCAATAGGATATGCAAAAAGTAAGGATGGAATTAATTTTGAGAGACTCTCTGTGCCAGTTGTTACAGGCCGAGGCGTTCAGGAAGCGTGGGGTGTGGAAGACCCTCGCATAACCTACCTTGACGGAAAATTTTATATGGTTTATACGGCATTTGGTGGAAGAAGTTGGGAAGATGTAAGAATCTCCATGATATATTCAGATGATTTGATTCATTGGTCAACCGAACATCAAGTGCTGCTTGATGAACCAAATAAAGATGGCGCTTTACATCCTGAAAAGGTAAATGGAAAGTATATGCTGTATCATAGAAGACCACCATCTATTTGGGTGGCATTTTCAGAAGATTTGAAAAACTGGCATGACCACAAAATTATCATGACTCCTCGGGAGAATAGTTGGGATAGCCAAAAAATTGGGATAGCAGGTCCACCAATTTTGATTGACGATGGTTGGCTTTTGATTTATCATGGCGTGGATGAAAATAGGGTGTATCGCTTAGGCGCAGCTCTTTTGGACAGAAACAATCCCACAAAAGTCATTGCTCGCCAGGAAGAACCCATATTAGAACCTGAGCTTGAGTGGGAAAAGAATGGGCTTGTGCCAAACGTAGTATTTAGCTGTGGTCAGTGTATTGTGGATGGGATTTTGTTTGTATATTACGGAGCTTGCGACACTTGCATTGGTGTTGCAGCAGTTGAGGTTGATAAGATAAAGTTTTAATTTTGCAAAGAAAGGAATATTACTACTTGATAAGAAAAACCTTACAAAAATCTTATCTCGTCAGAGTGAGCCCATACTCGAACCTGAGCTTGATGGGGAGATAAATAGGCACATATCCAATGTTGTTTTCAGTTGTGGCCATGTTGAGTTTGGAGATAAAGTGTTGGTGTATTATGGGGGAGCAGATACAGTTGTAGATGTTGCAAAATTGGACCTTAAAAATATAAAATTTGACTAAGAAGTTTTAAAATAAAAGGGGATTGAAATGGAGATAAATACAAAAAAGAGAAGGAAAAGTGTTACTCTTGAGGATATAGCCAGAAAACTTAATATTTCAAAAAATGCAGTTTCTCTTGCTCTGGCAAACAAGCCAGGTGTCTCTGAAAAGACAAGACAGCTTGTTTTTCAGACTGCAAAAGAGCTTGGCTATAAATTCAAAGAAAAAGAAGAACAAAAAGGGACAATAGCACTTATTATGACAAAAAATATTATTGAAGACCCGTACTTTTTCAGTGCGATAGTTTATTCAGTTGAAAATGAAATTAGGAAAAAGGGATACAATTTTAGTCTGTATTGCATAACAAGTGAAGATGAGAAGAGTATAGACCAGATTTTAACAAGTTCATCGTTTGAAGGGATTATAATTGTGTCTGCCATAAACGAGAATATGATCAAAAAAATTGAAGAAAAAAAGATTCCCACAGTTGTAATTGACAATTTAGTAGACAGTACCTGTATAGACACTGTAAACACAGACAATTACAGGTCTACAAAGGCAGCTATAGCGTATTTGATAAAGCAAGGATTTAAGCATATTGGTTTTATAGGAGACATTAATCACGCTATTAGTTATAGAGAAAGATGGGAAGGTTTTATGGATGCTCATGAAGAGTTTAAAATTGAGATTGACAAAAAAGTGTGTAAAATTGAAGGGTTCAAGGATTTTAGCAAAAATCCCGAACCGGAGATTCAGGCATTTTTAAAGAACTTGGAGAGAATGCCTCAGGTATTTTTTTGCGTAAATGATTTGTCTACATTGCTTACTGCTAACATACTGAAGGAAATGGGATTTCAGATTCCAAAAGATATTAGCATTGTTGGCTTTGATGATACTGAACTTGTGAAACACTTCAGACCAGCCCTTTCAATGATTCACATTGACAGAAATTATTATGGGCAAAGAGCGGTCAAGCAGCTACTTGAGAGAATAAAATATCCTAACAAACCAGTTGAAGATGTAAGAATATTTTGCAGATTAAATATAAGAAAATCGATAAAGGCACTTTGAACGTTTTTAAAAGTCCTAAAGAAAAAGACCTTTCTATAAAATCAATTTAAATAACATTGTAAAATCAAGCAAAATAACTTGACACATTTTGCAAAAAAGGTGTATAATTTGAATGCACAGTTCTTCTTTCTGTTCATTTCTTTTGAACAAAAATAATAAAAAATCTAAGGGCAAGGGAGGAATTTGGAAGATGTCTGTTCGTCTCAAAAGGTTATTGTCAGTTCTGCTGGTTATGTTATTCTTGTTAAGTGTAATGGGAATTTCATTTGCAGCTTCTACTTCAAGCTCTTCAGGTGAGCTGCGATTGGCAACAGACTGGCCATATCCATTCCATGGTAATCCTTTCGGCCCGGGAGCAATTGGCGGTGCATGGTGGTTTGCATATGAACCTTTTGCGTATTACATTCCACAAACAGGTGAATATATCCCAAGATTAGCAGAGAGCTGGAAGATTGAAAAAGGCAAAGTTACAATTAACCTCAGAAAAAATGCAAAGTTCAGCGATGGCAAGCCATTTACTGCAAAAGACGTAATAACCACAATCAATCTCATTCAAGCAATGTGGCAGTGGCCATATGAAATTGCATCTGTCACAGCCCCAAATAATTACACAGTTGTCTTCACACTTTCAAAGGATGCTCCTCAATCATTTGTTCATACAATCCTTACAGATGCTGCGATGGCAGCTTTGGCTCCATACCATGTTTATGGCAAATGGTCAAATCAGGCAAAAGAGGTGGCTGACTTAGGTAAGAAGATATTTGCACTGACATCTCAAGGTAAGACCCCAGATGCTCAGCTAAAGGAGGAGTATGATAAGAAAGCAGACCAGCTTAGAAAACAAATTAATGCTTTCTCACCGTTCAAGACACTCAAGAGAATGCCAGTTGTAGGTTCATTTGAACCAACAAAAATAACACAGTCAGAAATGGTACTTACTGCTAACAAGTACCACTGGTTATATTCAAAGATGAAGATAAGAAAAATTACATTCAGAAGATGGTCTTCTAATGAATTTGTATGGGCATCACTTATCTCAGGTGAGATATACGCTGCACATCCAAATATGCCAAAAGATGTAGTTGACCAGCTAAGTATTCTCAATCCAAGCTTGAAGGTTAAAACTACCTCTGACTTGTCAGAAATAGCATTAGTTTTTAACTATCAAAAACCTCTATTTAAAGATATAAACTTGAGAAAAGCAATTGCATATGTGTTAGATAGGTCTAAGATAAGAGATGTAGCAGTATGGCAGGCATTTACAACCACCCCTTATGCTCATGGTGTACTAAAGAGCATGGAATCTAAGTGGATAACAAAGGATACGATGAACAAGTTAACCAAGTACACAATGAATTACAAATTAGCAGAAAATATTCTAAAAAAAGGCTGGATATAAGAAGGTAGGCAATACATGGCAGCAATCAAATGGTCAACCAGTTGCGTTTACACTATCAGTATACGGACCGCACAATGACTGGGTTTTAGCTGCAAGAGAAGTTGTTCAACAGCTCAATAATTTTGGCTTCAAAGTTGAAATGAAACTTATTCCAGACGGTATGCGAGACCAGGTTATGAAGAGTGGCGATTATGAAGCAGCTATTGAATTTGGAGTTGCATGGTGGGGTTATCCACATCCATATACAGGGTATCAGAGATTGTATCAGACCGATGTATATAACATAACAAAATTCCCAGCAAAGGATAAATATGCAACACCATGGGGTAAGCTTTCTCCATATGATTTGACTGAGCAGTTGAGAGATGTTGCACAGGATAAGAAGAAGTCAATAGATGTTATACAAAAATTAGCATACATTACCAATGAGTATTTGCCTGTAATACCACTATTTGAAAAGGTTCTACCGATTTACTATTCAGATGGCAGAAAGGTAACAGGTTGGCCAGCAAAAGATGATCCAATCTGGTCACTTGCACCTGGTGGAATAGAAAGGGTATACAATCTCTTAATCACAACAGGTAAGCTTGTTCCTAAAAAATAATGTAATATATGGAGGGTAATCAATTGCGATATATTGTTGATAGGCTTGTTTATCTGTTCATAGTATTGATTATAGCCATAAGCGGGGTTTTTGTCCTGGTAAATAAGATGCCAGGCGACCCCGCTTATGGCCTGGCTGTTTCAATAGCCCAGCAGAGAAATATGCAAATGGACCAAGCGCTTGAAATTGCACATAAAATAATGGGGGTTGACCCTCACGAGTCACTGGTGGTCAGATATTTCAGGTTTATTTCAAATCTATTTAAAGGCAATTTTGGTTATTCAGCATTTTATCAGACAAGCGTAAATGAGATAATTGCTAAATCTCTGCCATGGACTTTATTTGTTATATCACTTGCTACATTTGTAAGTTTCATGGTTGGGATCTTTATGGGTGCTTTTGCTGCACAAAAAAGAGGAACAATAATTGACTTAATAATTTCAACAATTTCCAGCATAATTCAAGCTGTTCCTCCATTTGTATTGGCTGTGCTGATTTTATTTATTTTTGCTGTGAGACTAAGAGTGCTTCCTATTGGCGGTGCTTATCCGGTTGATGTTGAGCCTTCGTTTTCAGTTCAGTTCATTTTAAAAGTCTTGCATCATGCAATTGGGCCTATGTTTGCGACAGCCATTCCTCAGATGGCAGCTTGGACGCTTGCAATGAGGGGAAATACATCACAAGTAATGGAGGAAGATTATATTAGGTTTGCTCAGGCACGTGGTTTGAAAGATTCTGTAATTGCAAATAAGTATATAAAAAACAATGCGATGCTACCACTGGTTGCCAGCCTTGCAATTTCAGTAGGTTACATGTTAGGAGGACATACACTGGTTGAGTCTATTTTCAATTATCCTGGTATTGGATTTTATTTTGGAAAAGCAATTGCTGTGAGAGATTTTGGGCTTTTAACAGGTTTATTTTCACTGATTGTAATTGGTGTGATTGTTGCTACCTTTATAGCCGAGATTATATATGCATTAATTGATCCAAGGGTGAAGCTAAAATGAAAAATAGGAGATTTTCAAACTTTTTTTATGACTATATTCAGCCTATACTTACAAATAAAAAATCTCTAATTGGCTTGATAATACTTTCTTTTTTTATTTTAATGGCAACCATAGGACCATTAGTAGTTCCATTAAATATGAATTCCAACTTTGCAGAAAGATACCAAAAACCTTCACTCAAACACCCATTTGGTACAGACTATTTCGGTGTTGATATATTTCAACAAATTGTTCATGGGTCAAGGTCTGTAATCTCGCTTACATTGCTTGCAAGCTTATTTGCAGTGATTATAGGTACAATTTTCGGTGTTGCTCGAGGATACATTGAGGGAATTGCAGGGAAGATTTTAGATGCGGTCATAACTGTATTTTTAGTCATTCCTTCATTTCCTGCACTTTTGATTTTAGCGGCGATATTTACAAATGCTAAATTGAACGCTGTTGAAATTGCTCTGCTGGTTGCTATCTGGTTGTGGGCACCGCTGGCAAAACAGATATCAGCTCAGGTACTTGCCATCAAATCAAAAGAGTTTATAGAAGCATCAAGAATGCTAAACATGGGGCTTGGCTACATACTATTCAGTGACATTGCAAAGCTGTTAATACCTTATATCTTCATAAATTTTGTAACGCAGATAAAAAGTGCAATGGAATTTTCAATAGGACTGATGTTTTTAGGACTTGCAAAATTTGATCCCACTCATTGGGGAATAATGCTAAATTATGCTCTGTACCAAGCAGGGGCATTATATACACCTAAGGGGTTTCACTATCCGTTTTTTATAATCCTCAATATTGTGCTGCTGATTTATGGAGGAATATTACTGGCTCAAGGAATTGAGGAAGTGTTTAATCCTAAACTTCGGGGGCATGAATAAAAATGAATTGTTTGTTGAAGGTTTCTAATCTCAAGGCAATTTATTTAGTAAGAGAAGGCACTATCAAAGCCACAGATGACGTGTCGTTTGAGATTTTTGAGAATACCGCTGCAGCAATTGTAGGGGAGAGTGCGTCGGGCAAAAGTACAATAATTGAAGCAATGACAAGAACTTTACCCCCCAATGGAAGAATTCTTGCAGGTACTGTTGAGTACAAAGGAAAGGACCTCTTAAAAATTACCGAAGAAGAGCTGAGGACAATCAGATGGAAAGAGATAGCGCTTGTTCCTCAAGCAGCTCAGCAATCGTTAAATCCTACTATGAAAATTATTGACCATTTTAGAGATACAATCCAAGCCCATGGGATAAACTGGAGTAAGGACGAATTGATTAGTAGAGCTTCTGAAAAGATAAAGATGGTGAGACTCAATCCTGAAACTGTGCTTAATGCCTATCCTATGCAGCTTTCAGGTGGTATGAAACAGCGGGTGTTGATAGCACTGGCATTGCTTCTTGAGCCTAAAATTCTAATACTTGATGAACCAACTTCTGCTTTAGATGTTTTAACCCAGGCACATATCATTCAGCTGCTAAAGGAGCTTAAAAGGAAACTTAATATTACACTTATTTTTGTGACTCACGACATTGCAGTTGCAGCCGAACTTGCTGACAATATTTTTGTAATTTATGGCGGATGTTTGGTGGAGTGCAGTCCAACAGTTGAAATTTTCAAAAATCCTAAACATCCTTATACCAAAGGACTAATAAATTCCATTATGGCAATTAATGCAGATATGTCAAAAATAAAAGCAATCCCTGGCGACCCACCAAGTTTACTTAATCCTCCTTCTGGATGCAGATTCCATCCGCGATGTGAACAAGTAATGGACATTTGCAAGAAAGTTAGACCACCACTTGTTCAGCTTTCAAGTGGAACGAAGGTAGCATGCCATTTGTATGAAGAAGGAGGATATGGAGAATGAGCGAAATTGCCATAAAAGCACAGAATGTAAGTAAAATTTATTCTCAAGGATTATTCAAGAAAAGATATAAATTAGTCCTTGACAATATAAATTTAGAAGTCAAAAAAGGTGACAGATTAGTTATTATTGGCGAAAGTGGTATGGGAAAGACTACACTTGCAAGAATATTGGCAAATCTTGATGCACCATCATCTGGTGATGTATACTGGTTTGGGACAAGTTTAAAAGATGTAAATAGAAGTGAATACAAACATTTAAGAAAAAAAGTTCAGTACGTTCATCAAGACCCCTATGCATCTTTGCACCCATCAAAGACCATTTTTAAGATAATAGCTGACCCGTTGAAAAAGTGCCAAGGTCTTACAGGCAGAAAGTTAGAAGAAAAGGTCTATGAGCTTTTAGAAATGGTTGGCCTGATGCCACCTGACTATTTTTTTAATAAATATCCACACCATTTATCTGGTGGTGGACGCCAGCGACTTGCAATTGCACGTGCGCTGACTGCACAGCCTGAGATACTAATTGCTGATGAACCTATAAGTATGATTGACATGTCGCTAAGAGCTGCAATAATAAAGTTATTAAAAGACCTAAATGACAAACATAATATCACTGTCATACTCATTTTACATGATATTGGAGCAGCAAGGTATTTTACTTATGAAAAAGGTGAGATAGCAGTTATATATGGTGGCAGAATTGTTGAAAAAGGGACAAGTGAAGAGGTAATAACAAGACCCATTCATCCTTATACAAAAGTACTTATTAGTTCGAGCCCTATTGCGGATCCAGAGCTGGCAAGAAATAGAGAGATCGAACAGCTAAGGTCGCACGACCCACCAATAAGGGGGCCTGAGACAAAAAACTGTCCATTTTCACATGCATGTAACTATTTTGTTGATAAATGTTTGAGCATCACACCTGAACTTGAGAAGGTAAATGCGGACCATTATATTGCTTGCCATGTTTTTAAAGATTAGATTGAGAAATTGATGGAGATGAGAAGATGCAAAAGTTTTATTTTTTTCTTTCAATGATTATAATTGTATTATCACTAATTTGGCTACTTTATTTTAGAAAAAACGGATTAGAATTTACATTAGTGATATGTGCAATGATGATTGCAATTGTCAATATTCTTACTTTAATTTGGATAACTAATAAAAGGAAAAAACCTTAGGTGAGCTGTCAACACAAAGACGGCCTTTTTATTGTTATAGATTATATAGATTTTTACTAAGGTCTATAAAAAAGCTAAGATTAGGATATTGAAAAGAATAGGATATAAGCTATGGTTAATTATTTACATTTAGCTTACTTGATATTGTAATTTTTTCTGAAATTGTAACTATTCCATTGGCTGAAATAAAACAAAACCATAACAAAGCATGGTTTTTATATCTTAATGCTACTTCGAAAGGGATGTGTAACAAAATAGTTCCTAAGATAATAAAGCATCCTATTAGAATTACTGGTTTTAAACCTCCTCTCTTTATTGTTAGCATTATTAATTCCAACAAGGAGGTAAATAAAACAATGTAGTAATAAGTATCAAAGATAAGTTTTGCAGCCTTATTATTTTGTGAAAACTTTAGCTTTGCTCTTGAATTTTTTGGTTGAGCTCCTGCAGCGTAATCATAAGATTCATGGTCAGCATGCCACATTGTAATTACTTTATCAAGGATAAATCTTTTCATTTTTTTGTCTTTTATAATATCTTGTAATCTTTTAATGCCAAGCTCAAAAAAGGTTTTCTGAACTTGTTGGGGACCTTTTTCTTGTATTAATTTACTAAATAATTCAGAATCTTTTTTATTCCATTGACCGTGCGAGGATACATTCAGACCCACATACATGTTCCACCCAATTCTTGGGGTTGCAATTTGTTGTTTAATTTTTGATTCAATAGCAAGATTAATTGAGAATGAAGTCAAGAAATATGCAATAAAAACCGTTAGCACAAAAAAACTTTTTACTATTAACCCCTTTTTTAAATGAATTTTAAAAAAGAAAAAAACATTCTCTCTGTCACTTTTATATTCAAAAAACAAAAGATAAAATACAATAAATGCTATAAATACAATAATGCCATTAGGTCTAATGCTATTCAATATGGCAAATAAAACGCCGATTAAAACGAAATTTAAATATTTATTCTTTATTGGCAGGGTATTGTTCATTGCTTTTAAAAATATCAACGCAGATAATAGTGCTATGGCATTAAATAAGTTTTCTGTACATATTAAAACTGAATAAAAAATTCTGGATGGCATTAAGGTCCAAATTAAAGCAGCAATAAATCCATATTGCCTTTTACTAACTTCTTGCCCAATTAGATAGACAAAAACAACTGATAGTGATGAAAGAACTATGCCTGTTAATTGTGCTGAGAGTATTGATGGGCCAAACAAGCGAAAAACAAAAGACAAAAAGGTAGAGAACGCAATTGTATGCGGGAATACTGCTATATAATTTGGGATAAATATTTTTCCATTAAGTAAATTTTTAGCTATCAAGTAATAAGTTAAAAAATCAGAGTTAGGCATAATTTCAGAAAAAAATATTAATGGTAGTGAAAGTAATGTTGCAGTGATAAACAATGTAACCAATATGTATTTGTCATTGAGCTGAGAAATATTTATTTTGCTATTTACTAATACAAGAATTATGCTTCCAATAAGTACTGACATTAAAAGGAGCAATCTTGATAAAGGTTTTGGGATTCGAGTAGGTAGTATGTAGTCTATGTTTCCATTAAGAAAATTTTTTTCAAAAACATACAATACAAAAAGAATGATAATGACGTATACGAAATAAATTAAGGTGTTTTTTAAAACTTTTGAAGTTATATTAACCATTTTGATTTTTTCCCGCCTTTCAATTATTTAATACTTGTTTTAAGTATTTATGTTTAGCATATTTTGACAAAAAATTTTTCTTTCTTTTATTTTTTGTCAAAAGAGGCTGCCGCTTTATACTTAAAATTTGAAGTTCTCAAGAAACTATTATATAATATCTTCAAAAGTTATTAAAGGAGCTGCGAAAAATGCCACCGAGAGTATACTTTGTAATCCCCTGTTTTAACGAAGAAGAAATGCTGCCTTTCACAATTCAAAAGATGGGTGAAAAACTGCAAAGCCTCATTGAAAAAGAGCTAATTTCTGATAAAAGCAAAGTTGTCTTTGTTGACGATGGAAGCCGTGATAGAACGTGGGATCTAATCAAAGCTGCTGCAGAGGATAAGAGATTTTTGGGGGTCAAACTTTCGCGAAACTGTGGGCATCAAAACGCCCTTATGGCAGGAATGAGCTATGCTGTAAAGTTTGCTGATTGTATAATTACATTGGATGCTGATTTGCAGGACGATATCAATGTCATTGATGAGTTTATACAAAAGTACAAGGAAGGTTATGAGATTGTGTATGGAGTGAGAAGCAGCAGAAAAACAGATACGTTTTTCAAAAGGTTTACTGCAGAGGGCTTTTATAAACTAATGAAGGCATTTGGAGTTGAGATTGTTTTTAATCATGCTGATTACAGGCTCATGAGTAAAAGAGCAGTCCAGTATCTTTTGCAGTTTGAAGAGAGAAACTTGTTCTTAAGAGGTATGATTCCATTAATTGGCTTAAAATCAACAGTTGTCTACTATGAAAGGTTAGAAAGAGTAGCAGGGAAAACAAAGTATCCACTCAGAAAAATGCTATCTTTTGCTTTTGAAGGGAT
This sequence comes from Caldicellulosiruptor changbaiensis, assembly GCF_003999255.1. GTDB lineage: Bacteria > Bacillota > Thermoanaerobacteria > Caldicellulosiruptorales > Caldicellulosiruptoraceae > Caldicellulosiruptor > Caldicellulosiruptor changbaiensis. The sequence continues at coordinate 292,367 of NZ_CP034791.1, forward strand.
TACATCTTTTTCGGTAAAGCCCATAAAGTATATCACAACAGCTGGTTTTTTGATGTTTTTGCTAAGTCTTGTAATTCTTATATATGCGATAGTACAGAAATTAAGAGGACAAGCTGTTACAGGCTGGACTTCGCTTACAATTTCAATTTGGTTTATAGGCGGGCTTCAGCTTGTTGCCTTAGGGCTCATTGGTGAGTATATTGGCAAAATTTATAAAGAGGTCAAAAGAAGACCTTTATACTTCATCGAGGAGATAGCGGGGGATGAATAATTTTAGCTATTTTGTAGAAAAGATAAATTTGTACAAAAAGCAAATAGTCCAGCTTGTGAAATTTTCGATAGTTGGGGTTATAAATACGGCAGTTGACTTTGCAGTATTTTTTCTTTTTTATTTTGTCTTTCATATCAGTTACTCACTCAGTCAGGTTTTTGGGTACACAAGCGGCATGATAAATAGCTTTATAATGAACAAAAAGTGGACATTTGAAGACAAAACCACCGGAAAAGTAATAATTACAAAGCTGTTAAAATTTGTGATTACAAACCTTGTTTCATTAGGATCTTCAATTGTTGTCTTAAAACTTTCAAAAACCTACCTATCAAATTCAATTTTAATCGCCAAAGTTCTTGCAACTCTTTGCGCTCAAATGATAAACTATTTATCGTATAAGTATTGGGTATTTAACAAATTTTGAAAGGGTAGGGTATGTGAATGCAAAATACAGTAGGAAGACTTGACACATTTTTTAGATACATTGTTGTAGTGCTTTTAGGATTAGCCATTGTTTTGTCATTTCAGTTTCGGATAGTTGCTCTTACACATAAGAAAATAAGTTTTGTTGTGATGGTTATTCTTCTTTTGTCAGCTTTTTTAATCTTTAATATTTGGCTTTTTATATTTCGAAAACTGGCAAACAAAAAACTCGCTATACTCTTGTTAATTCTTGTTATAGCAGCTCCAAGACTTATATGGATTTTTTTGATGCCAACAAAGCCGGTTTCGGACTATTTGTGTTTTTATTCCTATGCCCAAAAAGCTTCTCAAGGCTTTTTAAAAGGGTATGACATGACTTTTACACTCTTTAGGTTCAGATTTGGATATTCATTAATTTTGGCACTTGTTTTCAAGATTTTTGGAAGCAGCGTGATTGTAGGAAAACTTTTCAATGTGTTTCTTTCAGTAATTTTAGGACTTATCATATATTTTACTGTTGACTATCTTTTTGGCAAAGAAGCAGCCACATATTCAGCAGTTTTGTATGCCTTCTGGCCATCGCAGATAATGTATAATTCAGTTTTGGCGTCTGAACACCCATTTATTGTGTTTTTTATGCTGGGGCTGTATTTTTTGATAAGGACAATAAAAGAGAAAAAAGCTATTTTTGGCATATTTGCAGGAGTCCTTGTGGCAATTTCAAATCATATAAGACCTGTTGCTGTTGTGATCATAATTGCGATGGTTTTCTTGTTTGCACTAAAAGCTCTTTGTAAAGATTTTAAAACCTTAAAGATTGCTATCTTAAGTATAATTTCATACGTTATTACATTCTATACATTAGGATATCTAATTTTTTGTCTCACAGGCATTCCTGTGTGGAAAACATCAATGGGGCTTAATCTCATGATTGGTACAGACTATACAACATATGGTATGAACAATCCTAAACATTCTTTGTTTGTTAAAAAATATGCTTATGATTTTCAAAAGATGCACGGTGAGGCTATGAAAATAGGTTTAGAGAGACTCAGAAAAGAGACAAAAAAATTTATTGCTATTCTCCCTCGCAAACATGCTATTATCTGGGGCGATGATAGCTTTGGGTATTTTTGGAGTACTTTTAAAGTTTACAAAACCACATATTTTGTTAATCTTGTAAAAATTCATCCAACCATTTTCTATATGTTCTCTCAGCTATACTACTATGTAATTTTGATTTACATCATTTTAGGGATTCTCTCATCTAAAAAAAATGCCAACAAAGAAATTTTTCTTTTGTTAAATCTTATATTCCTTGGCTATGTTGTATTACACATATTTTTAGAAGTTCAGCCACGTTATCACTACCCTGCAATTTTTACACTCTTTTTATTAAGCGGCCAAGGGATAAAGTGGCTGAGAGAGAAATTAAAAAGATTTTAATACTGTTCATAAAATTCTCTTGGCCCAAGATCAAATGCCTCTATGTTTTTCCCTAATACCAAGGACCTTCTTATGTCAAAACACAGACTGCATTTGTGAAGATAGCCTTTTTTCGCTTCATATCCAAAGTTTTCTTTAGCAAACCTGAAAAGCTCATGAATACCTTTTGTGTAGAGCATATTTACAAAAAAATACTTTTTGTCATCAAGATCTTTTCCCAAGTCCTCAATAGAAATTTTGAATCCCACACATGGGTTTGGGATAAAATTTCCAAAAAGGTCCATATGAAAATGAGTCTTGCTGTTTAGTTCATGGCAGGGAGATGAGTTTTCGAGTATTTCCTCAATACTCTTTTTAGGGAAGAATTCTTCAAAAGTTTTTATTGCCCTTCCATTTAATGTAAGGTAATAGCGCAAAGGTAGCGATTTTATATAGTTTACGCCAAAGGTATCAATATATTCTGAAAAGGAATGTGTTTCTTCAATGTCAAACCTTTTTATCTCAGGTAAAAAACCTTCTACCCACAGGAAGATTTCAATTCCAACATCTCTTAAAAGGTTTATTAACTTTAACACTTTTTTGAGCGGAATGTATTCATTGTGAAATGGACTGATTGATACCAAAATAGTTTCTATTCCAAGACTTTTTAGCTCTTTTAGCTTTTGCTTTGCCTCTTTTTCATTTTCCACCCATGATGCGTTTGTCTCAATGTACTCTATGTACACTCCATTTTCATTTGCCTTCTCTACAACCTTTTTAAGACCTTCAAAATTCAAAAAAGGCTCACCACCGCCTATATGAACAGAGTAAACTCCAAACTTTTTCTTGACTTTGTCAGTTAGGAGGGGTTTTTGAGCTAACAAAAAATAACAAAGTCTTAATTTATGCGGGTTTTGAGAATAGAAAAATAAAAAATTTTAAAAATTGTAGTGGCAAATTATAGTCTGAAATATGCCATAAATACTTGACATTTTGAATATTTTGTGGTACAATTACTCAAAATACCTTTGAGGAGTTACCATATGTTTGTCAAAATAACTAATGCTGGCTGTTACCAGTATGTTAGATTAGTCGAAAACTATCGTGAAAATGGCAAGGTAAAACAAAGAGTGTTATTTAATTTTGGTAGACTTGATCTTCTCAAAAGTGATCCTGCTTTTAAAAACATTGTAAAAAAACTATCTGATATTGTTGAAAGAACAACTACTAAGAATACAGAAGCTGTTACTATTGAATCTGAAGAGGATGTATCGGATGCAGTTATAAAAAATTGGGGATACATTGTATTCAGAAAGTTATGGGAAGAACTTGAAATAGATAAGTTTTTAAAAGAGAAAGCAACAAAAGGGAGAAAGATAAAATTTGATGTAGACAAAGTAAGTTTTTTAATGACCATACAGAGATTGATAGAACCTATGAGCAAACTAAGAACTTATCATCAGAGAAATAAATATTTTGGATTTGAAGAGGATATAGATTTAAATCAGTTGTACAGGTGTTTAGATTTTCTTGACAGTATAAAAGAGGATTTAGAGACGTATCTGTATCAGAAAAATAGGGATTTATTTAAGATGGTAGTTGATGTAGTTTTTTATGACGTGACGACAATATACTTTGAGAGTTGTAGAGCCGATGAACTTAAAAATTTTGGTTTTAGCAAAGACAACAAGATAAATGAAGTACAGGTTGTGTTAGGGCTTTTGGTAGACAAAGAAGGCAGGCCGATAGGTTATGAACTTTTTCCTGGCAATACAATAGATAGCAAGACAATGGTAAAGATACTGAGGAAACTGAAGGAAAAATTTAGTATAGATAAGATAGTGATAGTAGCAGACAAAGGGCTCAACAGCAGATTAAATTTAAAGATGATAAAAGAAGCGGGATACGATTATATAGTAGCAAGCAGATTAAAGAATGCAAGTAAAGAAGTTTTAGATGAAGTATTTGAGCAAGAAGGATATAAAAGGCTTGATGGAAAAAGTTGTTTGAATGCTGAAGAAATTTATGGGGATGAATTCAAATATAAGGTATTGGAAAGAACAAATGTTATCAAGGATGAAGAGGGTAAAGAGTTTAAAATAGAAGAGAGACTGATAATAACGTATTCAAGCAAGAGAGCTAAGAAAGACAAAGAAGACAGAGAGAGATTGGTATCAAAAGCCAAAGAGCTTTTAGAGAACAAAGGAAGTATAACAGCCTTAGAGAAAAAAGGTGCGAGGAAATATTTGAAGAAGAAATCAAAGTCAGAAGAATATGTACTGGATGAGGAAGCGATAAAACGAGATGAGAAGTTTGACGGTTATTATGCAATACAAACGAGCAAAAAGGATATGGATGTAGAAGAAGTTTTAGGAGCATATCACGATTTATGGAAGATAGAACAGTCATTCAGAGTAATGAAAAGCTGTTTAGAAGTACGACCGATATATCACTTTACAGAAAGCAGAATAAAAGGACATTTTGTGATATGTTTTTTGGCATTTTTATTACAGAGGACATTGGAATATATTTTGAGGAAAAAAGGTAAAGGAATAAGTAGTGAAAGGATAATGGAAGCAATAGATTCAATGAACTTTTTTGAAATAGAGATAAAAGGGAAGAAATATTTGATAAAGCAAAGGACAGAAGAAGGAGCTGGAGATATACTGAATGTGATGAAGATAAAGGGGCCGAAAAATTTCATCACATATGAGGAAGGCTTAGAATTTATTGGTATTAGCAAATGATGTAGTGACAAAATTGAGGTCCATATTTTGTCAATCCCAGTCCTCCCAAGCTTTTTGAGTTTCAAACTGACAAAGTCAAGTGAAATGGACTGATTGATACCAAAATAGTTTCTATTCCAAGACTTTTTAGCTCTTTTAGCTTTTGCTTTGCCTCTTTTTCATTTTCCACCCATGATGCGTTTGTCTCAATGTACTCTATGTACACTCCATTTTCATTTGCCTTCTCTACAACCTTTTTAAGACCTTCAAAATTCAAAAAAGGCTCACCACCGCCTATATGAACAGAGTAAACTCCAAACTTTTTTAAGGTCTTAAAGACCTTGTCTGCCATCTGAGGAGTTATATACTCTTTTTTCCATGAAGGTGAGCTGTTGTAAAGACAATGCCGACACCTTGATGAGCAGTAGTAGTTTGTTATAACCCCGCCTGAATAAAGTCTGTCAATTTTGAGATTGCTATTTGAAACTGCCATAATCCCTACTTCCTCCTTATGCTTTTCAAAAGTGCTTGTCTTTTTTTGAAAACTATTATAATATTATTATGTTAGTTTTAGATTAAAAAATCAAATTGATAAGTAGGAGGCAAAAGAACTTTATGAAACTCTTTAATCTTTTGTTTGAGGTAGCTTTTGCGACAAACAACGCTCAAAGCTCATCAAATCAGGCACCAGCAGGGGCTACATGGGTGCTTGTGTTTACTCAACTAATTCTTCCACTGCTTTTGATGTTTGTCATCTTTTATATTTTTATCATCCTTCCCCAACGAAGAAGAGAAAAACAGTTCAGAGACATGATAAATTCACTCATTGTTGGTGATGAGATAGTAACAAACGGTGGAATTGTTGGAAAGATTGTGAATATCAAGGATGACATCTTGACAATCGAGGTAGGGGCTGACAGGGTAAAGCTAAAGGTTTACAAATGGGCCGTAAAAGAAGTTTTGAAGAAGGCTGAGCCAAGAGATTAAAAGTGAAAAAAATGCCATAAGCTAAAAGGAGAATGGTTCTGAAGATTGTGGGCTTCAGAGCCATTTATTTTTAAAAAAAGACTTTATTTTTGAGAAAGAAGGAGTTGAGATTGCCATTACAATTTCTGAGCTTCTTTCACTTCTTGAAAAGTATAGTCTTAAGCCAAATAAAAAACTTGGTCAAAATTTCTTGATTGATGAAAACATTGTAAGAAAGATAGTGAATCTTGCAAAGATTGATCAAAAAGAGGTTTTGGAGATTGGAGCAGGGCCGGGGACTTTGACAACATTTCTTTCTCAAAAGGCAAAAAAGGTTTTTGCAGTTGAGATTGACAAAAAGATTTTGAATGTCTTAAAAGAGGTTTGCCAAAATCTTTTAAATGTAGAGATAATAAATGAAGATTTTCTTAAGCTTAATGTTAAAAATTTAACAAACAGTCAAAAACTCTGTGTTGTTGGCAATCTACCGTATTATGTAACTTCACAGATTCTATTCAAGTTATTTGAGGACAGAAATTATATAGAGTCATTTACAATTATGGTTCAGAAGGAAGTTGCACAGAGACTTTTAGCAAAACCTGGTTCAAAAGACTATGGGATTTTGACAGTTGCAATGAACTTTTATTGTAAAGTAGAAGACTTCTTTCATGTTAGCAAGAATGTCTTTTTTCCAAGACCTGAGGTTGACTCAACTGTTTTAAAGGTAAGCTTCAAAGAAGATATTCCAGATGTTGATGAGAAAAAGTTTTTCAAGATAGTTCACGCTTGCTTTTCTACACGAAGAAAAACCATTTTGAACTCTCTTTCAAAGTCTCTTGAGATTGAAAAAGCAAAACTAAAGAGTATATTGGAAAAAGCTTCTTTGCAGGAAAATTTGAGGGCAGAGGATTTGAGTTTGGACCATTTTGTAAGACTTTACAAAGAACTTGAAAGTAGAATTTAAAATTGCAAGTCAAGTAAAAAGGGCTTTGCAACAATTGATATGTACAATTTCATTTTTACACATCGCCTTAATTTTTTATTTTGACATTTTCAGTTAAGTTAAGGTATAATATAATACAAATTGCAATTGTACAGAATAAAACTTGCAAGGTGGTGGAGAAAAGGTGGTAGAGGTGAACTTGCATCCGTCCGTGTATCAATGGATTGACGAGATGGCAAGGATTACAAAGCCAGACAAGATTGTCTGGATAGATGGATCTGAAGAGGAAAAAGAGAAGCTCATTAAAGAAGCTCTTCAGACGGGGGAGCTGATGGAGCTCAACCAGGAAAAGCTTCCAGGGTGTTATCTTCACAGAACACATCCGAGCGATGTTGCAAGGGTTGAAGACAGGACATTTATCTGCACTCCAACAAAAGAAGAGGCAGGTCCAACAAACAACTGGATGGACCCGAACGAGGCTTACAAGATGCTCTACTCACTTTTTGACGGTTCCATGAAAGGTCGAACAATGTATGTTGTTCCATACTTGATGGGACCTGTTGGGTCACCATATTCAAAAGTGGGCATTGAGCTGACAGACAGCATCTATGTTGTACTTAACTTAAGAATCATGGCGAGAATTGGCGATGTTGCGCTAAGACATCTTGGCTCTTCTCCTGACTTTGTAAAAGGACTTCACTCAAAAGCAACACTTGACCCAGAGAAGAGGTACATCTGTCACTTTCCACAGGACAACACTATCATGAGCGTAAACTCAGGATATGGTGGCAATGTCATTCTTTCCAAAAAATGTTTTGCGCTCAGAATTGCAAGCTACTTGGGGAAAAAAGAAGGCTGGATGGCAGAGCACATGCTAATTGTTGGAGTTGAAGACCCAAGCGGTAAAGTAACATACATCGCAGGTGCGTTCCCAAGCGCGTGTGGAAAGACAAACCTTGCAATGTTAATTCCGCCAGAGCCTCTCAAAAAGCTTGGATATAAGGTTTGGACTGTTGGCGACGACATTGCATGGATGAGAATAGGCGAGGATGGAAGACTTTGGGCAATCAACCCTGAGGCAGGGTTTTTTGGAGTTGCTCCTGGCACAAGCTACAAGACAAATCCGAATGCAATGGAGACAATAAAGAGAAATACTATATATACAAATGTTCTTTTAAAAGAAGATGGAACAGTTTGGTGGGAAGGCATGGATGGCGAAGTGCCAGAGCGAGGAATTGACTGGCTTGGAAGGCCGTGGACAAAAGACAGCGGCGAAAAGGGTGCTCACCCCAACGCAAGGTTCACAGCACCAGCTGCACAGTGTCCGTCAATCTCAAAAGAGTGGGAGAACCCAAAAGGTGTGCCAATTTCAGCTATCATATTTGGTGGAAGAAGAGCAAAGGTTGCTCCGCTTGTATATGAAGCGTTTGATTGGCAGCATGGTGTATATGTGGGTGCAACAATGGCGTCCGAGACAACAGCTGCTGCAATGGGCAAGGTGGGTGTAGTTCGTCGCGACCCAATGGCAATGCTTCCATTCTGTGGATATAATATGGCAGACTATTTTGCGCACTGGCTTGAGATGGGTAAAAAGATTCCAAAACCTCCAAAGATTTTCCATGTGAACTGGTTTAGACAAGACGAAAATGGCAAGTTCATCTGGCCAGGATTTGGTGAGAACTTGAGAGTGCTCAAGTGGATAATCGAAAGATGTGAAGGTAAAGTAGGAGCAAAGGAAACACCAATTGGATATGTTCCATATGTTGATGATCTTTACTTAGAAGGTCTTGATATAGACAAAGAAACTGTTGAAAAACTTCTAGAGATAGACAAAGATTTATGGATCAAAGAAGCAGAGGATTCAAGGCAGTTTTTAAGCCAGTTTGGAGAAAGACTTCCCAAAGAGCTCATTGAAGAGAACGAAAAACTAAAACAAAGGCTTTTAAGGTAAACAATCACCAAATTCAAGACCTCCTTCATATACTGATACAAAGGGTGTGAAGGAGGTCTTTTGTTTTGCTTTCAAATTCTGCATTTACAAGGGTTGTGGTCATCTTAAAGGGAATAGAAGAAAAAGATAGAGTTCCTTTTGGGTATGTCAAAGTTCAAGCAATTGTTGATACGGTGGATTTGGAAGTTGTACTCCAGGGGATTGAAGAAAAAGAAGAAAAAATAGCTTTAATGGGCATTGTAAAAAGAACGGATAAGTTTTGTCCGGTATTCTTTTGCCATTTGCAAAGCCCACAAAAGGCTACAATCTCACAACTGCTTTCAACAAGCAGGTTCAATATGTTTGGGTCTGGTTATCAGCTAAAGGAGATTATGGGTTTTGCCATTATAAAAGAAAGAAAAGGGAAAAGAAAACTATTGCTCATTGGAAGTATTGATGAAAAAGACCTTTATACATTGGAAAAGGATACTTTGGAGGAGCTTGAAGAAGGCAAGAAAAAGGAAGAGAAAAAAGGCGTAAAGAACGGAAATGATAAAACTTTAGACGAAACTTCTTTAAATGAAAACTTGTATTACCACCATCTTGTAGCTCAAAATAATTTAGATACAGAATCTAAAAAGGATCAAGAAGATGGTGAAAAGAAGTTTGCAGACAATAGCTCAGAGGATTCAAACTTGCAGGTATTTGAAGTGATATCCCAAAAGGCAGAAGAAAGTGGCGAAGAAACCAACGTGAATGAAATTAATAAGCGCTCTGACGAAAAAGAAGAACTTCCCGCAATAATTGAAAAACTTACGGAGGAGATTGAAAAGTTAGAAAATGAAAGGGAAAAAGAAAAAATCATCGAAAAAATAGATTCTACAGAAGATGTTCAGCCTGAGCTTGAAAAAAACTACTGCATTTTAGAATTTGGTGATAAAAGAACGTGGAGGAGAATATTTGAAGAATTAAAAGAAAAGTGCGAAAAGTTTGAGCCTTTTTCTGATGATAAAGTCAAGTGGATGAAAGTTGACAAAAAAGACATCTTTAGATTTTCAAATTTGCACCCATTTTTATATATAATTTCTAATCCATTTGTTTTTAGACTTGTCTCAGATCAAGGGTATTTAGTAATTGGATATAAGCGGTCTAAGAAGAAAAAGGACAGAATAGAAATTTTAGTTCCTGGTGAGTATTCAGAAGATACAGAAAAGAAGGCAAAGGCTTTTGGGTTTTCAGAGTTTGTTACAAAAGATGGCAAGGTCATGGAAGGCAAGGAAGGTTACTTTAAGATGACCTTAGAGCTCATAGAAAAGGAAGAATAAAAAAGTTATGGAATATGCCTGTATATTATCAGGTGGTAGCGGACTTAGACTTTGGCCAAAGAGCAGAAAATCTTTTCCAAAACAATTTTTAAAGTTGTTTGGCGACAAAAGTTTTTTGGAAATGA